>NZ_VFTM01000005.1:0-201640 GCF_006439555.1 Mesorhizobium sp. B3-1-6 | reverse complement strand
GTCAAAATCTCCTGACACCAACTTCTCAAAACTCTTCAATCACATAAAACAAAACCCCGCCGAAAATCGACGGGGTTCGTCAGCAGTCTGAGGCGGGCCCCGGCCCGCCTTTTTGTTTCAGTCCGCCGATCGGCTTCAGTGCAGGCGGCCGCTTGCATGGGCCAGCATGGTGTAGACCTTGCCGGTGTCGGACGTCAGATAGGTCTGCGCCATGATGTTGTCGCGGTCGTTGCGCGAGACATCCTTGAGCAGCTTCTCGAAATCCTCGCAGTAGCGATCGACCGCGGCGCGGAATTCCGCCTCTGCCTGGTACTTGCGACGGATCTCGTCAAAAGTCTGCTGGCCCTTCAGCGTGTAGAGGCGGCGCGTGAAGACGTCGCGCTCGCCGCGCCGGTAGCGGTTCCAGAGCTCGATCGAAGCGTCATGGTCGATGGCGCGGGCGATGTCGACGGAGAGCGAATTGAGCGACTCCATGACATGCAGCGGCGAGCGCTGGGCAGGGGTCGCGCGCGGCGCTTCCGCCGGCGCTGCCGGCCGCAGCTCCTCCTCGCGCGAAGCGTTGGTCAGGAGGTCGCGCACCCAGCCGCCCTGCGGCGGCTTGCTGTTCGGGTCGCGGCGCGGCGCCTCGGCAGGACGTTCGAGGTCGAGCGTGCCGCGCAGCGTGGTCTCGGCGAGCGGCGCCTGAGGGGCGCGAGCCGTGGGCTGCGGCTGGGGCTGAGGGGCCGGCGGACGGCGCAGCGGCGGCTCGGCGGCGCGGGCCGGCGCCTGCGGAGCAGGCCGCAGACCGCGCGGTTCGCCCTGTTCGCTGCTGCCGCTGCGGCCGGATTTCGCAACGATATCCGACAGTTCCTTGAGCGCATTGATCTGCTCGGCGACGGCGCGACGGATGGCCGAGGTCGATTCCTTGGCCTCTTCCGGCATCTCGATGACGCCCTTCTTCAGCTCGGCGCGGGTCAGGTCGAGCTCGCTCTTGATCGAGCCCGCGGTGCGGCGCATCTCCTCGGTCGCGTCGGCAAAGCGACGCGTCGCCGAATCGACGACCTCGGCGATGGCGGTGCGGATCTTTTCCGCCGATTCCATCGTGCGGCCCTCCGCGGTCTGCATCGTCTGGCCGACGAGGCTTTCGAAGGAACGCATCACCTTCTCGAGGTCTTCCGACTTCTTGACCAGGCCGACGGCGAGGTCTTCCAGCGAGGACTGACGCTCCAGCGTGTGCTCGAGATTGCTCTGCGCGGAGCTGAGCAGGTTAGAGGCGCTGGAGAGCAGGCGGCTGTGCTCGTCGAACTTGGTCGCGATCGAGGCCACCTCACGCAGCGTTGCCGAGGACAGATCGGTGAGCCGCGTCGTGTTGGAATCGACGAGACGCGCGGAGCTGGCGAAGGTCTGGGCGGCCTTCTCCGTGGTCGTGGCGAAGCTCTGCGTGCTGCCGGAGAGCCGCTCCTCGACCTGGCCGAGGTTGACGGCAGCCTGCTCGATCAACTGGCCGAGCTGCGCGCTGGAGGTCGTCATGCGGCCGATGAGATCGGCCACGCTGTCGGCAAGCGAGGAACGCGCGCCTTCGACGGCCGACAGGGTCTCGGCCGTGCGGCTGGCCAGCGCGTTGACGAGGTTCGTGTTCTCGCTGCGCAGCTTCTCGGCCGCCCGTTCGGTGACCTCTTCCATGCTGCGCTGCAGTTCGGAGCCGCCCTGGGCGAAGCGCTCGACCAGCGGCTTGGCCGTCTCGTCGAGGATTTTCGCCATCTCGGCCGAACGCGCCGCCAGCATTGTGTTGAGCTCGCGGGTGTTGGCGCCGATCGTGCGCGCGGCCTCGTTGGTGCTCTGGCCGATATGCTGGCCGACCGCCGTGAAGGTCTCGGCGATGACATTGGCGCGCGAGATGAGCTGCGCCTCGGCGCTGGAGACCTGCTCGTTGAGCTTCTGTCCCATGGTCTCGGCGGTGTAGGCGAGGCGGTTTTCCACGCTCGCGACCTGGTCCTCGACACGGGCGGCGGCGGCAGAGGCGCTTGCGGCCAGCCGCTCGTCGGCGCCGGCCAGCGCCTGCTCGATCTCGCGGGCATGCACCGCAAGCTCCTGGCCGGTCTGGCGGGCGCGGTCGGCGACACGCTGCTCGGTGGCGGCGAAGGCGCCGACGATCGTGTCGGCATGCTCGCCGATGGTCGAGCTGCTCGAGGCAATGCGCGACACCAGGCGGTTGTCGGCGTCGTCGAAGATGCGGCCGATTTCGCCGGCACGGGCGGAAAGCGCTTCCGAACCCTCGGCAATGCGCGACATGAGCTGCTGGTCGGCGCTGTCGAAGATGCGGCCGAGATCGGAGGCGCGGGCGGCCAGCGCTTCGGCCGATTCCGTGATGCGCATCGAGAGCCGTTCGTCGGCGCCCTCGAAGTTGCGCAGGATGTCGCCGGCGCGGGCGGCCAGCGACTGCGCCGTTTCGACGGCGCGGGCAACCAGCTTCTGGTCGGCCGTGTCGAAGGTGTTGGCGATCTCGCCGGCGCGCGTCGCCAGCTTGTCCGCGGTTTCCTCGGCGCGGGCCATCATCGCGCTCGACGCATCGTCGGCGCGCGCCATCAGCATGTTGGACGTATCCTGGGCGCGCTCATGCAGGCGGCGGTCCGCCGCCTCGAAGGCCTGGGCGATGTCCTCGGCCCTGGAAAGCAGCGCGGCGGACGTCTGCTCGGCCCGTTCGGCGATCTTGCGGTCCGCGTCGCTGAAGGCAGTACCTGCCTGCTCATGCAGGGCACTGGTGACTTCCATGACCTTGTCGCGCAGCGCGCCCGCCACGAACACGGCGGTCTTTTCCAGCACGCCGCGGACATTGTCGACTCCGGTCGACAGCGCGCGCTCCATGGTGCCGGCGCGTTCTTCGATCACACCGGTCTGCCGGCTGAAGGCCTGCTCGATCTTCTCGACGTCGGCGGCAATCGCCGCCGAGATGTCGCTGCTCCTGGCGGCGATCTGGTCGATATGCCCGGAAACCGAACGATCGACGTCCTTGCGCGCGTCGGCGAGCTTGACGAGATCGTCCTCCAGGGCCCTGGCAAGCATGTCGCGGCCCTCGGACAGCTTGCCGACATGGCCGGCGATGACGTCGTCGATCTCCGAGCGGCTCTCGGTCAGCTTCTGGAGATCGGCTTCGAGGGCGCGCCTGAGGATATCGCGGCCTTCCGAAAGCTTCTCGACCTGGCCAGCGACGAGGCCGTCGATCGAGGCGCGGCTTTCGGCCAGCTTGGCGAGGTCGGCTTCCAGCGCACGCTTGAGGATGTCACGGCCCTCGGCGAGCTTCTCGACCTGGCCGGACACCAGGCCGTCGATGCCGGCGCGGCTCTCGGCGAGCTTGGCAAGATCGTCCTCAAGCGCCTTGGACAACGACGTGCGGTTCTGCGACAACTGGTCGGCATGGGTCTGCATGAGGCCGCTGGCATTGGCCATATCGGCTTCGAGCGCACGCGAAAGCTCGGCGCGGTGGTCGGTGATCTTCTGCGAATGATCGACGATCGCGCCCTGGATGGTGTTGAGGTCGGCTTCCAGCGCGCGCTTGAGTATATCGCGGCCCTCGGCGAGCTTCTCGACCTGGCCGGCGACCAGCCCATCGATGCTGGAGCGGCTTTCGGCCAGCTTGGCGAGATCGTCCTCCAGCGACTTCGACAGCACCGAACGGTCCTGGACGAGTCTGTTCTGGTGGTCGGCAATGGCGCCGCTCACATTCTGGAGGTCGTCCTGCAGAGCCCTCGACAAGGTCGAGCGATCCTGCGCCAGCCTGTCCTGGTGATCGGCGATGGCACCGCTGACGGCCTGCAGGTCGGCTTCGAGCGCTTTCGACAGCTGGGAGCGATCTTCCAGCACCTTGTCCGAATGTCCCGCAATGGCACCCTTGATGGTGTTGAGGTCGGCCTCCAGGGCGCGCTTTAGGATATCGCGGCCTTCGGCGAGCTTCTCGACCTGGCCGGCGACAAGACCGTCGATCGAGGCGCGGCTTTCGGCCAGCTTGGCGAGGTCGGCTTCCAGCGTCAGCGAAAGCAGACCGCGGTCATCGGCGAGCTTGCCGGCGTGGCTGTCGATGAGGCCGCGGATGCCGCTCAGATCGTTTTCAAGCGCGCGGCTGAGTTCGCCGCGGTCCTCGGCGAGCTTGCTCGAGTGCGTCTCGATCAGGTTCCTGATGCCGATGATGTCGGTTTCGAGCGCTTTGGCGAGCACGGCGCGACCTTCGGCGATCTTCTCGACCTGACCGGCGACAATGCCGTCGATCGAGGCGCGGCTGTCCTGCAGCTTGCCGAGATCGGCCTCCAGGGCGCGCGCCAGGATGTTGCGGCCCTCGGCCAGCTTCCCGACATGGCCGGCGACCATTTCGTCAATCATTGTACGGGCTTGGACTAGCCTGCCGGAGTCTTCGTTCAAGGCCTGGGACAGGCGATTGCGGCCTTCCTCGAGCTGCTCCAGATGGCCGCCCAGCGACGCATCGATAGCTGCGCGCGACTCGTTGACCTTGCGCAGATCTTCTTCGAGCGCGCGCGAGATCAGGCCGCGGCCTTCCGCCAGCTTCTGCACCTGGTTGGTGACGGCGGAATCGATCGCCGCGCGGCTTTCGGCGAATTTCGCCAGGTCCGCCTGCATGGCGGTGGCCATGCGTTCGCGGCTCTCCGAGAGCGCGCGGCTGTGGTTCTCGACCGCTTCCTCGATGCCGACACGGGCATTGGCCAGCCGCTGGATGTCGGAATCGAAGGAGCGCGACACCACATGCCGGGCCGCTTCCATGCGCCCGGCGAAGTCGGTGGCGCGGGCTTCGAGCATCGAGGAGGTCGACGAGATGATGTCGGCCATATCGGCGCCGATCTGGGTCTTGCCCTGATCGATCATCGCCGACAGCGTGTCCTTGCTCTCCGCGAAGGCGTGGGCGATTTCCTTCGCGCGCTCCACCATCGTCTCGTTGATCTGGCGGGCGCGCGCTTCGAGGGCGGCATTGAGCTTCTGCGTGCCGGTGTCGAGCGCCTCGGCGCGGGTCTGGAATTCGCTGATCAGCGCCTGGCCGCGCTCGGCCAGCGTCCGTTCGATGCCGCTGAGGCTCGTCTCGAACTCCGAGCTCAAGGTGCGCGCCGCGCCGCCGAGCAGCGAGACCATGCCATTGGTGCGGTCATCGAGCAGGTCGGTCAGCGAGCGGGTGAGGCCGTCCGTGGTGTCGGTCAACTTGGCGATACGGGTGTCGAGGAGGCTCGCGAAAGCCTCGCCGGAGGTCGAAAGCCGGTCGGTGATGTTGTCCAGGCGCGATTCGACGGAATCGAAGATCGACGTCGAGCTTTCATTGATGCGATCGATCAGCGTGTCGCCGGAATTGTTGATCGTCATCGACAGCTTGGTCGATGCGTTAAGGATGGAGTCGCGGATGATATCGCTGGCCGAGCCGATCTCGTCGCGCAGCGTCTCGTGAGCGCTGGCAATGGAGGCGCGCACGCGCTCGGCATGGGTGACGACCGCCTCGCGTTCGCTGCCGAGACCATCGACCAGCGAACGGATGCGGGCCTCGTTCTCGGAATAGGAGCGCTCGATCTGGCTGACTTCGCCGTGGACAAGCGTTTCGAGCTCGACCGCGCGGGCAAGGGTGCGCTCGATGCCTTCGCCCATGGCCGCCACCTCGCGGCGAACGGCCTGGCCGATCATCATGACACGGTCCTGGGCGAGGTTTTCGGGCTCCGCCAGGCGGAAGGCGACCTCGGTCATGGATTGCGCGGCGATGCGCATTTCCTGCGCGCGCCGGATCATGGCGGCGAACGCCCAGAACAGGATGACCGGAACGATCGCGGCAACCGCCAGGCCAATCAGCTCGGGACGGGCGAAGAACTGGTCGAAGGTGCGGATCTTCCAGATGCCGGGGCCGAACAACAGGTTGGCCAGGCCGCCGGCGCCGGCGATCCAGGCCAGCGAGATAAAGGCGATCACCCAGTAGACGGTGCTCGACGCACGGCGGTTGAGGCTGTGCAGCAGCGTCTTATAGTCTTTCTGGCGGTCGTCATTGGCGGGCGTGAAGCCGGCGGGAGGCGTTAGGCCGGACGGCTGCCCATTACGCGGCTCGACTGGGCGCAACTCGGCCGGCTTGGCCGCGGGCGCCCTGGGAGACTGGGGGTTGGCAGGCTGGGGATTGTTTGCCGGCTCCGTCCTCTGGCTGCGGCCTTCGCGCGCCAGTTCATCGGCCGCCGCCGAAATCTGCGCTTCGAGATCCTCCATCGACGCCGCCATATCGAGGCCGCCGTCGTCGCCGTTAAGGTCAAGGTCAAGCGCCTTTTCCAGTTCCGCGGCTACGTCATTCTCGAGAGACTTGGTCGTCGTTGGTTTCTTAGCCATGCCTTCGCTACCCTGTACTAGCTGCCGCGGGACTTATGATTTTGGCCTGATTCTGGCCCGATTCTGGCTTGTCTATCCCGAGCAGGAGGCTGAAAAATGGACCTTCGTATCGTAATGACACACAGGGGTAAAGAAAACATGCATTCCGGGCGATACGTAAAACTTTAAATATAAGGTTAACGGAGACGTGATCCGGCTGCCTCCGTGACAACATTTTTCCCCTGCAATCGTTAACCCGTTGGCGACCGGAAGCGCCTATTTTCGTGGGCCCGTCTGCCCGCTTGATGGAGTTGCAGTGCGTATGCGTGGCGAAAGTGGTATTGCGTTTTCCATGCCGGGGGGAGATGCCTCCGGAACGGCCGGAGCCCGACCGGTCGACCTCGGCCATCTGGCGCGCCAGACGATGGGCGACCGTGACCTCGAACGGGAAGTGTTGGCGCTGTTCGTGCACCAGTCGCTGTCCGTCCGCGACCAGATCGCGGATGCCGACGCCAGGCAAAGGGTGCTTCTGGCGCATGGCCTGAAAGGCTCGGCGCGCGGCATCGGCGCCTTTGCGGTGGCCGATTGCGCGGCGATCATCGAAGGGCAGCCGGAAGACGTCCGGGCGCTCAAGCGGCTCGGCACGCTGATCGAGGAAGTGCGCGACTTCATCGCCGGCATCAGCCGCTAGAGCCGGATGATTTCTGAATCCGTCTCTAGATCAAAGAGATAGAGCATGGTGTCGCCCGAAAACCGCTTCACACTTTTCGGCATCATGCTCTAGCGCTATCTTTCTGAAAAACGTCATTTCGTGGCGCTTTCGCGCCGCAGTTGACTTGTCCGGTAGAGTGATTATCTCGGCTGCGACTCCTCAGGTGACTTAATGACCAAGCTGACTTACATAGCCCATGACGGGACCCGATTTGACGTGGAAGCCGAAAACGGCTCGACGGTCATGGAAAACGCAATCCGCAACGCGGTTCCGGGCATCGAAGCCGAATGCGGCGGCGCCTGTGCCTGCGCGACCTGCCATGTCTATGTCGACGAAGCATGGACGGCAGAGGTCGGCGAGCCGGAGGCGATGGAGGAGGACATGCTGGACTTCGCCTATGAGGTCCAGCCAAACTCGCGCCTCTCCTGCCAGATCAAGGTGCGCGACGCGCTGGACGGGCTGATCGTTCGGGTCCCCGAACGCCAGGGTTAAGCCGATTTTCCAATTTTCTTTCGCGCTGGCTGCTTGGCAGCAGGCGATAGGTCATGCAGTCTCGCGGCATTCCCAAAAGGGACGCAGCGCATGAGCGATACCATCAAGACGGACGTTCTCATTGTCGGGGCAGGGCCGGTCGGCCTGTTTGCGGTGTTCGAGCTCGGCCTGCTCGACATGAAATGCCACCTCATCGACATTCTCGACCGTCCGGGCGGGCAATGCGCAGAGCTCTATCCGGAAAAGCCGATCTACGACATTCCCAGCTGGCCGACGATCTCCGCGCAAGGCCTGGTCGACAAGCTCATGGAGCAGATCCATCCGTTCAAGCCGGATTTCACCTTCAACCGCATGGTGTCGAGCCTGGAAAAGCTCGAGGACAGAATCTTTCGCGTCGCGACCGACGAAGGCGAGATGTTCGAAGCCAAGGTGGTGGTGGTCGCCGCCGGCGGCGGCTCGTTCCAGCCCAAGCGTCCGCCCATTCCGGGCATCGAGGCCTATGAAGGCAAGAGCGTCTTCTATTCCGTCCGGCGCATGGAGGAATTCCGCGGCCATGACCTCGTCATCGTCGGCGGCGGCGATTCGGCGCTCGACTGGACGCTCAACCTGCAGCCGATCGCCAAAAGTGTGACGCTGGTGCATCGCCGTCCGGAATTCCGGGCCGCGCCCGACAGCGTCAACAAGATGTATGCCATGCAGGAGATGAAACAGCTCGAGTTCCTGGTCGGCCAGGTCAGCGGCCTTGCCGGCGCCGACGGCCAGCTTGCGTCGGCAACCATCAAGGGCGGCCCGGACGGCGACGTCGAGGTGCCGTGCACCCGCATGCTGCCGTTCTTCGGCCTCACGATGAAGCTCGGGCCGATCGCCGAATGGGGCCTTAACCTGCACGAGAACCTGATCCCGGTGGACACCGAGAAGTTTCAGACGTCGGTCCCGGGTATCTTCGCCGTCGGCGACATCAACTGGTATCCCGGCAAGCTCAAGCTGATCCTGTCAGGCTTCCATGAGGTGGCGCTGATGGCGCAGGCCGCCAAGCGCATCGTCAGCCCCGGCGAGCGGATCGTTTTCCAGTATACGACCTCGTCGACCAGTTTGCAGAAGAAGCTCGGCGTCCACGATTAAGGCGTATTGATATTCAGGTGACGCCGGTCCTGCGAACGCAGCACCCTGAATCTCAACTCCTATTCCGCGAGCACGGGCGCGGCGTGCTCGTCGCGGCCGCGCAGTTCCTTTTCCGGCATCAGGAAGAGCACGACAAGCGCCAGAACGAGCATGATGCCGGCGGCGACGAAAATCATCACGAACGGCAACGCCGATGCCAGCTGGATATGCGTCTGCGAGCCTTCGGCGGAGAGCGGCAGGCCGTAGCCGAGCGCAACGGCGCCAAGCAAGGCGACACCGAGCGCGCCGCCCAGCGTGCGCAGGAAGGTCAGCACGCCTGTCGCGACCCCCAGATGCGCGCGATCGACGGCATTCTGGACCGAGACGGTGGCGACCGGGAATGTCGTGCCGCTGCCCAGCCCGATCAGAGTGGTCAGGATTTCCACCTCGAGCAGCGAGGCGTGTTCCGCAATGGCACTGAGCCCGCCAATGCAGACGATGGCCAGGCTGACGCCGATCATGGCGATGCGCTTGTAGTGGACGAAGCGCGGGATCGTGCGGCCGCTGAAGGTCGCGCCGGCGACCGTACCCAGCAAGAGGCCGAGCATCGCGGTGCCGGATTCGCTGACCGAAAGCCCGACGACCGATTGCAGATAGACCGGCAGGTATACCGACGCGCCGATGTTGGCGGCCTGCAGCAGGAACATCGATATTGTGCCGGCGAGCACGATCGGGTTGCTCAGGACTTCGAGCGAGATCAAAGGCTCGGCCGCCTTGAGCACCCTCAACGCGAAGAAGGCCCAGAATACGACCGAGCAGGCGACCAGCCCAAGGATTTCGCGGGAGAACCAGGGATAGGCGCTGCCGCCCCAATTGAGCGCCAGGAGCAGCAGCGACGTGGCGATAACCAGCAGCACCGCGCCCAGGCCGTCGATGCGGTGGTTCTTGGCCGCGATCGGCAGCTTCCTCAGCGGGTTGTTGATGATGGCCATGGCCAGGAAGCCGATCGGCAGGTTGATCCAGAAGATCAGCGACCAGTGCAAATGTTCGGCGAATACGCCGCCGAGCAGCGGGCCGGCGACGCTGGCGACCGCCCAGGTTCCGGAGATCCAGGCCGCATAACGCGCTCGCTCGCGCGGCGGCACGAGATCGCCGATGACCGTCTGGGCGAGCGCGAAGAGACCGCCGCCGCCGGCGCCCTGGATGGCGCGGCCGATGACCAGCACCAGCATGTTGGGCGCAAGCGCGCTGACCAGCGACCCGAGCAGGAAGACGAGGATGGCGGCGTAGATGACGGGGCGGCGTCCGTAGACGTCGGAAATCTTGCCGTAGAGCGGCGCCATCGCGGTCGCGGTCAAGAGATAGCCGGTGACGATCCACGGCAGATATTCGGCATGGCCGAGCGCGCGGGCGATCGTCGGCAGAGCAGGGGCTACGATGGTCTGATCAAGGGCCGCCAGCAACATCGACAACAGCACGCCGCCGATGATGGCATTTTTCTCGCTCTCGCTCATCATCGGCGCGGCTTTCGGCGCCATCGCCTGGTTCTCGACGGTCTGGTCCATGCGTCATTCTTTCAAAGGCTGATGCTCAGTGCGCCAAAACGGCTGCGGCCGACCCGTCGTGCCTGGCGTCTGTCATTTCTCTTCACCGTTCGAGGCCCTGGGGGCTGCTTCGAACCCGCTATATGTCATTCGATATAGGCCGATTTCGACCGCCGCTCGAAAGTTTTTCCAGTCTGGCACCATGCTTGGACGAAATTGGCCCGGGATGGGCTGGCTCTCAAGTCAAGGCGGTGGCAGTTGGCCGGCTTCGACGCGTTCCATGCGGTAGCGCATCAGCCGAAGGATACGGCTTTCGAAATTGACGCTCTCGACGCGGTCGAAGCGCAACTGGTCCTGATCGTGCCTGGCGAGCTCGGCTGCCTGGATCGCGGCGGCCTTCGCCTTCGCCTGTTCGCAAGTCTTCTGCACGGGGGCGGCCTTCAGCGCATCCTCGAGCGCGCGCGCATGATTCTTGGCGATCTCGACATGGCGCTCCTCATGCCGCTTGATGTCGGCCGACAGCGTGTCCCAGAACAGCCTGACGTCGGGATCGGCTTTGCGCGGGCGCCGCCATTCGGGAAGGATCACCTTGACCTTCACGGTGACGGCGGCATCGGTGATGCGGCAAGAGTCCGCGCCCTGCGCGTAGCTGATGCGGGTGGTGAAGGCCATCTGCGTGGCGCCTGGATGCCGCGAGCCGGTGCTCTTCACCTTGGGGCCGTTTCTCGACAGCTGGTTCTGGATATCGTCGAGCGTGCGGCCGCCGACGCTGAAATAGCTGTAAGTCTTGACCAGGTTGGCCGCGCCCGCCGGCGTGGCGGTCAAAGCGAGCATCAGGGCGCAGAGAAGGGATCGGTTCATCATATTGCCTCTTCACGCACCTTGCTTTAGGGCCGTCACCAGCGCAACGGAATTGATTTCGCGCGGATCACGCATGGTTGATGGATGATGACGACAAGGCGATGGCAGCTGGCGCATGGGCGCTATCTCGACCTCGGTCCGAAGGCGGTCGTCGTCGGCATCCTGAACGTCACGCCCGACAGTTTTTCGGACGGCGGCCTGTTCATCGCGCCTGAAAAGGCGCTGGAGCAAGCGCGCCGTATGGTGAAGGAGGGCGCGGCCGTCATAGATGTCGGCGGAGAGTCGACGCGGCCGGGTTTCGCCCCGATCACGGCCGAGGAAGAGCAGGCGCGCGTGCTGCCCATCATCTCGGCGCTCGCCGCTTCCGGCGAGGCGCTGATTTCGGTCGACACCTATCGGGAGGAAACCGCGCGGCTTGGCGTCGCCGCCGGCGCCCATATCGTCAACGACGTCTGGGGGCTGCAGCGCGAGCCGGGCATCGCGCGCGTCGCCGCCGAGACCGGGGCCGGGCTCGTCATCATGCATACCGGGCGCGAACGGCACAAATTGCCCGACGTGATCGAGGATCAGTTGCTTTTCCTGCGCAGATCGCTGGAGATCGCGCGCGCCGGCAATGTCGCCGACAGCCAGATCGTGCTCGATGCCGGCTTCGGCTTCGCCAAGGAAACGTCGGAGGAAAACCTCGACCTGATGGCGCGATTTTCCGAGCTCCGGGCGCTCGGCTACCCGTTGATGGCCGGAACCTCGCGCAAGCGCTTCATCGGCGCCGCGACCGGGCGCGAGCCCGCCGAACGGGCAGCCGGCACGGCTGCCACCAGCGTCATCCTGCGCTTGAAGGGAGCCGACCTGTTTCGCGTCCACGATGTCGCAATCAACGTGGATGCGCTGGCGGTGACCGATGCTATGCTTCAACGCGAAACCGAGCTTCCTCCCGGACACTGATCATGTACGTCATCCGTATGAAGAACTGCGCCTTCTTCGCCCGCCACGGCGTGCTGGACGAGGAGGAGACGCTTGGCCAGCGTTTCTATGTCGATGCCGAGCTGACGGTCGAGCCCAGCCGTCCGCTGACGGAGGATTCCATCGAGGATACCGTCAATTACGGCGTCGCCTTCGCGGTCATCGAGAAGATCGTGACCGGACATCGCCGCTTCCTGATCGAGGCGCTGGCGCTGGAGGTCGCGAAGGCGCTGACGGCCAGGTTTTCGCAGATCAGGAAGGCCGAGATCACCGTGCGCAAACCAAACGCGCCGGTGCCCGGCGTGCTCGATTATGTCGAGGTGACCGTTGTCTGGCCAGAATAGCGCTGTCTACCTCAGTCTCGGCGGCAACCTCGGCGAGCCGGCCAAGTCCATGGGCGCGGCATTGCGCATACTGGACGGCGACGACGCGACGCGCGTCACCGCCGTCTCCTCGCTTTATCGCACGCCGCCTTGGGGCAAGCTCGACCAGCCGGATTTCCTCAATGCCGCCGCCGCGATCGAGACGGCTCTCTCGCCGCGCACGCTGCTCGACCTTTGCCTCGACGTCGAGAGGCGGTTGAAGCGCGTGCGCGAGGAGCGCTGGGGGCCTCGCCTGATCGATATCGACATCCTGGTGTTCGGCGACCGGGTGATCCACGAGACCGGGCTCGAAGTGCCGCATCCACGCATGCTGGAGCGCGCCTTCGTGCTGGCGCCGCTGGCCGAGATCGCGCCAGGGCTTTCGGTCGGCGGCAGGAGCGTGTCGGAGCGGCTCGGCGCCGTCGATATTTCCGGTATCGAGCGGCTGCCGTCCGGCCGCGAATGGTGGCTCGGCTAAAACCCGGATGGTTAGCCGGAAAAACCGCCGCCGTCCAAAAATGCCTTTTCCTCGGCGGTCGTCGCGCGGCCAAGCATCCGGTTGCGGTGCGGAAAACGGCCGAAGCGCAGGATGATCTCCAGATGCTCTTCGGCGTATTTGAGGTAGTCGGGCGCTTTGGCGGTTGTGAGTTGCACTGACCGTTCCTGGTCGGCCAGCAATTCGGAATGCTCGAAGGGCAAATAGAGGAAGACGCGAACCAGTTCTTCCAGTTCCAGGTCCTGACCGGCGGCGATTGCCTTGTCGGCGAAGTATCTCGCCAGCGGATCGGTCGCGAACATGTGGCCGGTGCCACGGAAGCAGTTGCGCGGGAATTGGTCGAGCAGGATCATCAGCGCCAGCGACCCTTCGGCATGCGCATTCCAATGGTCGCATTCGCGCCGCGCGGCGGCGTAATGCAGCTCCAAAAAGCGATTGCGGAAATCCGTGTCGAAGGCGTCGTTCTTCTCGAACCAGGCATCCTCGCCGCCATCGCGCCAGAATTTGGTGACCGAAAGCGCCCACGGATCGAATTCTGCCATGCGTTGCCCCTCAGTTCTTGGTCTCTGCCTGGTTCAGCACGACGGCGGTTTCCTGGTTCAACGCTCGGCCGGCGCGGCGCGGCTGGGTGAGCGGCGTCGGGATCGGCGTGCCGATATTGCCCTTGAGGAAACGCTGGCCGGCGCGCACGCCCTCGGCCAGTTGCGTCTCGAAGCGCGCTTCGTCGCGGCGCCGCACATCCTCGATGACCTCGGCGACTTCTTCCGGATCGACGCCCAGCGCCTCCAGCGCGGAGCCGCCGAAGACCAGCGCCGATTCGAAGGTCTCGCGCAGCTGATAGTCGACGCCGGCCCGCACGAGCTGCAGCGCCGTGCCGCGGTCGAAAGCGCGCGCCAGAATCGCGACCAGAGGGAATTCGGCCTTGATCAGCTGGGCGATGCGCACGGCGGCGTCCGGCTTGTCGACGCAGATCAGCACCGCACGGGCGCGCCCGGCGCCGGCCGCATGCAGGATGTCCAGCCTTGTGCCGTCGCCGTAATAGACCTTGAAGCCGAAATCGGCCGCGGCCTGGATCATCTCCACCTCGTTGTCGATGATCGAGACGTCCATCCCACGCAGCAGAAGCGGCTGGCTGGCGATCTGGCCGAAACGGCCGAAGCCGATGATCAGCACGCTGCCGGTGAGGCCGTCGGCGATGTCGACGCCGTCGAGGGACTGCTCGTCGCGCGGGGTAAGGTAGCGCAGCGCTACGATCGCCAAGGGCGTCAGCACCATGGAGATGATGACGATGGCGGTCAGCGTGGCGTTGGCCTGGCCGTCGATGATGCCGACCGCGGCGGCGGACGAGTAAAGCACGAAGGCGAACTCGCCGCCCTGCGCCATGAAGACGGCGCGTTCGAGCGCCTCGCGGTGGCTGCTCTTCAGAATGCGCGCCACGGCGTAGATGCCGACCGCCTTCATGACCATGTAGGCGACGACATAGACGGCGACGAGCCGCCAGTTCTGGGCGACGACGCCGAGGTCGAGCGACATGCCGACGGCGAGGAAGAACAGGCCGAGCAGGATGCCGCGGAACGGCTCGATATCGGCTTCGAGCTGGTGGCGGAAGGTCGATTCCGACAGAAGCACGCCGGCAAGGAAGGCGCCCATCGCCATCGACAGGCCGGAGAGCTGCATGGCCAGGGCCGATCCCAGCACCACCAGAAGCGCGGCGGCGGTCATGACTTCGCGGGCGCGGGCGTCGGCCAGGATGCGGAAGAGCGGATTGAGCAGGTAACGGCCGGCCACGACCAGTCCAACGATCGCGGCGATGCCGATGCCGACCTCGGTCAGTCGCTCCGAAAGGCTGGTTTCGGCGCCGCCGGGCGCGAGGAACGCGACCAGCGCCAGGAGCGGCACGATCATCAGGTCTTCGAGCAACAGGATGGAGACGATGCGCTGGCCTTTCGGCGTGGCGATCTCACCGCGCTCCTCGAGCAGCTGCATGACGATCGCCGTCGAGGTCAGCACGAAGCCGGCGCCGGCGACGAAGGACTGCGCGATGGGAAAGCCTCCGGCCAGTCCGACCAGAGTGAGCAGGACAGCGCAGACGCCAACCTGCAAGGCACCCAGACCGAAAATCTCGCGGCGCAGCCCCCAGAGCCGCGACGGCTGCATTTCCAGGCCGATGATGAACAGGAACATGACGACGCCGAGCTCGGCGACATGGAGGATCGCTTCCGATTCGGAAAAGATGCGCAGGCCGAAGGGGCCGATGACCACGCCGGCGGCGAGGTAGCCGAGGATCGAGCCCAGCCCCATGCGCTTGAAGATCGGCACGGCGACGACGCCCGCGGCGAGCAGCGCCACCACCTGCACCAGATCGCTGCTCGACGCTTCAGCTGCCATGCCTGTCATCCCGTTCTCTAAGGCGCGTCCCTCTGAAACGGATGCAGGCGACGCGCTTTAGGTTTTTGATTTGATGCATGTCGTTGTCCCAGAACCGCTGCACACTTCTGGGCGACATGCATCAGAAGCACTCCTTGCATGCCCCGGGAGCGAGAGGCAAGGGCGCTGGAAGAGCAGGGGCACGCCGCAGGATACGAAGCAGCAGGTTCCGCGGCGAACGCCTGTTGCAACCGCGTTACACAAGTTGACACGGCCCGGTCGTTGCGTAACGCCACAATCAGAGGTTATGGCACGTTCGGCTTCGGCCATCGGAGGCAGCGGCGATGGGCGGCTGCCTTTTTTGAGGAGATGATTGATATGAAGAAGTTTTTGCTCGTTGCCGTTGGTGTTGCGGCGTTGGTCGGTTCGGCTTGCTCCAAGGGGCCGGAATGCACGCAAGAAATCGCTGCCAAGAAGGCGCAGGACATGGCCGCCGCGCTCCAGGAAGCCATCACCAAGGATCCGAGCAAGGCGGCCGATCTGACCGCCAAGGTGCAGGCCGTGACGACCAAATATCAGGGCGCGACGACGCTCGACGAAGCCTGCAAGGCCTATGACGAGCTGACCGCCACCATCAAGGGTTGAACTCAACCATCGACAATGCGAAGGCGGTGGTCACGCGGCCGCCGCCCTTTTCTTGCAGATGTTGGCGCGCCGGATCAGTTCTTGGCGATGGCGCCGACTTCGACCGGATCGATCCGCTTCAGGCTCATGCCGATCACCGGCACCAGCTGATTGTTGACGCGCACGGCCACCGTCACGGTCATCGAATTGCCGTCGGGGACACGCGCCTGCATGACGCCGTTCAACTGCTTGCGGTTGATGGTGAAGACGACTTTCTGGGCGTCGACGACATTGCCGCCGACAATGTCCATGCCGCTTTCTGTCGAGCCGCCCATGAAGGTGCCCCTGTAACCATCGTGCCCCTTGCGTTCGACGCTGGCCGACATTTTTTGCGTGAACACGCCGACCCTGCAGCCGCCGTCAAGCGTCATGCCGAGCTTGCTGGCGGGCGTCGAGCCATTGAAATCGCAGATGAATTTGGTGCCTTTGTACTTGCCGGCGATGATCTCGCCAGGGCCGACCCATCTGCCTTCGACGGAGCGGAAAAACTGCTTGTCCGGCTCTGCGCCAAAGGCCTTTTCGACCAGTCCGAGCGGCGCGGCAATCGCAATGGTGGCAGGCAGGACGCAGGACAGGATTACGCTTCTCATCGACGACACCCGGCACGAAAGAGTCTATTCTTGGGACCGGACTGACCATGCAGAAGATTGGTTAATGCTTCGTCACCCGCAGCGGGTCACGCGTTTACCTTATCGGTCGTCTTGGCTGTTCTTTCGCGCCGCGAACGAGGTCAGCGCCGAGAGGAAATCGCCTAGGCCGGGACGCTTGACGGCGATGAACGGCAAGGGGCGGGCGGTTTCCATCGCGGCGATGCCGATGCGCGCCGTCATCATGCCGTTGACCACGCCTTCGCCGAGTTTTGCCGAGAGTTTTGCGGCCAGGCCATGGCCGACGATCTGCTGCACGAAACTGTCGCCCACCGCGATCGAGCCGGTCACCGCCAGATGCGCGAGCACGCCGCGCGCCAGCCGGAAGAAGCCGAGCGTGCCTGGGCGGCCGCCGTAGAGTTCGGAGAGCCGCCGGATCAGGCGGCCGGCCTCGAACACGACATAGGCGATGTCGACCAGAGCGCGCGGGCTGACGGCCGTGATCAGGGATACGCGCTTCGCGGCCTCGAGGATCATGATTTTCGCGCGGGCATCGAGAGGCGACAGGATCTCGGTCTCGGCAAGCCGCACCAGATTGGCGCCGTCGATGATCTCGCCGCGCAATTCGGCGAGCGAACGGCGCCCAGCGGCGGTCTCGGGCTTTGCCGCGACGAAGGCCGAGAGTTCGTCGACCAAGGCACGCGCCGCCTTGGGATCGTCGCGCGCCACGGCATCCAGGGCCCGCTTCTGCATCTTTTCGACTTCGGCCAGGCGGGCGATGGCGAGGAATTCGCGGACCAGGATGACGAGCAGCGAGAGCAGCGCAATCGCCGCCATGCCGGCCGCCAGCCAGCCAAGCCATTCGGCGCGCGCGAACAGGTCGCGGATCAGCTGGTCGGCCCAAAGACCGACCGCCAGCGAGACGAGCACGCTCAGAGCACCGAGGAACAGCCGGGCAAGCAGCGAGCGCTTTCTCGGCGCCGTCGCCGGTGGCGGAACCGCAGCCTCGATGTCCGGCTCGTCGAAGACATCGACCTCCGAGGGGATCACGACCGCCACATCAGCCCGCGCGGCACGTGGCCTGCGCGCCGGCTGCTCCTCGGCGACGCGGTTTCGCTGTGGTTGCGGCGGCGCCTCGGTCTCGGGCTCGATGCGGAAGGCCGCCGGTTTGCGGGGCGCGGTCATGCCAGATGATCTCCGATCAGGAACTGCAGCGCGCGGTCGAGCCGGATATGCGGCAAGGACAGCGTGACGCCTTCGGCGGTGCGTTCGAGTTTCGGCGGGCGGAAACGCACGAAGCGGATCGCCGGTTCGGTGCTGTCGGGCGGCGATCCGGAATTGTCGAACACCGCATCGATCTTTTCCGGCAAATCGCCCGGGAATATGGCGGTTTCGGTCTTTCCGTCGAATGTCTCGCCATTGATCTTCTCGCCCTTCAGCGGGGCGCCGATGATGACGGGCAGCGTCTCGCGGCCCTGCTTCACCGTGCCTTCGCGGGTCGAGCGAACCGCGGCCATGGCGACGACGTCGACGGCGGCGCCGCTGAAATTCGCGCGCGCCACGGCGCGGTCGGTCAGCCGGCGCACGATCGCCTGCAGCAGGTCATGGCTTTCGTGGTGCAGATGGTCCGCCTTGGTCGCGGCGACCAGGATGCGGTCGATACGGCGCGAGAAGAAGTCGGTGAGGAAATTGCCCCGCCCGGGCCGGAAGCAGGACAGGATCTCGGTGACGGCGCGCTCCAGATCGGCCATGGCAGCCGGTCCGGCGTTGAGCGCCTGCATGGCGTCGATCAGCACGATCTGCCGGTCGAGGCGGGCGATGTGCTCGCGAAAGAACGGTTTGACGACATGCGTCTTATAGGCCTCGTAGCGGCGTTCCATCATGGCCTGCAGCGATCCGGAGCGCGGCCGGCCTTGCGACAGCGTCATCAGCGGCGCAAAGGTCAGCGCTGGCGAGCCTTCGAGATCGCCCGGCATCAGGAAACGGCCGGGCGGCAGTGTCGACAGCGCGCGTTCGTCGAGCTTGCAGGCCTTGAGATAGGCGGCGAAGCTTTCGGCCAATCGCCGCGCCGCCATCTCGTCGGCGTCGGCATCGGGATCGATGGCGGAGGCCAGTTCGCGCCAGGCCTGCGACAGGTCCGAGCGGACGGGCAGGGCGGCCAGTTCGACCGCCTCGCGCGAAAAGTCGGCAAAGGATTTGCCAAGCAGCGGCAGGTCGAGCAGCCATTCGCCGGGATAGTCGACGATATCGATGGATAGTTTTCCGGCTGAAAACAACCGGTTCCAGCCCGAAGCCGACTCATATTCGATGGTGAGCCGCAGTTCCGAGATGGCGCGCGTGGAGTCCGGCCAGACGCGATCGTTCACCAAAGCCGCGACATGATCCTCATACTGGAAGCGCGGAACGGCATCGTCCGGCTGCTCCTCGAGGAAGGCGCGGGCGATGCGGCCAGATTTCTGCGCTTCGAAGAGCGGCAGGCGTCCGCCATGGATGAGATTGTGAACGAGGGCCGAAATGAACACCGTCTTGCCGGAGCGGGAAAGGCCGGTGACGCCAACACGCAATGACGGAGAGAAGAGCCCGGCGGCACGGCCCGACAACGTGTCGAGCGCAATCCTTGCCTCGTCGGTGAAATTGGTCAGCGATGATGCCAAATCGGGCCTCTGGTTGCGCGTCAGCGCCCGATATAGGCCCTGGACCGCGCGTTTGAAATGGCCTCAGAGGTCGGCGGGCGTGAGAAAGGCTTCGAGATAGCCGTTGCCCTGCGCCGCTTCGGCAAGGTTGCCGGGGAAGCGCACCACGGCAAGGCCGGAGGTCGGAAAACCGTGATTCATCATGCCGCGCGCCGCCTGCTCGCCATCTCCGGACACCGCCATGGCCAGATCTTCGGTCATTGGGTTGTGACCGATCACCAGCAGCGAGTTGGCGCCGCCATTCTTGCGGATGATGTCGAGGTAGCCGGCCGCATCCTCGCTGTAGAGCGTGTCGAAGAACAGGACCCGGCCGGTGTCGGTGCGCCCCGCCAGGCCTTCCAGCGTCTGCCTCGCCCGCTTGGCGTTGGAGCAAAGGGTGACGTCCGGCACGTAGGTGCGGGCCCGCATGGCCTCTCCGATCGCTTCGGCATCGGCGATGCCCGATTCGTCGAGCGGGCGGTCGAAATCGCGCACGCCGGGCAGCGCCCAGCCGGCTTTGGCATGCCGCAACAGATAAAGTCTGCTCAACCGGACCCCCGTGACGCCGCCTTCTTGGCAAAGCGCGATTAGTCACCAGAACCAAGTCATGCACAATGGCCGGCGTCAGCAACTGCAACGAATCATGTGCGAATTCGTTTTGTGCCGTTGAAACAAAGTCATCGCGCGGGCCGCCGATGCGTGACTAACAATTGCGTGAAACTGTCGCCGATAGCGCTTGTGCAGGCTCTTGTCCCCGAATATATAGGCGCCAAATTTGGGGTTGTTGGGTGAGTCGAATGAACGATATCGTTACCGCCAATTACGTACCCTCCGAAGACGAGCCGTTCATGAACGAACGGCAAAAATCGTACTTCCGTCAAAAGCTTATCACCTGGAAGAACGACATTCTCCGCGAAGCTCGCGAAACCCTCGAAATCCTGCAGCAGGAAAACGCCAACCACCCCGACCTAGCCGATCGCGCCTCCTCCGAAACCGACCGCGCCATCGAATTGCGCGCCCGCGATCGCCAACGCAAGCTCATCTCGAAAATCGACTCCGCGCTCCAGCGCATCGACGAAGGCACCTACGGCTATTGCGAGGAGACCGGGGAGCCGATCGCGCTGAAGCGGCTCGACGCGCGTCCGATCGCGACACTGTCGATCGAGGCGCAGGAGCGCCACGAGCGTCGCGAGAAGGTCTATCGCGACGACTGACGCAATCTAGCTGGGCAAGAACATCGAAAATGGCCGGGATTTCCGGCCATTTTTTGTTTTTCAGCGCCCCATTTGTCTTTGCCGACAGGGGCGCGAAGAGGCTCGCTTGCGCCGGTGGCCGGTCAGCGCTTGTGGCTGCCCAACTCGCCAAGGAGCTTGGTCATTTCGTCATCGAGCGAAGGTTTGGCCGCGGGCTTGGCGATTGCCGGCTGGGAATGCTGGTCGTCGAGAGAGGTCTCGAGTTCGTGCATCAGCGTGTCGTCGATGGAGTCGTTTGAGGGCGGTGGCGCATATCTGGTGCTGCCGTTCGTCGTCCCGTAGCCCGGCAGCGGCATGACCTTGGCCGTCGGCTGGCTCGGCGCGGCCGGCTTGATGGGCGCGGGCGCCGGCGCGCGCGGATGTGTGGCGGCAGCTGGCTGGGCGGCAGGCGGCGCCGGCGGCCTGGCGGGGGCGGGCGCCGGTTGCGGCGCGCGCGGGCGTTGCGCAGCTCCTGTCTGCTGCTGACCGCCGTCGCCCGTCAATGCCGGGCGGCGCGGTGCTGCCAGCCTGATGTCGCGCTCGACCACGACATCGGTCGGCCCACCGATCAGGATCAGGTGCTCGATGTCGTCGCGGCGCACCAGGACAAGCCGGCGATGGCTGTCGACAGCGGTGGCATCCATCACGGCAAGCCGCGTCTTGCGGTTCCTGCCGCCGGCGACGAAGGTGCCGAAGGTCAGGTTGCGGACCACCTTGATGGCGAGCAGGACGACAACCAGCAGGATGAGGGCCGCTACCGTCCACAGGATTGCAGCGACGTAACCCGGGCCCGCTACATTATCCAGCCACTGCATCAGTGCACCCCAATCGCCATCTTTGAAGTGAGGGGACACTAGACCGTTGGGACCAGCGACCGCAAGTTCACATCACCTATCGTGAACAGTTTGAAACATGAATCGTTGATTTTATCGGACATTTGCCGCCGGGGCCTTTTCCGTTACAGGAGAATGTGATTCAACCGGCCGTCCGCGCCCGTCGGACACCGGAATCACGAGCAGGGGGAACATGGCCAAGGAAGCGCGCGGCGATTTCTATCCGGTACCGATCGTCGACCAGAACACGCGTCCGGGCGCCGTCACCAGGCTCATCGTCTTCATCGTCGTCTTGACCGGCGCCGCGATCGTCTTCGGACTGTTCCGCGAGCGTCTCGGCGATCCTTTCCTGCTCGGCATGCTCGGCGTGCTCGCCATGATCGGCGTCGGCTTCCTGTTCGCGACCGCGATCGGCTTCGTGCAGATCGCGCCGCGCTCGACTGGCGACGAATTGTCGAAAGCCTTCGTCGACTCGATGTCGCAGGGCCTTGTGGTCACCGACACCAAGGGCCGCGTCGTCTACGCCAACCGCGCCTATGCCGATATGACGGGTGCCGCCTCGGCCGCCGATCTCAAGACCATCGAAGGGCTGCTTTCGGATGTTCCGGAGGCCTCGATGACGATCTACCGGCTGGCGTCGGGCCTGCGCGACGGCCAGGCCGGCGACGGCGAGTTCCGGCTGGCGCAGTCGATCAAGCCGGGTGCCGAGCCCGGCGCGCGCTGGTACCGCGCCCGCGCCCGCGCCTTCAGCATGCCCGGGCAAAGGCTGCCGATGCTGGCCTGGCAGCTCGCCGACATCTCGCAGGAACGGGCGGAGCAGGAGCGTTTCTTCCTCGACCTGCAGAAAGCCATCGACCATCTCGACCATGCGCCGGCCGGGTTCTTCTCGGCCGACCAGGAGGGCCGCGTCACCTATATCAACGCCACGCTCGCCGAGTGGCTGGGCATCGACCTTGCCTCCTTCACGCCGGGCGCCATCACGCTGCCGGAAATCATCGCCGGCGACGGCATGGCGCTGGTCCGCTCGGTCAAAGCCGACCCCGGTACCACCCGCAACGCCGTCATCGACCTCGACCTCACCACCATGAGCGGCCAGGCGCTGCCGGTGCGCTTCATGCACCGCGTTTCGGCGAGCCGCGAAGGCGTGAACGGCCCGACCCGCACGATCGTGCTCAACCGCACCCAGGGCGAGGACGCTTCCGCGGAACTCAGAGCCTCCGAGGTTCGCTTCACCCGTTTCTTCAACTCGACGCCGATGGCCATTGCCGGCGTCGATGCGAACGGACGCATCCTGCGCACCAACGCGCCCTTCCTGCAGCTGTTTTCGTCCGTGGTCGACCGCGACGCGGTCGACCGGCGGGTGCGGTTCGAGACCATCGTTCACGAGCGCGACCGGCCGGCTTTCGCCACAGCCTTCGAGAAGGCCCGGCAGCGGCAGGCCAATATCGAGCCGATCGACTCCGTGCTGCCCGGCAACGAGGAGCGCCACATCCGCTTCTACGTCAACGCCGTCGCCGACAGCGCGGGCAGCGAAGGCGCCGAGGAATCGGCGATCGTCTACGCGGTCGAGACCACCGAGCAGAAGGCGCTCGAGGGGCAGATGGCGCAGAGCCAGAAGATGCAGGCGGTCGGTCAGCTCGCCGGCGGCATCGCGCACGACTTCAACAACGTGCTGACCGCCATCATCATGGCGTCCGATCTTCTCTTGACCAACCACCGGCCGTCGGACCCGTCCTTCCCCGACATCATGAACATCAAGCAGAACGCCAACCGGGCGGCCTCGCTCGTGCGGCAATTGCTGGCCTTCTCGCGCAAGCAGACGCTGCGGCCGGAAGTGCTCAACCTGACCGATGTTCTGGCCGATCTCAGGATGCTGCTCGCCCGGCTGGTCGGCAACGACATCAAGCTGAAGATCGACCACGGCCGTGACCTGTGGCCGGTCAAGGTCGATATCGGCCAGTTCGAGCAGGTGGTGGTCAATCTCGCCGTCAACGCGCGCGACGCCATGCCGAGCGGCGGCGATCTCACCGTGCGCACCCGCAACGTCACCGCCGACGAGTGCAAGTCCTTCGCCTATCGCGAACTGGCGCCGGCCGACTATGTGCTCGTCGACGTCGAGGACACCGGCAGCGGCATCGCGCCCGACGTGCTGAAGAAGATCTTCGAGCCTTTCTTCACGACCAAGGAAGTGGGCAAGGGCACCGGCCTCGGCCTGTCGATGGTCTACGGCATCATCAAGCAGACCGGCGGCTTCATCTTCTGCGATTCCGAGGTCGGCAAGGGCACGGTGTTCCGTATCTTCTTGCCGCGCCACATCGCCGAGGTGAAGAAGCAGGCAGAGCCCGGCGAGGCGCCGGCCGCGGCGGCGGCCCCGACCAAGCCGGCCGATACGGCCAAGGATCTTTCCGGCTCGGCCACCGTGCTTCTGGTCGAGGACGAGGACGCCGTGCGCATGGGCGGCGTCAGGGCGCTGATCTCGCGCGGCTACACCGTGCATGAGGCCTCTTCCGGTGTCGAGGCGCTGGAAGTGTTCGAGGCGCTCGGCGGCAAGGTCGACATCGTCGTCTCCGACGTGGTGATGCCGGAGATGGACGGGCCGACATTGCTCGGCGAACTGCGCAAACGCCAACCGGACATCAAGTTCGTGTTCGTTTCGGGCTATGCCGAGGACGCGTTTGCGAAGAACCTGCCGGCCGACGCGCATTTCGGCTTCCTGCCGAAACCGTTCTCGCTTAAGCAACTTGCGACGATCGTCAAGGACGTGCTGGAGTCCTAAAGAAGCTAGCGCTTGCACATTGCGGCAGCCCTGCCCATGATGGTCGTCGGATGGGTCTATCATGGGGATGGTAGCGCGTGACGCCGCATGTCGAGGCGGGCCGGGGGGACTATGCCGAAACGGTGCTGTTGCCGGGCGATCCCGAGCGCGCCCAATGGATGGCGGAAACTTTTCTGGACGCGCCGCGCTGCGTGAACCGTCGAAGAGGCGCGCTAGGCTTCACCGGCCGGTTCCGCGGCAAGCCGGTCAGCATCCAGGCAACCGGCATCGGGGTGTCGTCTTTCCTGATCTATGCCTTCGAGCTGCTGGATTGTTACGGTGCCAAGACACTGATACGCACCGGCACCTGCGGCGGTTTGTCGGAAGATGTGCCCCTGCGCGGCGTCGTCATCTCCAGCCAGGTGCGGGCTGAGGGAGCAATCAGTGGACAAGTCTTCGGGCTTTATCAGCCGGCCGGGCCGGATCCGGCGCTGCATGCGCTGGCGCTGCGACGCGCGGCCGATCTCGGCATTGCCTGCAGCGCGGGACTGACCGTTTGCAGCGACGTGTTCCACCATCCCGATGGCCGCGCCCGGTTCGACGAGCCGATCGCGCTGGGGGCGTTGGCCGTCGATATGGAAACCAGTGCGCTCTATCGAATTGCGGCGCAGTTCGGCGCGCGAGCGCTGTCACTACTCACCGTTGTCGATCATATCGCCACCGGCGAGTTGACCGATTATTCGGAGCGCCAGGCTCTCTTCACCGACATGACCCGGCTGGCGCTCGAAGTCGCGGCCGGGAGCTAGGCGGCTTCCTGCTTCAACGCAGCCTGCTCGTCGGCGTTGGGGCGGTGGCCCAGCAGATAGAGCGCGCAGGTGGTGCGCAGCATGGAAGCGAAGTTCGGAATCTGGCCGTTGATCTCGATCGCCTCGTCATAGAGCTTCGAGATGAATTTCGGCGTCGTCAGTCCCTGGCTGTCGGCGATCTCGTCAAGAAGACCCCAGAATGTCGCCTCGAGCTGGATGCTGGTCGAATGGCCGTCGATGCGGATCGACCTGTTGATCTGCCGGTAGCCTTCCGGATCCTGTCCGGCAAAGACTCTGCACATCGGTACCTCCCGTTCTTGTTTGTCTTGGGCGCCGATTGAGTTGCTGGCGCCTTTTTGAACACTGCCTGCGTTTGTCATTTTCGATCCGATGGCCGGCAACGGCAATCGGACTTTCGTCCTTGAAGCGCGCCGCTTGAAACCGTTTCGGCGCGCCCCGCTTCAAGCCTTTGTTTGCTGCATGCCGGTCCCCAAAACCGCGGCAGGCTTTTGGGCAGCATGCAGCTAAAACTGGAGCGACACTAGCCGTTTTCCAGTTCCGTGCGTGGTAATCGGCTGCCACCACCTTTTTTCGCCGGCGCGCATAATCGTTTGCGTAAGCACCAGAAGCTGCGGAGACCGATTTGGCGAAGGCGATCCATTCCATGATCCGGGTTCTCGACGAGGCGCGGTCCGTCGATTTCTACAACAAGGCCTTCGGCCTCGAGATCGCGCAGCGGCTCGATTTCGAGACCTTCACGCTCATCTATCTCAGCAATGGCAGTTCGCTGTTCGAGGTGGAGCTGACGGTGAACAAGGGGCGCACCGAACCCTATGCGCTCGGCGACGGCTACGGTCATCTCGCTGTCTCGGTCGCCGATCTCGACAGTGAGCACGACCGGATCGGCGCGCTCGGTCTCAATCCGAAGAAGATCGTCGAGTTCAACCGCGACGGAGCGCTGATCGCCCGCTTCTTCTTCATCGAGGATCCCGACGGTTACAAGATCGAGGTCCTGCAGCGGGGAGGGCGCTTCCAATAGGGGATATTCGCCGCGGAGGGGCGCGGCGCCAGCAACGGCACTCCCTCAGGGGTGCGAACAGCAAGCAGGGAGGAAATCATGGTTACAGTCTACGAGAAGAAGCCGGGCTACGAGAAGAAAGCCGGGCTTTCGCGGCGCGAGCTTTTGAAGCGCGGCGGCGCTGGTGCGCTGCTCATCATCTCCGGCAGCGCCGTCATCAGCCCCGAACACGCCTGGGGTCTCGAAACCTCGGCGCTGAAGCCCGAGACGATGGCGACGCTGATCCAGGTGGCGCGCGACATCTATCCGCACGACCAGGTGCCGGACAAATACTACGCCATTGCCGTCAAGGGCCACGACGAGACTGCAGCCAAGGACCCGGCCCACAAGGAGCTGATCGAGAAGGGCATCGCCGAGCTCGACAAGCAGGCCGGCAAGGCCGGCTATCGCGGGCTTGGCTGGGAAGAGGAGCGGGTCGCGCTGCTCACCGGCATCGAGAAGACGCCCTTCTTCCAGGCGGTGCGCGGCGGCCTCGTCGTCAGTCTCTACAACCAGAAGGAGGTGTGGCCGATCTTCGGTTACGAGGGCGAGTCCTACTCCAAGGGCGGCTACATCGCGCGCGGCTTCAACGACATCGAGTGGCTCTGAGCCGCTCTGTCCCGAACCGCATTTCGACAGATTTCATGGGAGGAAACCATGGCAGCATCATTTGATCTCAAGAACGACGGCGTGGTCGTCATCATCGGCTCCGGCGCCGGCGGCGGCACGCTCGGCAACGAACTTGCGCAGAAAGGCATCGACGTCGTCATCCTCGAGGCGGGCGCCCGCCACGAATATGAGGACTTCATCAATGACGAGTGGGATTCCTTTGCCCAGCTTGCCTGGAAGGACAAGCGCACCACCTCGGGCGACTGGCGCGTGGCCAAGGATTTCCCGAACCTGCCGGCCTGGATCGTCAAGTCGGTCGGCGGCTCGACGACGCACTGGGCGGGCGCCTCGCTGCGCTTCCAGGAACATGAGTTCAAAACGGCCTCGACCTATGGCAAGGTCAAGGGCGCGAACCTGCTGGACTGGCCGGTGACGCTGGCCGAGATGGAGCCTTATTACGCCAAGGCCGAAGCCAAGATGGGCGTGACAGGCACCAACAACTGGCCGCGGCTGCCCGGCAACAACAACTTCAAGGTGCTCAAGGCCGGCGCCGACAAGCTCGGCTACAAGGAGTGCCACACCGGCAACATGGCCATCAATTCGGTGGAGCGCGACGACCGCAACTCCTGCCAGCAGACCGGCTTCTGCTTCCAGGGCTGCAAATGGGGCGCCAAATGGTCGACGCTCTACACCGAAATCCCGAAGGGCGAGGCGACCGGGCATCTGGAGGTCCGGCCGAACTCGATGGCGATCAAGATCAACCATGACGCTTCCGGCAAGGTGACCGGCGTCGTCTATGCCGACAAGGACGGCAAGCTGCAGGAGCAGAAGGCCCGAATCGTCGCGGTCGCCGGCAATTCGATCGAGAGCCCGCGCCTGCTGCTCAATTCGGAATCGTCCAAATTCCCGCATGGGCTTGCCAACTCATCCGGGCAGGTGGGCAAGAACTACATGCGCCACACCACCGGCTCGGTCTATGCCATCTTCGACAAGCCGGTGCACATGTATCGCGGTACAACCATGGCCGGCATCATCCGCGACGAGGCGCGCCACGATCCCTCGCGCGGCTTCGTCGGCGGCTATGAGATGGAGACCTTGTCGCTTGGCCTGCCATTCATGGCGGCCTTCCTCAACCCAGGCGGCTGGGGCCGTTCCTTCACCACGGCGCTCGACCATTACGACCATATGGCGGGCCTGTGGATCGTCGGCGAGGACATGCCGCGCGAGGAGAACCGCATCACGCTGCACAAGGATGAGAAGGACGAGCACGGCATGCCAATCGCCGACGTCCATTTCGACGACCATCCGAACGACGAGGCAATGCGTGACCATGCCTACAAGCAAGGCCAGGCGCTCTACGCCGCGGTCGGCGCAACGCGGACCTTCCCGACACCGCCTTATCCGTCGACCCACAATCTCGGCACCAACCGGATGAGCGAGAAGCCGGAGGATGGCGTCGTCAACAAGCACGGCCAATCGCACGATATCAAGAACCTGTTCGTTTCCGACGGCAGCCAGTTCACCAGCGGTGCCGCGGAGAACCCGACGCTGACCATCGTGACGCTGGCGATCCGCCAGGCCGACTACATCGCAGCCCAGATGTCGGCAAAGACTATCTGACCTCCCGACTGCCTGCTGGCGCGGGACCCGTGAGGGTTCCGCGCCTTTTTTATGCGGACTATCTTCTGGTGCAGGTCGAGGCCGTGAAGGCACCGTCCTGCTGCTTCATGATGATGTCGAAGGAGGGACCGCTTGGGTCGTCCAGCGTCGCCTGGGTCATGGAGATCGAATTGCCGCCGCTGGTGTAGCCGCCGAGCGGACCAAGCCAGGTGATCTCGCCATTGGGATTCATCTGGTAGTTATAGGTTCCCGAAGCGCCAAAGGTCACTGGCCCACTATAGACATTGCCCTTGATGGTGATGTCGCCGAGATTGAGGAACAGGCCGAGCAGGTAGACCTCGCAGTGATAGGCGCCGTCCGGCAACTTGCCATCGGTGAAATCGGCGCGAGCGCCGCCGGCGGCGGAGACAAGAAGCAGGAAACTCAGGATCGTTCGGGCCATGACGTCGCTCGTTTGCGCGGCGACCTTGCCCCATTTTGCCATAGGCCCGCAACAGGGCTGATCAGCCTGGCTTTGCCTTGATGATCAAAGTTTAAGCATTTTTACCACTTGGGCAAAATCTAGGCAGCATTGCGTAAACTTTTCTCAACCCGCTGCATTGCAGCGGATGCGAAAAGTTTCCCGGCTACCGGATAACCGCCTGTAATCTCTTCGTTATCCTGAAATTCCGTCGAGCGCATTCCCGTCTGGCACGTCGCTTGCACGGTGTATGTTGCGATGCAAACAATCACGCTTGGGAGTGTGTCATATGAGGGGTAACTTCGCGAAAATTACAAAAATCCTGTCGGCGGGCGTCGTCGCTGCCGGCCTGCTGGCCTCGGCTTCCGCCAAGGCGGCTGAAGACACGATCAAGGTCGGCATTCTCCACTCGCTGTCGGGGACCATGGCGATCTCGGAAACGACGCTGAAGGACGTCATGCTGATGCTCATCGACGAGCAGAATGCAAAGGGCGGCCTGCTCGGCAAGAAGCTCGAGGCTGTCGTCGTCGATCCGGCGTCCAACTGGCCGCTCTTCGCCGAAAAGGCGCGCGAGCTGATTTCCAAGGACAAGGTCGCGGCCGTGTTCGGCTGCTGGACCTCGGTGTCGCGCAAATCGGTGCTGCCGGTGTTCTCGGAACTCGATAACATCCTGTTCTACCCGGTCCAGTATGAGGGCGAGGAGAGTGAGCGCAACGTCTTCTACACGGGTGCGGCGCCGAACCAGCAGGCCATCCCGGCTGTCGATTACCTGATGAGCGCCGATGGCGGTTCGGTGAAGCGCTGGGTGCTTGAAGGCACCGACTACGTCTATCCGCGCACCACCAACAAGATCCTCGAAGCCTATCTGAAAGCGAAGGGCGTGCCGGCCGAGGACATCATGGTCAACTACACGCCGTTCGGCTTCTCCGACTGGCAGACCGAGGTTTCGGCGATCAAGAAATTCGGTTCGGTCGGCAAGAAGACGGCCGTGGTCTCGACCGTCAACGGCGACGCCAACGTGCCGTTCTACAAGGAGCTCGGCAACCAGGGCATCAAGGCCGAAGACATTCCGGTCATGGCCTTCTCCGTCGGCGAGGAAGAACTGGCCGGTCTCGATACCGGGCCGCTCGTCGGCCATCTCGCCGCCTGGAACTACTTTGAAAGCGTCGATACGCCCGAGAACAAGAAGTTCATCGACGACTGGCACAAGTTCATCAAGAACGACAAGCGCACCACCAACGACCCGATGGAAGCCCACTACATCGGCTTCAACATGTGGGTGAAGGCGGTCGAGAAGGCCGGCACCACCGATCCGGACAAGGTCATCGACGCCATGGTCGGCGTGTCGGTGCCGAACCTGACCGGCGGCTATTCGACGATGATGCCCAACCACCACATCACCAAACCGGTGCTGATCGGCGAAATCCAGGCCGACGGCCAGTTCGAGACCGTCTCGCAGACGCCTGGCCTGGTGATGGGTGACGAATGGTCCGACTACCTGCCTGATTCCAAGGACCTGATCTCCGACTGGCGCGCGCCGCTCAGCTGCGGCAACTTCAACGTCAAGACCGGCAAGTGCGGCGGCAAGGGCACAAACTGATCCTCCCAGGTCCTTCGGGTCGAGGAGTGGCCCCACGATCCGAGACCGCTGCCCGGGCAGGTTCCTCAACCCGCCCGGGCAAGATCACCGAAACCAGGAAAGCTGCTTGAAGACGACAATGCTGCTGCTGCGCGCAATTGGTCTGATGTTGCTGCTGACGATGGCTGGACTGACGCCGTCGAAGGCGGCCGAGGCCGACCTTCGCGCATCGATCGCCAAATTCGCGACGGCAACCGGCTTCTCGGCTACCGAGGCCGTCGTGCACGAGCTTGCCGCGAGCGGCGATCCGGCCGTCGAGCGACCCCTTTCGGCGCTGGCCGACGGCAATCTCTACATCCGCAAGGGCGACTCCCAGGTTTTTGTCGGCAAGGAGGCCGGCGACAACATCGAGCTGCTCGATCCGCTGAGCGGCGAGAACGCCGCCGAAGCGGCCAAGGCCGACCTCACCAAGATCAAGGTCAACAACGGATTGCGCCGCACGATCCGCGATGCCCTGGGCACGCTGACGCTGCGCGCCAAGGACGCGAGCGTGCGTCTTGCCGCGGCAATGACGATGTTCAAGACGCCCGATGCGGCGAACATCGAACCGCTCGATGCCGCAATCGCCGCCGAAACCAATCCCGCCGTCAAGTCGATGTTCGATGAAGCGCGCGCCGCGTCCATCCTGGTCTCGGCTAAGCCGGAGGCGGACAAGCTCGCGGCGATCTCGGTGATCGCGACCCGCGGCGACCGCGACGCGCTCTCGCTGCTCACCTCCGTCGAGGCCAATGCGCAAGGTGCGGTCAAGGACGCGGCAACGGCCGCCATCGGCAAGATCAATTCGACGCTGGCGCTGTGGGATGCCGGGCAGAACATCTGGTACGGCATTTCGCTCGGATCGGTGCTGCTCTTGGCCGCGATCGGACTTGCCATCACCTTCGGCGTCATGGGCGTCATCAACATGGCGCATGGCGAGATGGTGATGCTCGGCGCCTACACCACTTTTGTCGTCCAGCAGGTGATCCGCACCTCGTTCCCCGGCCTGTTCGACTGGTCGCTGGTCATCGCGCTGCCGCTCGCCTTTCTCGTCGCCGCGCTGGTCGGCCTCGCCATCGAGCGCGGCATCATCCGCTTCCTCTACGGCCGGCCGCTGGAAACGCTTTTGGCCACCTGGGGCGTCTCGCTGATCCTGCAGCAGGCGGTGCGCACCATCTTCGGCCCGACCAACCAGGAGGTCGGCAATCCGTCCTGGATGTCGGGTTCGTTCGATATCGGCCAACTGGCGATCACCTGGAACCGGCTGTGGATCCTGGTGTTCGCGCTGCTGGTGTTTGGCGTGCTGCTCTATGTCATGAAGCGCACGTCCTGGGGGCTGCAGATGCGCGCCGTCACCGCTAACCGCCGCATGGCCGCCTCGATGGGCATCAAGACGCCATGGGTCGACGCGCTGACCTTCGCGCTGGGGTCCGGCATCGCGGGCATTGCCGGCGTGGCGCTCAGCCAGATCGACAATGTCTCGCCCAATCTCGGCCGCGGCTACATCATCGACAGTTTCATGGTCGTGGTCTTCGGCGGCGTCGGCAATCTGTGGGGCACGCTGGTCGGCGCCTTCTCGCTCGGCATCGTCAACAAGTTCCTCGAGCCCTATGCCGGCGCGGTGCTCGGCAAGATCGTCGTCCTGGTGCTGATCATCCTGTTCATCCAAAAACGTCCGCGCGGCCTGTTCGCGCTGAAGGGCAGGGCGGTGGAAGCATGATCGCGCAGCGCTTCCTTTCGGCCGACCGCCGCATCGCCGTCACGATCCTCGCGCTGCTCGCCGCAGCCATCGTCGTGCCGCTGCTCAACCTGGCAGTCTCGCCGCAAAGCGCCTTCTACATCCCGCCCTACATCGTGGCGCTGGTCGGCAAGTATCTCTGCTACGCGCTGCTTGCGCTCGCGCTCGACCTGGTCTGGGGCTATTGCGGCATCCTTTCGCTCGGCCACGGCGCCTTCTTCGCACTCGGCGGCTATGCGATGGGCATGTATCTGATGCGCCAGATCGGTTCGCGCGGCGTCTACGGCAATCCGATCCTGCCGGATTTCATGGTGTTCCTGAACTACAAGGAGCTGCCCTGGTTCTGGCACGGCTTCGATCATTTCTGGTTTGCGGCGCTCATGGTGCTTGCGGTACCGGGCCTGCTCGCCTTCGTCTTCGGCTGGTTTGCCTTCCGCAGCCGCGTCACCGGCGTCTATCTGTCGATCATCACCCAGGCGATGACCTATGCGCTGCTGCTCGCCTTCTTCCGCAACGACATGGGCTTCGGCGGCAACAACGGCCTGACCGATTTCAAGGACATACTCGGCTTCAGCGTGCAGGCCGACGCGACGCGCTCGGCGCTGTTTGCGGCGAGCGCCCTCACGCTTGCGCTCGCCGTCTTCGTGACGGCGACGATCGTTCGCTCCAAATACGGCAAGCTGCTGATGGCCGTGCGTGACGCCGAGAGCCGCACCCGCTTCCTCGGCTGGCGGGCCGAGAACGTCAAGCTCTTCGCCTTCACCGTCTCGGCTATCATGGCCGGCATAGCCGGCGCGCTCTACGTGCCGCAGGTCGGCATCATCAATCCCGGCGAGTTCGAGCCGTCCAACTCGATCGAGGTGGTGATCTGGACCGCCGTCGGCGGGCGCGGCACCATCGTCGGCCCGATCATCGGCGCGCTGTTGGTCAACGCCGGCAAATCCTGGTTCACCGGCGTGATGCCGGAATTCTGGCTGTTCGCCCTGGGCGGGCTGTTCGTCGCCGTCACGCTGCTTTTGCCCAAGGGCATCGTCGGTATGTGGGACGGCTGGCGCGGCAGGGCGAAGGCGCTGCGCGCGGCTTCGCTTGCGGCGGAAGCCGGCGCCGATCCGCAGGCGCCCGAACCGAAGATCGTGCGCTCGGCGGCGACGACACCGGGCGCCTGGTCGGCCACCGGCCCCGAGCCGCAGCCGGCGGAGTGAGCGATCCATGAGCAAGTCCAACACCATCCTTTATCTCGACGGCGTGTCGGTCTCCTTCGACGGTTTTCGCGCCATCAACAATCTGTCGCTGGTGCTCGACAAGGGCGAGATGCGAGCGATCATCGGGCCCAATGGCGCCGGCAAGACGACGATGATGGACATCGTCACCGGCAAGACACGGCCCGACGAAGGCGAAGTGTTCTTCGACGGTCAGGTCGATCTCACCCGGCATGACGAGGCCGAGATCGCCATGATGGGCATCGGCCGTAAATTCCAGAAGCCGACCGTCTTCGAAAGCCACAGCGTCGAGGACAATCTTATGCTGGCGCTGAAGGGGCCGCGCTCGATCTTCCCGGCGCTGTTCCACCGCCGCTCGACAGCCGAGACACGGCGCGTCGACGACATACTCGGCATCATCCGTCTCGGCGACAAGCGCGACGAGTTCGCCGCCAATCTGAGCCACGGCCAGAAGCAATGGCTGGAGATCGGCATGCTCTTGGCGCAGGACCCGAAGCTTCTCCTCGTCGATGAACCGGTCGCCGGCATGACCGATGCCGAGACCGAGGAGACCGCTCGCCTGCTCAAGGATATCGCCCGCGACCATTCGGTGGTGGTCGTCGAGCACGACATGCATTTCGTGCGCGAGCTCGGCGTCAAGGTCACCTGCCTGCACGAGGGCTCGGTGCTGTCGGAAGGCACGCTCGATTTCGTTTCGGCGGACGAGCGCGTCGTCGAAGTCTATCTAGGGCGGTGAAGGATGATCTGGCGGGTTCCATTCCATCGTTTCGATTTCGCTTTTTTGAAGCGCTGGAGAAGGGGCTGAACCATGCTCGAAGTCTCCAATGCCACGCTGCATTACGGCGCCGCCCAGGCGCTGCGCGGCGTTTCGCTGAAGGCCGGTGCCGGCAAGATCACCTGCGTGCTCGGCCGCAACGGCGTCGGCAAGACCAGTTTGATGAGATCGATCGTCGGCCATCACCGGCTGACGAGCGGAAGCGTTGCCTTCGAGGGGAAGGCGCTCGACCGGAGCGCGGCGTATGATCGCGCCCGGTCGGGCATCGCATTCGTGCCGCAGGGCAGGGAGGTTTTTCCACTGCTGACGGTGCGCGAGAACCTGGAATCGGGTTTCGCGCCGCTCAGGCGTGCAGACCGTAGTGTTCCGGCACATGTCTTCGAGCTGTTCCCGGTCTTGAAGCAGATGCTGTCGCGCCGCGGCGGCGACCTTTCCGGCGGGCAACAGCAGCAACTCGCCATAGGCCGGGCGCTGGTGATGCGGCCCAAGCTCTTGGTGCTCGATGAGCCCACCGAAGGCATCCAGCCTTCGATCATAAAGGATATCGGCCGCGCCATCCGCTATCTGCGCGACCAGGCGGGGATCGCGGTGCTTCTGGTCGAGCAATATCTCGACTTCTGCCGGGAGCTTGCCGACGAGGTCAACATCATGGATCGCGGCCAGATCGTGCATACCGGTCCGGCCGAGGACCTCGACCGGGCGGATGTGCGGAAGTTCCTGACAGTGTAGCGCCGGTCGTCATCCTTGGGCGAAGCAGCGACGCCGCGCACCGATGCCGGATGATGCGGCGGTGCAGAATAATAGCCGTTCAACCTCGCTCCTACCGCCCTATGTTTTTGCACCGTTAGTGACGCTTCGAAGTAACGGAATGGATCCTCAGGTCTTCGCTCCGCTTCGCGTCACTACGCCCAAGGATGACGAAGTGTTCGACGGCTTTGGTGCGTCGAATACCGCATGCTAATCTTTTCTTGGCCTTGGTGAGTCGGCCGCTTTCCGTATCAGTCGCGAATGAGGGGGAAGGCGCGCGGACACCGCCCGCAAGTTCCACGCAAGCAAGCCTGCTTAGCTTCCCCGCAGTGATTGTCGGTCAACGCGTCCAAAAAGAATCTTGCCAGGGGACGGCGATGGAACGTTTTGTCGAGGACTACCAAAAGCGGCGTCTCACCGAGCGCGTCGATATCATGACCGCGATCAACATCCTGATGTCGCAAGGCTATGACGAGGATCATCTCCTGGATGAGATCACCAAGGTTTTCTACGTCGATCTCGACGCCTTCAACGAAGTGATCTCACACCATTGACGGCCTGCGTTCAATCTCGACTGCAGATGAAACGAGTGCCAACCTCAATTCTCAGGTCGCGCCAACGGAAATAACCACCTGCCGTCGATGATTTCTGCCCGCGGTCGAAAGAGACGTACCGTGTAGTTCCAACCGGGTGTGATCGGCAGACAATTCAGGACCTGGCCGTCGCACCCGCCGAACTGGATGCTGACGGCACCGTCAGCCCCTTTTTTCGCAGTCAGGCTGTTCACCGAATAGGCGTTATCCTTGTTGGGCTGGAGATAGCCTTCCTTGTTGTAGACGGTGAGTGACCAGAAGCCGTCGACAGGCACTTCCCCAACCGTCAATTCGTGGATCGTGGCGCCGTCATTCCGCGCAGGCGTCGTCGGAAGATAGAGAGAGTCCTTCTCGGGAGCTCCGCCCCAAAGCATGGCGCTTCCGATCAGATGCTTGACGGGGTCGACCTGATCTTCACTGGCGCCAAACATGCGGCGCGTGTCGGAAACTGTCGTTCCCAACTGCAAGAGCGCCGCCTGCACTTTCTTGAGGCTTGCCTCGTCCCAGTTGGGGACGTCGAACGTGCCTGTCCCCTCCTGAGAGAATTGCACTGCATCCTGCAGCGCGTGAACCTGTTCGATATCTGCCTTGTTCGTGTAGTTGACAAGGAAACGCACGACGGCAATCGCATAGCGAGTGCCGATCGTATCCCGGGTTAGCGTGTACCTGCCGGCATCGTAGAAAGTGGCCCGGGTGTATTGATCTTCATTGACGACCTGTAGCCCCATGAAGCGCCTGCCTGCGTCCGGCAGCGTAATGGTCGCCGGCCCGGCGTCGAGATCGACAATCACAAACGAGTACAGCGTGTCGCGGTTGGGGCGAACGATGCCTTGCTGCACGGGAGGGGCGAGCTCGCGGCCATGCCGGAATTTCCCGAAGCCGCCGCTCTTGACCACCCCGGCAAAATAAACATCGGTCTGCGCGCGGTTGTAGTTTTCGAATGTGACGGCTTGGGCTGTCGAAGGACTTGCCCGTGCCGACGTGACGGAACTCGCTAGCAACAATGACATGCCTATCAAAATCCTGATGCCGGCCTTCTTCATAGTGCCCTCCGGGTCGGAGATCTTACGATCCCGGGTTTGCTACGCCGGCCAGATGTGGAAGTGAACAGTCAGCCTTGACAGTCATCCTATCAAATATGGTAGGCCTGCCGCATGGATTTCAACGCTACGCGGATGTTTGTTGCGGTCGTCCAGGCGGGCAGCCTGTCGGCGGCAGCGACTCGTCTCGGAATACCCCTTCCGACACTGAGCCGCCGTGTCCGGGAACTGGAGCGGCAGCTCAACGTGCAGTTGTTGGCCCGCTCGGCACGCGGCACCAGACTGACTGACGCTGGCATGAGGCTGTACGAGCACGCCGCTCGCGGTGTCGAGGCATTGCTGGAGGCAGAGCAGGCTGTGGTGAGCGACCAGGCCCAGTTGAGAGGACGTTTGCGGCTGTCTTTTCCGCCGACGGTCCAGCCATGGTGGGATTTGCTCGCCGCCTTCCAGCATCGCTATCCGGACATACAGATCTATGTCTACTCAACCGAACGTCGGCTGGACCTGATCGAGGACGGTATCGATATTTCCCTACGGGTCGGCGCGATCGTTCACGAGGGCATGGTGGCGCGACAGATGATGTCCGTCCGCAATGTTCTCGTCGCCAGCCCAAGGTTGGTCGAGCGTTTCGGTATGCCGGCCGATCCCGATGCGCTTCATCGCTTGCCGTGCGCGGTGTGGGCCTCGCGCGTCGATACTCCTGTCCGCTGGCAATTGGGCGACCATGTCATTGAACCGAACGCGATTCTGTCCACCAATGACTATCACCACCTGTTTAATCGTGCGGTCGGCGGCGATGTTGTGACAGAGTTGCCGCCATTCCTGGCGGCCGCGCCCATTCGCGAGAAGCGCCTGGTGAGGCTGCTACAGCAATATCCCTTGCCCGAGTGGTCAATCAATCTGCTGTATCCGCCACAGCGCCACCGATCGACTATCGTCAGGGCATATCTCGACTTCTGCCAGAGCTACCTCCCGAAGATCGTGCAAGCCTGCGAGATCGATGCCGACGAATAGGTAACGGTTGCGAGCGACAGCTAGCCCGCGCGGCGCAGTGCTGCTGCGAGCACGCGGTTGCGGCCGTCTCGCTTGGCGGCATAGAGCGCCTTGTCGGCGGCCCTGAGCACTTTGTCGAAGTTCATGCCGTCCGTGCTGCCGAAGGCGAAGCCGGCGCTGACCGTGCAGCGCAATGGCCCGGTCTCTGTCTCCACCGTGCGCGCGGCGAAGGCGGCCCTGACACGTTCGGCCGTCGCCTCGGCTGTCTCGGGCAAGGTGCGCCTCAACACCATGGCGAATTCCTCGCCGCCCATGCGGGCAACCGAGTCGCTCGGGCGCAGATCGGCGGAGAGCACTTCGGCAAAGACCTTCAGCACCTCGTCTCCCGCAGCGTGACCGAACTGGTCGTTGACCGCCTTGAAGCCGTCGAGGTCAAACACCACCACAGCCGTGAAAGCGCCGACGGGTGTCTTGCCGTGAAGGTCGAACAACGCGCGGCGGTTGAGCAGCCCGGTCAAGGCATCGGTCTGCGCCTCGCGCTGATGATGGCGGGCTAGCCGCCCCTGGTTGAGCGCCAGCGACAATGCGCCGATGCCGGTCATGGAGGCGATGACGATGACAAGGCTCAGATCCTCCGCCCAATTGCTCGGCGCATGGCCGAGGACGAGCTTGCCGTCCCATGCCAGCACGGCCGCGCACAGCACGAAGGATGCGGCCGTCAGCGAATAGAGCAGCGCCACGCCGATGAGGTGGACGGGGGCCTCCGCGCGACTCCGCCAATATTGATACGCGGTGCCGAACAGCAGCAGCGCGGCCAGGGCGTTTTCCAGCATGAAGCCCAGCCCGTCATAGCCGATCGCCATGGGCGGCAAGGCGAGAGCATAGGAAATGCCGACGCCAAGCGCGATAAACGGCAATGGCGAGCGTCTTGTCCTGAATTGATGGGCAGCGCCAAGCATCACGGAGAAGCAGAGCAGCAGCAGCGCCAGCGTCAGCACGCCAAGGGCCGTTCCGGGTCTCTCAATATAAGCCTCGTAGGCAAAGACCTCGGCCACGACGACCAGCACGCTGATCGCCCAAGTCAGCAGGAATTTGTCGGAACGGGCGGTCAGCCATGTTCCGAACAGTGTGAGGCTGAGGCAGGCTGCGGAGAAGCCGACGGCCAGCAGCAATGAATTGTAGTCGAGAAGCATGCACTCGCCCTTGCCGCCGCCGGGTCTCTGCAACCTGTCGTGCGTGCATTAGTGCGGCAAGGAAGTATCGATTACGTTACGATAGCGGTGAAGATGCCATTAATTCAGAAGACCGCCACCAACAATAGCAGGATGATGCCGACCCCCATCATCAGCAGACCCGGCCAGTTCTGTGAGAGGCCGAGGAAACCGAGGCCGCGCCGACGTGGCTCAAGCGTCGGGCCAGGCGTTGTGAGGTTTGGCATCGGGCGATCGGATGCTGCAGGTGCCGGATCGCTAAGTTTCCCGCGCCTCAGGACCGCACCCGCCATGTACACAATGCCGGCGACAATGAGCAATGCCCCGATGAGGATGACAGCCATATCACCTCGCTTTCTTCGGGCTCTCCCGATGCCGGAGCCCGGGCCATTGTTCCGCGACGCTCAACCGCTATGGAAACCTGCTCCCGGCGAGAAAGGCAAAACGGTCAAGACGCCCCGTAAGTTCCGACGAAGCTGCCGGAGGCAAGGCGCAGCCGACGCCAGGCAGGCAGGATCCGATGCTCAAACAAAAGGATATGGCCGCAGTGAAGGCTCGCCTCAATCGGTGATCCGCTTCATCAGAGCCATGGCGCCGAATGGCGCGCGCACCTTGCCCTCGGTGATGAAGTAGGCGAACACGTCGCGCGGCTTGACCGGAGCATCGGTCTTGGGATCGGCGCGCGGCAGGTCGGCGGGTTGCTTGCCTTGTGCCCATGTCTTCACCCGTCCCGCCCATTCGTCCAGGCCTTTCGGCGTGTAGCAGTCGGGGTTGTCGTCGCTGCCGGTCTGCAGCCGCGCATAGACGAAGTCGCCGGTGACATCGGCGATCGCCGGATATTTCGCGTGGTCGGCATAGACGATCGCGGCGTTGTACTTGCGCGCCAGCGCCGGGAACTCGGGCACGATGAAGCTGTCGTTGCGCACTTCGAGCGCATGGCGAAGCACCACGCCGTCCTGCTTTTCCGGCAGAAGCTTGAGAAAGGCCTCGAAGTCATCGGCGTCGAATTTCTTGGTCGGCGCGAACTGCCACAGGATTGGGCCGAGCTTGTCGCCGAGCGCGGCGACGCCGGAGCCGAGGAAGCGCATCATCGACTCTCCCGCCTCGCCAAGCACGCGGCGGTTGGTGACGAAGCGGTTGCCCTTGAGCGAGAAGACGAAGCCGTCCGGCGCGTCGTTGGCCCACTTGACGAAAGTCGGTTCCTTGAAGCTGGAATAGTAGGTGCCGTTGACCTCGATGCTCGGCACTTGGCGGCTGGCATAGTGCAACTGCTTGGCCTTGGCGAGCTTCTCCGGATAGAAGGAGGTATCCCAGGGCTCAAAAGTCCAGCCGCCCATGCCGGAGCGGATCTTTCCTTGGCTCATCGTCTTCCTCCTCCGTTGAAATGCGATCAGGCCGCTCGGTCGACCGGCTTCACCATATCGACCAGGATCCATCCTGATCGGTACGGGTTGGCCCGGCGACCCGTTTCGCGATAGCCGTAGGCCGCATAGAGCGCGATGTTCCGCTCCATGCGCGAATTGGTGTAGAGCCGCACCTCCGGCACGCCCCATGACCGCGCCTGCTCGTCGGCGAAAGCCAGCAGTGCAATGCCGAGCTTCCGGCCCTGGAAAGCTGACGCGACGGCGACGCTGAAGATCATGGCGTGGTCGGGATGACGCTCGATGACGATCAATCCGGCGAGCTGTGAGCCTTCTTCCAGCAGCCAGACCTCGCCGCGCTCGATGCGCGGCGCATAATCCTCGGTGACCGGGACCGGCGGTCCGCCGAAGATGGGCGTGTAAGGCGCATAGGCCTCGGCGGTTAGCGCGACGACGGCGGCGAGATCGTCGGGGCGGGCCAGTCTCATGATTGGTCCACTCCGGCAGCGGCCGCGACAACCTTTTTCATGCTTGCCGCAATCGTCGCAACGGCGTCGCGGCTGGCGTCGCCGAGGCCATGGCGCTCCGCCAGCCACTGCGCGTCGTTGTAGGACAGCCAGACCTTGCCCTGCTCGTCCTCCCAGGCCAGCGCCTTGATCGGCAGGTCGATGCCGGCTGTTTGCTTGTCCTGCATCAACGGCGTGCCGCCTTTGGGATGGCCGAAAATCAGCAATTCGGTTGGACGCAGCGGCGCACCGATCTCATGCGCGCCGGCGGCATGGTCGATCCGTGCGAAGACGCGCAATCCGGCGCGCGTGATGGTTTCAACGAGCCTATCGATCGTCTCTGTGACGCCGAAGCGGCTTTCGACGGAGACGAGACCGTTGTTCGTCATCACTCGGCCGCTTCGCGCTTGCCTCCGGGACGGCGCTCCAGAAGCTCCTTCAGGAACTGCCCGGTGTAGCTGCGCTTTTCGCGCACGATCGCTTCCGGGGTGCCCGACGCCACCAGCTCGCCGCCCCCGTCGCCGCCCTCGGGGCCGAGATCGAGCACCCAGTCGGCGGTCTTGATCACCTCGAGATTGTGCTCGATCACCACCACCGTGTTGCCCTGGTCGACCAGTTCGTGCAGCACTTCGAGCAGCTTCGCGACGTCGTGGAAGTGCAGGCCGGTGGTCGGCTCGTCGAGGATGTAGAGCGTCTTGCCGGTCGCCTTGCGCGACAATTCCTTGGCGAGCTTGATGCGCTGCGCCTCGCCGCCCGACAAAGTCGTCGCCTGCTGGCCGATATGGATGTAGCCGAGGCCGACCTGCTTCAGCGTCTCCAGCTTGTCGCGCACGCCCGGCACCGCGGAGAAGAAATCGACGCCTTCCTCGACCGTCATGTCGAGCACGTCGGCGATCGACTTGCCCTTGAATAGGACGTCCAGCGTCTCGCGGTTGTAGCGCTTGCCGTGGCAGACGTCGCAAGTGACGTAGACGTCGGGCAGGAAGTGCATCTCGATCTTGATGACGCCGTCGCCCTGGCAGGCCTCGCAGCGGCCGCCCTTGACGTTGAAGGAGAAGCGGCCCGGCTGGTAGCCGCGCGCCTTGGCTTCCGGAAGGCCTGCGAACCAGTCGCGGATTGGCGTGAAGGCGCCGGTATAGGTGGCGGGATTGCTGCGCGGCGTACGGCCAATCGGCGACTGGTCGATGTCGATGACCTTGTCGAGGAATTCCAGCCCCTCGATGCGGTCATGCTCGGCCGGATGCTCGCGCGAGCCCATGATGCGGCGCGAGGCCGCCTTGAACAGGGTCTCGATCAGGAAGGTCGACTTGCCGCCGCCCGACACGCCGGTGACCGCGGTGAAGGTGCCGAGCGGGATTTCCGCCGTCACATTCTTCAGATTGTTGCCGCGCGCGCCGACAACCTTGATGCGCCGGTTTTTCTTCGCTTCGCGCCGCACGCCAGGCGTCGCCACTTCGAGCGCACCCGACAGATATTTGCCGGTGATCGAATTGGGATTGGCCATCACCTGCTGCGGCGTTCCCTGAGCAATGATCTCGCCGCCATGGATGCCGGCGGCGGGGCCCATGTCCACGACGTAGTCGGCATGCAGGATGGCGTCCTCGTCATGCTCGACCACGATCACCGTATTGCCGATATCGCGCAGATGCTTCAGCGTTTCGAGCAAGCGTGAATTGTCGCGCTGGTGCAGGCCGATCGACGGCTCGTCCAGCACATAGAGCACGCCTGTCAGGCCGGAGCCGATCTGCGAGGCCAGCCGGATGCGCTGGCTCTCGCCGCCCGACAGCGTGCCGGAGTTGCGCGATAGCGTCAGATAGTCGAGGCCGACGTCGTTGAGGAAGCGCAGCCGCTCGCGGATTTCCTTGAGCACGCGGACCGCGATCTCGTTCTGTTTGTCGTTGAGCTCACCCGGCAGATCGGTGAACCATTGATCGGCCTTGCGGATCGACTGCTCCGTGACCTCGCCGATATGTTTGCCGCCGATCTTCACCGCCAGCGCTTCAGGCTTCAGCCGGTAGCCGTTGCAGGCCGGGCAGGGGGTGGCCGACATGAAGCGCTCGATCTCCTCGCGCATCCAGGCCGATTCCGTTTCCTTCCAGCGCCGGTCGAGATTGGGGATGACGCCCTCGAAAGTCTTGGTCGTCTTGTAGGAGCGCAACCCGTCGTCATACTGGAAGGTGATCTCGCGCTCGCCCGTGCCGCGCAGCACCGCGTCCTGCGCCTCCGCGCTGAGGTCCTTGAACTTGTCGCCGAGCTTGAAGCCATAAGCCTTGCCCAGCGCTTCCAGCGTCTGCGCATAGTAAGGCGAGGTCGACTTCGCCCACGGGCTGATGGCGCCGTTGCGCAATGAAACGTTCTCGTCCGGCACCACGAGGTTGGGATCGATGGCGCGCTGGCTGCCGAGGCCATCGCAGGTCGGGCAGGCGCCGAACGGGTTGTTGAAGGAGAACAGCCTCGGCTCGATCTCCGGAATGGTGAAGCCAGATACCGGACAGGCAAACTTCTCCGAGAACAGGATGCGCTCATGCGTCTCGTTCTTCGACTTGTTGACCGAGTCCTCGCCGGTCAGGCTGGCGTCGAGCGGCCGGTCGGCGAACTCGGCCACGGCAAGGCCCTCGGCAAGCTTCAGCGCGGTCTCCATCGAATCCGCAAGCCGGGTTGCCAGATCGCCGCGCACGACGATGCGGTCGACGACGACGTCGATGTCGTGCTTGTACTTCTTGTCCAGCGCCGGCACGTCGGCGATCTCGTAGAAGACGCCGTCGACCTTGACGCGCTGGAAGCCCTTCTTCTGCAGCTCAAGCAGTTCCTTGCGGTACTCGCCCTTGCGGCCGCGCACGATCGGCGCCAGCAGGAACAGGCGCGTGCCTTCGTCGAGCGCGAGCACCCGGTCGACCATCTGCGAGACCGTCTGGCTCTCGATCGGCAGGCCGGTGGCCGGCGAATAGGGAATGCCGACACGCGCGAAAAGCAGGCGCATGTAGTCGTAGATTTCGGTGACCGTGCCGACCGTCGAGCGCGGGTTCTTCGAGGTGGTCTTCTGCTCGATCGAGATGGCGGGCGACAGGCCGTCGATCTGGTCGACGTCCGGCTTCTGCATCATTTCCAGGAACTGGCGGGCGTAAGCCGACAGGCTCTCGACATAGCGGCGCTGGCCCTCGGCATAGATGGTGTCGAAGGCGAGCGACGACTTGCCGGAGCCCGACAGTCCGGTCATCACGATCAGGCTGTCGCGCGGCAGGTCGAGATCGACGTTCTTGAGATTGTGTTCGCGCGCCCCGCGAATGGAAAGGTATTTATGGTCGGCCATCGCCGGTCGCCGCCTCAGATCTGGAATGTGGTGGATTGGCGGGTTTTCCCCGGCCATCCCTTATGTAGGTGGTTTCGCCGCCAAGTCGAGTGACGCCGCACATCTCGACAACAAGCGTTTAACCGCCTTTCGCGCGAGCGGGCAAGCGGAAAGAACAAAGGCCGAACACGCTCCTGACAAAACTGTGGAAACAGAGAGCGCTTGCGCCGCGTCCGAACCGGTTCACGAAGGCGCCCGACTTACTTGGACGTAACCTCTTACCTGGACGTAACCTCCGCGATCACATTTTTCGGTAACCGGCTATTCAACGGTTGACGTGTCGGACTGGGGGGAGCAGTCTCGGAAGCGTCAACGAAGCCGGCCGTCTTTCGATGGCCTCGCCGCCCAACTGGCGGCCTGCGAGACGCCGCAGGCGATAGCGATTAGCGCTTCGAACGACATTGTCGCAACGGACCCAGGAGCGGAGCATGACGCCACCGGACAGTCCTTTGAGGCTCCACACGGAGATGGAGCCGCGGCGGGCATAAGTGCCAGGGCAGACTTGAAACGCCAGCCCGACAAACCGTGACTTGCCGATTCCCTACAATTAGAGACGATAGTCGGATCGTCGGTTGAACGCCGCGTTGCATCCGAAACAGAACGCCGGCAGTCCACTCCCGGCTAAAGTTGGATTTCAGATCCATGAAGCCCCATCCATCTGCACAGCAGGGATGGGGCTTACATTTTTTGCTCTTACGTTCTTTGGCCTGCACCGCCACAGGCGCCGACTGTGCTGAGGGCACCACCCAATCCGACAAATTTCCGGGGCAGGACGCTCAGCGGTTCGGCAGCTTCATGCCGCCCGTCGCCATATCGATGGTTATGCTGCCGCCGATCCTGACATCGGTGTTGCCGATCCTGAACGAGCCGTCGTTGCCGGCCGGCAGGGCGTCATCCGGTTCCGGTTGCGGCGCCGGCTTGGCGATACGGTAGTCGCCGCTGACGCCGGGCAGCTTCTGCGATGAGCTGTCGTCGGCAACCGCGGCACCGGCCGTCAGCGCGCCGGCAAGCGCGGCGGCGGCAACGCACAAATGTCTGGTTTGCAACAGCTTGGGCATGCCCGAACTATAGAGGCGCGGCTGGAGCGAAGCCAGACGCAGGGCGATCAATTTGCCGCGCGTCCGGCCCGCGATATCAGGCAGCTTTCTTGCGCGTGTCGTAGACGTGGTCGACGAGACCCCAGTCCTTCGCTTCCGCGGCGCTCATGAAATAGTCGCGGTCGAGGGTGCGCTCGACCTCCTCATAGGTCCGGCCGCAATGCTTGGCGTAGAGCTCGGTCATATGCTGCTTGGTGCGCACGATGTCCTCGGCATGGCGCTGGATGTCGGAAGCCTGGCCCTGGAAGCCGCCAAGCGGCTGATGCAGCACGATGCGGGTGTTGGGCAGCGCGATGCGCCGTCCCGGGTTGCCGGCCATCAAAAGGAAGGAGCCCATCGAGGCGGCAAAACCCATGCACACCGTCGACACCGGGCAGGAAATGTATTGCATGGTGTCGTAGATGGCGAAGCCGCTGGTCACCATGCCGCCGGGCGAGTTGATGTAGATGGAGATCTCCTTGTCGGGATGATCGGATTCCAGCGACAGGAGCTGCGCGCAGACCAGCGCCGAGACGCTGTCGTTGATCTCCCCGTTGATGAAGACGATGCGCTCGCGCAGCAGCCGCGAAAATATGTCGAAGGCGCGTTCGCCGCGGCTCGACTGCTCGATCACCATCGGCACCAGATTGGCAATGCTCATCGCTTTTCTCCTCGATCTGATCAGGCCGCGCGCAGCATCATGCAGGGCGCATTGGCGGCGATTGGATTTTTGCGCGCATCGAGCGAAAGCCCGCAGCCGGCGCCCGAGATGGCGACGAGAGGCTGCGCTGCCTGCGCGAAGCCGTCATGGACGATGCTGAGATGCGTGCCGCCGGAAGCGGTGCGCGCCAGCGTGAAGGTGACGATGCTGTCGAAGGCCGGGAGTTCGCCATCGTCCGCGCCAGGCCGCTCGCGCCAGGAATAGCGCAGCAGCCTGCCGGGCTCGGCCTCGAGCACCTCGCATTCGATCGGCGCATCCGGGCCGGCAAAGGCGAAGCGGCTGCCGGCTTCCGCCTTCATGTCGTTCGGCATCAGCCATGCGGCGAGCAGCTCCGGCTCGGTCAGTGCCCGCCAGACTTTTTCAGGCGGCTCGGGGAGGTCGCATTCGAAGCTGAGCGGCGTCTCGGCCGCTGTCGGGTTCCCTGCTTTGGTCATTGGTCCATTCCCTTCAGAACGGTCTTCAACTTCTCGATGCGTTCCGGCCAGAAGGCGCGGTAGCGTTCGATCCAGCCGAGCAGCGGGTCGAGCCCTTGCGGATCGGCGCGGTAATAGGCGTTGCGGCCGGCGCGCCGCTCGACCACCAGCCCGGCGCCACGCAACACGGCAAGGTGCTGGGAGACCGCCGGCTGCGACACGCTCATGCCGGCGCGCAGTTCGCTCACGCTCATCTCGCCGGCGGTCAGCCGCTCGTAGACGGCGCGTCGCGTCGGGTCGGCCAGAGCGCGGAAAATCTCTGCTTCGATCATGATAGAAGCATAAGTCGATACTTATTGATTTGGCAAGTGTTGTTTTAAGATGTCCAGCGTCTCACCGGCGCCGCGGCTCCGTCGAAGCTTGCCTCGAACACCGGCGATGCGAGCACGGCTTGGATGTGAAGCGTGCCGGAACCGACGTTTCGAAAGCCATGTTTGCAGTGCGCGGGAATGATCAGCGAGTGCCCGGCCGTGAGCACGGCGCGTCGGTCGTCGATCCACATTTCGGCTTCGCCGGCAATCACCGTCAGCACTTCCTCGACCGTGTGCGCGTGCGTCGGCGCGCCGGTACCTGATCCGACCCACTGCTCGAATATACAAAGGCCGGTCGCGCCATTGATGGCGGCAACATGCATGCGGGTTTCGACTCCGGCTCGCCACGTTTCGCGCGGCTGATCCTGATGCGAAACAATGTTCATTCCGATGTCCCCCTTGTTTCCTGCGCAGGAATACTACCTGTTGCTGACATTCCTTGACAGAGGCTGCGGCCAGGACTAGAACGAAAAGAGAACAAAAACCTTGTGGGAAAAGCCAGCCTGTGCGGGCGGCGGCGACCCACAGGCTGTAAGGTGAGCGACTTAAAATTTGTTTCGGATGAGCGCGGAGAAGTAAGATGGCGGGTAGCGTCAACAAGGTCATTCTGGTCGGCAATCTCGGAGCGGATCCTGAAATCCGCCGCCTGAATTCCGGTGATCCGGTCGTCAACATTCGCATCGCCACGTCGGAAAGCTGGCGCGACAAGAACTCGGGCGAGCGTAAGGAAAAGACCGAGTGGCATAACGTCGTCATTTTCAACGACCAGCTCGCCAAGGTGGCCGAGCAGTATCTGAAGAAGGGCATGAAGGTCTATGTCGAGGGCCAGCTGCAAACCCGCAAATGGCAAGACCAGACCGGTGCCGACAAATACACGACCGAGGTCGTGCTGCAGAAATTCCGGGGCGAGTTGCAAATGCTCGACGCGCGCGGCGAGGGCGGCGGCGGCCAGGTCGGCAACTATTCCGGCGGCGGCAGCAGCCGTGGCTCGGATTTCGGCCAGTCCGGTCCGAATGAAGGCCGTGGCGGCGGTGGCGGTTCCAGGGGCGGCGGTGGCGGCGGCTCGTCGCGCGAGCTGGACGACGAGATCCCGTTCTAAGCGTCTCGAAACAGTCGTCTGAAGGGAAGGCGCGATGTCGCTCGGACCGCTTCTGTCGGCGCCTCCTCCCATTCCATGGCATGCATTCGCGGCCTTCGCCGCGCTCGCCGTGGGCGGCGCCCAGCTGGCGCTGCCCAAGGGCAATACGCGGCACCGGGTGATGGGTTATGCCTGGGTGACGCTGATGCTGGTCATCGCCATATCCAGTTTCTGGATCCAGCAAATCCGGCTCATCGGCCCGTTCAGTCCGATCCATCTGTTGTCGATTCTGGTGCTGGTCACCGTGCCGCTGGCGGCTTGGTATGCGCACACGCATAAGGTGACCGCGCATCGCGGCGCCATGATCAAGCTCTATCTGTTCGCGCTGGTCGGCGCCGGCATCTTCACGCTGCTGCCCGGCCGGATCATGCATGCCGTCGTGTTCGGCCAGTAGGAGCCTCGTAAGGAAGATCAACGTGAAAGCACGCGTCAAATGGGTCGAGGAACGCACCTTCGTCGGCGAATCCGGCAGCGGCCACAAGGTCGTGCTGGGCACGGCGAACCGGCCGGAAGGCCGGACACCCGGACCGAGCCCGATGGAACTGGTGCTGATCGGCACCGGCGGTTGCTCGGCCTATGACGTCGTGCACATCCTCGAGAAAGGACGCGAGGCGGTCGAGGATTGCGTGGTCGAGCTCGACGCCGACCGGGCCGAGGCCGATCCAAAAGTGTTCACGCGCATCCACATGCATTTCATCGTCAAGGGCCGTACCCTGTCGCACGACAAGGTGAAACGCGCGATCGACCTGTCGATCGAGAAATACTGCTCGGCCAGCGCCATGATGGCGAAGACGGCGACCATCACGCATGATTTTGAAGTGGTCGAAACGGCGGCAGTAGGCAGGCAGTAGGCAGTAGGCAGTAGGCAGTAGGCAGTAGGCAGTAGGGTACTGCTCAAGCGGCCATCAGCGCCCTGACGCCGTCGGCCACGAACTGTACGGCGAGCGCCGCGAGGATCACGCCCAGGAGCCTGGTCAGGATCGAGCGGCCGGTCTGGCCGAGGATGCGGTCGATGCGTTCCGACAGCACGAACACCAGATAGGTGATGACGAGGCAGAGGAAGATGATGCTGACCAGCGCTGCCTGGGCGGCAAAGCCCTCGAAATGTCCCGACAAGAGCACGGTTGCCGAAATGGCGCCGGGGCCGGCGATCAGCGGGATCGCCAGCGGGAAGGCGGCGATGTTGTGGATCATGTCCTTGGTGATGGCGACGTCGCCGATCTTTTCCTTGCGGTCCTGGCGGCGCTCGAAAACCATCTCGAAGGCGATGAAGAACAAGAGAAAACCGCCGGCGACGCGGAAGGCCGGCAGCGTGATGCCGAACACCGACAGGATCGAGGCGCCGGCGATCGCAAACAGCGCCATGACCAGGAAGCCAATCACCGAAGCGCGCACCGAGACCTGCTGACGCTCCTCGCGGTTCATGCCGCGCGTCACGGCGAGGAAGAGCGGCGCCAGCCCCGGCGGGTCGATGGTCACCAGGATGGTGACGAAGGCGTTGAACAGGCTGTCGAAACTCGGCATCGCTGGTCCCCTCCCGCCGGGCGAAGCCCAGACTCTGCAATTGGTAGAGCAAAGCCCAGGCGCTGGAAACAGCGCGGAAGGGGAAAACAGCCGGCTATTCGGGCCTGCCGCAAAAGGCTTCCAGGCGGTAGCCGTCCGGGTCGATAACGAAGGCGGCGTAGTAGTTGTCCCCATAGGCCGCCCGGAGCCCGGGCGCGCCGTTGTCCTTGCCGCCTTCATGCAATGCCGCGGCGTGAAAGGCGTCGACGCTGGCGCGCGTCGACGCCGAGAAACAGAAATGCAAGCCAGACTCCGCTTCGGCCGGAACCGGCCGTTCGGCGTCGTTCACCCAAAGCTGGACTGTTTGGGCGCCATAACCGAGGGAGCCGGGCGACTGGCTGAGACAGGAATAACCGAGCGGCTCGAGCGCGGCATCGTAGAAGCGTTTCGAAGCGCCGGCGTTGCGGACACCGATCGAGACATGGTCAAGCATTGTTTCCTCCATGATTACAATTGGTTGATCGCTCAGGCTGGAGTCGTGCGGCGGGCCAGGAATTCCACCTCCATGCGCCAGGTCAAGCCGTGGTCATGCGAGCGTTCGCCGAGCCAGCGAAACGAGTTCCCGGTGATGCGCGAAAAGCTCCAGCGCACCGACGCGCCGGTGCCGTCGGCGCCGACCTGGACGATGGTGTCGTCCTCGGCGCGGCCGAGCTGCCGGCTGTAATACTGGTTGCGCGGATCGCTCCAGAAGATGTGCCAGGCGTCGGCACCGGGATCGTAGACGCGCAACGTCGTGCCGCAGAAGGTCCATGGTCCGAGCGACGGGGAGGGGCCGGCGTCGCGCGCGGGCAGGATCCAGACGTCCTGCACGGCCCTGCCTTCGAGAACCCAGCCGAAATGCACCTCGCCGCGCCCGGTGAGCCTGGTGCCATCTTCGAGAATGCGCGTGGCGTCGAAGGTCCAGGCGCCGATGAAGCGGCCGTAGAGCTTCAGTTTTTCGGCAAGATCCGGATTGGAGCCGTCGCTGTGCAGGGCCTCGGCAAAGGGATCGGTCATTGTTGCTGCCTCGTTTGTCAGGAGAGGGCGAGCAATAGCGGCATGGCTGGGTTCTTCGCTTGGGAAAAATTGCTATCCTTCAGCCATGACCACCGCGCAGAAAACTCTGGCTTGCGGACATGGCTGGCAGGTGTTCGACGTGATCTGCACGGCAGTCGCCGGCGACAGGCCGTTCGAGGAAGAGCATCGGAGCTTCTGCGTCGCCGCGGTGACCAGGGGCACGTTCCGCTATCGCACGAGCCAGGGCACGGCAATGCTGGCGCCGGGCGCCATCCTGCTCGGCAACCCCGGCGCCTGCTACGAATGCGGGCATGAGCACGGCGCCGGCGACCGCTGCCTCTCCTTCCATTTCTCGCCGGCCTATCTGGAGCGCGTCGTGGCCGAACTGCCGGGCGCGAAACGGCTCGGCTTTGCCGATCCGCGCCTGCCGCCCCGGCCGGCGCTGGCGCCGCTACTGGCCGAGGCGGAGGCGGCGCGAGAAACCGGTGACGACGGAGCGTTCGAGGAACTCGGCCTGCGCATGGCCGGCGCGGTGGCCACCGCTGCGACAGGTTTCTCCGGACCTACCCGGATACCCAGCCGTCGCGACCAGAAACGCGTTGCCGAGGCGGTGCGGCTGATCGAGCTCAATGCCGAACGGCCGCTGTCGCTGACCGAGCTTGCCGACGGCACGGCTACCAGCCCTTATCATTTCTTGCGCATTTTCCGGCACGTTGCCGGCATGACGCCCTACCAGTTCCTGCTGAGGACGAGGTTGCACCGTGCCGCGGTGCAACTGCGCACGTCAAATGCCGCGATCTCGACGATCGCTTTCGACGCCGGTTTCAACGATCTGTCGACCTTCAACCGCCGGTTCCGGCGCGAGATGGGGAAAGCTCCCGGCGCCTATCGCGCCCGCCGCACGGGCCGATGAGGTCTGTCGCTGTCAGCCGGATTTATCGTCAGTCCGATGTCGGGCCGCACCAGCCCGGCAGGTAATCCGCGTCCTTACCTTTGGCCAGAACGAGCGCTTGCTTCATCGCCTTGTCGAAGTTCTTCGCGGTCCCTGACACTCCAGCCGCCCAGCGTCCGCAAAGGCAACCATGAGGCCAGGTTCATTGCGCTTGCGGTTTTTGCCCGATCCATCGCCGACCTTGCCGCACGACGGCGAAAACGACTGTGGCCATATCGTCGCAATCAGCGGTATCCATTTGAAATTACCATCAAAATTGTCTCTGGAAAAGTCCGGCCGACATTGGAGTTTCGGCAAGGTTTCCTATATAAGCATGCAGTGATTCCCGACTGGATTGTGACCTGATTTGACCGACCAGAAGACACCGCGCGGGCCGGACGGCGGCCCCACCGGCATCGAGCCGATTTCGATCATCGAGGAGATGCAGCGCTCCTATCTCGATTACGCCATGAGCGTGATCGTCAGCCGCGCGCTGCCCGACGTGCGCGACGGCCTCAAGCCCGTGCATCGCCGCATCCTCTACGCCTCGCATGAGAGCGGCTACCACTGGAACCGCAAATATGTGAAGTCGGCCCGCCCGGTCGCCGACGTGATGGGTAAATACCATCCGCATGGCGACGCTTCCATCTATGACGCCCTGGTGCGCATGGCGCAGGACTGGTCGCTGCGCGTGCCGCTGATCGACGGTCAGGGCAATTTCGGCTCGATCGACGGCGATCCGCCGGCGGCGATGCGCTACACCGAGTCCAGGCTGACCAAGGTCGCGCATGAGCTCTTGGAGGACATCGACAAGGAAACTGTCGATTTCCAGGATACTTACGATGCGTCCGGCAGCGAGCCCAAGGTGCTGCCGGCCCGTTTCCCGAACCTTCTGGTCAACGGTTCCGGCGGTATCGCCGTCGGCATGGCCACCAACATTCCACCGCACAATCTCGTCGAGGTCTGCAACGGTGCCATCGCTCTCATCGACAATCCGGCGATCGACCTGACGGCGCTGATGGAGATCGTGCCCGGTCCGGATTTCCCGACCGGCGGCATCGTGCTTGGCCGTTCGGGCATCTACAACGCCTATTCGACGGGCCGCGGCTCGATCGTCATGCGCGGTCGCGTCGAGATCGAGCAGCGCGGCAATGACCGCGAATCCATCGTGGTCACCGAGATTCCTTATCAGGTGAACAAAGCCTCGATGATCGAGAAGATGGCAGAGTTGGTGCGCGACAAGCGCATCGAGGGCATTTCCGACATCCGCGACGAGAGTGACCGCCAGGGCTACCGCGTCGTCGTAGAGTTGAAGCGCGACGCCGTGGCCGACGTCGTCCTCAACCAGCTCTACCGTTTCACGCCGCTGCAGACCTCGTTCGGCGCCAATGTGGTGGCGCTCAACGGCGGCAAGCCGGAAGTGCTGACGTTGATCGACATGCTGAAGGCCTTTGTCGGTTTCCGCGAGGAAGTTGTCAGCCGCCGCACCAAATACCTGCTGCGGAAAGCGCGCGAGCGGGCGCATGTGTTGGTCGGCCTGGCGATCGCCGTGGCCAATATCGACGAGGTGATCAAGCTGATCCGCACCGCGCCGGATCCGCAGACGGCGCGTGAGCAGTTGATGGAGCGGCGCTGGCCGTCACACGACGTCGCTCCGCTGATCCAGCTGATCGACGATCCGCGCCACCGCATCAACGAGGACGGAACCTATAATCTGTCCGAGGAACAGGCGCGCGCCATCCTTGACCTGCGCCTGCAGCGCCTGACCGCGCTCGGCCGCGACGAGATCGCCGACGAATTGAACCAGATCGGCGCTGAAATCATTGATTTCCTTGATATTTTGTCGTCACGCGCGCGCATCCAGCAGATCGTCAAGGATGAGTTGATCGCGGTCCGTGACGAGTTCGGCACACCGCGCCGCACCGAGCTGACCGACGGCGGTTCGGATATGGAAGACGAGGACCTGATCCAGCGCGAGGACATGGTCGTCACGGTCAGCCATTCGGGCTACATCAAGCGCGTGCCGCTCTCGCTCTACCGGGCGCAGCGCCGCGGCGGCAAGGGCCGCTCCGGCATGTCGACCAAGGAAGAGGATTTCGTCACCCGCCTGTTCGTCGCCAACACGCACACCCCGGTGCTGTTCTTCTCCTCGCGCGGCATCGTCTACAAGGAAAAGGTCTGGCGGCTGCCGATCGGCAACCCGCAATCGCGCGGTAAGGCGCTGATCAACATGCTGCCGCTCGAGCAGGGCGAGCGCATCACGACGATCATGCCGCTGCCGGAGGACGAAACCAGCTGGGGCGAGCTCGACGTTATGTTCGCGACCACGCGCGGCACCGTGCGCCGCAACAAGCTGTCCGACTTCGTGCAGGTCAACCGCAACGGCAAGATCGCCATGAAGCTGGAGGAAGAGGGCGACGAGATCCTCGGCGTCGAGACCTGCACCGACAATGACGATGTGCTTCTGACTGCGAATTCCGGCCAGTGCATTCGTTTCCCGGTCTCCGATGTGCGTGTCTTCCAGAGCCGCAATTCCGTCGGCGTGCGCGGCATAACCATGGCCGAGACCGACCGCATCATCTCGATGTCCATCATCGAGAATGTCGATGCGTCACCCGCCGAGCGCGCCGCCTATCTGAAGCGCGCCGCGGCGGAGCGCCGGCTTGCCGCCGGCGGCGCGGCCGAGGAGGAGGAGATTGCGCTCACCAATGAGGAAATCGGCGAGGAAGCCGAGCTTTCCGAGGAGCGCTACGAGTTCCTTAGGGCGCATGAAAAACTTGTGCTGACGGTGACCGAGTATGGCTACGGCAAGCGCTCGTCTTCCTACGATTTCCGGCTGACGGGCCGCGGCGGCAAAGGCATCCGCGCCACCGATGTGTCGAAGGTAGCTGAGATCGGCCGGCTGGTCGCGACCTTCCCGGTCGGCAATGACGATCAGATCATGCTGGTTTCGGATGGCGGCACGGTCATCCGCGTGCCGGTCAACGGCATACGCTTTGCCAGCCGGGCCACCAAGGGCGTGACGATCTTCAACACGGCCGAAGGCGAGAAGGTCGTGTCGGTGGAGCGGATTTCGGAGCCGCAGGCCGACGATGAGGTCGAGGAGGTGTCTTCGAGCGAGACTGGCGCGGACGACGATATGGGCGGGAGCGAATAGGCTTTCATCCGGCTTAACAGGCCCTTTGGGCCGGCTCGGTCATGGTGGAGATCAGTGGCGACGATAAACATTGCGATGGGCGAAACCATCGAGCCGCTTGGTGTTGGCCTTGACGCGCACCCGCGCTGCTTCCTGATGCAACCCAAATGCGGTCGCGATCAGCATCACGATGGTCATTGCAGTGGCAAGCATGTAGATCAGCATTTGCGTGTTCTCCTGGACTTACAACGATGACATGGGGATTTGGTTTCACCCCTTGAAGCGGCAACTTAGTGAACGCTGCGTGAAATGTTCGTGATCGTCGCATTCATCTGTCGTTCATCGGCGCGAAAAGGTTCACGGCCGGGCAATCGATGGGATTTGCCTTTGTTCGAGAGGCTCGCTAGAAGCCTGCCATGACCGAACGCACCGCCCTTTATGCCGGCTCCTTCGACCCGCTGACCAACGGCCATCTCGACGTGCTCAAGGCCTCGCTGGCGGTGGCCGACACCGTCTATGCGGCGATCGGCACCCATCCGGGCAAGAAGCCGTTGTTTTCCTTCGAGGAACGCGTGGAGCTGATCGAGGCGGCAACCAAGGCCGAGTTCGGCCGCGACGGCGGTCGCATCAAGGTCGTTTCCTTTGATGGCCTTGTCATCGACGCGGCCCGCAAGCACGGCGCCTCGATCATGATCCGGGGGCTGCGCGACGGCACCGACCTCGATTACGAAATGCAGATGGCGGGCATGAACGAGACGATGGCGCCGGAGTTGCAGACGGTTTTTCTGCCCGCCAGCCCGTCCGTGCGCACCATTACCGCCACACTTGTGCGCCAGATTGCGTCGATGGGCGGCGACATCCGTCCTTTCGTGCCAGCGGCCGTCGCCGGCGCTCTCACCGCCAAGTTCACCAAATAGGCTTTCCGGAGATTCCTATGCAGCTGAAGAAGCTCGCTTCGTTCCTCGTCGTGCTTGCCGGCCTTTTCGCGGCATCCATGCCGGCCGTCGCCGCCGACAAGGAAAACACCATGATCATCACGCTGAAGGACGGCGACGTGACCATCGCGTTGCGTCCCGACCTGGCGCCCAAGCACGTCGCGCAGATCAAGAAGCTGGTGCGCGACGGCGCCTATGACAACGTCGCCTTCCATCGCGTCATCGACGGCTTCATGGCGCAGACCGGCGATGTCAAATTCGGCAATATGAAGAAGGGCTTCAACCCCGAAGCCGTCGGCACCGGCGGTTCCGATCTTCCCGACCTGCCGGCCGAGTTCTCGCAGAGCGAGCAGTTCACGCGCGGCGTGATCGGCATGGCCCGCTCGCAGGATCCGAATTCGGCGAACTCGCAATTCTTCATCATGTTCGCGCCGGCGCCGAACCTCGACGGCCAGTATACCATCGTCGGCAAGGTCGTCGGCGGCATGGACCTCGTCGACAAGATAAAGAAGGGCGACGAGGCCGACAACGGAACGGTCACCGACCCCGACCGCATGATCAAGGTTCGCATCGCCGCCGACGGCAAATAACCTCCTCATTTTCAAAAGGATTTTGTGACATGGCTGAGATCAAGGACCGCGAGAACGCGCTCATCCTGGAAACGACCAAGGGACAGGTCGTCATCGAAATGTATCCTGACTTGGCGCCCGGCCACGTTGCCCGCATCAAGGAGCTGGCGCGCGAAGGCGCCTATGACGGCGTGGTGTTTCACCGCGTCATCGACGGCTTCATGGCGCAGACCGGCGACGTCAAGTTCGGCAATTCGAGCAAGCCCAGCTATGCGCCGTCGCGCGCGGGCATGGGCGGCTCCGACAAGCCGGACCTGAAGGCCGAATTCTCCAACGCCAATCACGGACGCGGCGCCTGCTCGATGGCTCGGGCACAGAACCCGAATTCGGCGAATTCGCAGTTCTTCATCTGCTTCGACGATGCCGCCTTCCTCAACCGCCAGTACACGGTGTGGGGCCAGGTCATCGAAGGCATGGAGAATGTCGACAAGATCAAGCGCGGCGAGCCTGTGCAGGATCCCGACAAGATCGTCTCGCTGAAAGTCGCGGCAGACGTCAAGTAAGGGCGGAACGATGATGGGCGCTGTCTGGTCCCTGCTTGGCATCCTGTCCGGCGCCTTCATCGCCATCCAGGCGCCGATCAATTCACAATTGGCGCGCGGCCTCGGCCTTCCGGTGGCCGCCGCGGCGTTCTCTTTCCTGTCCGGCGCCATTGTGCTTGGCATCATCTCCATCTCGGTGGTGAGGCTGCAGGGCATCGAGCTCGACTGGAAGGCGCCGGCGCCATGGCTGTTCGTCGCCGGCGGTATGCTCGGCGGCTTCTATGTGACGCTGTCGACGATCCTCACGCCACGTATCGGCGCCGCAGCGCTGATGGCCTTCCTGGTCGCCGGCCAGCTGATCGCCGGCATGCTGATCGACCGCGCCGGCTTCCTTGGCGTGGCGGTGCGCGAAATCTCGCTTGGCCGTGTCGCCGGCGCTGTGCTCTTGCTTGCCGGGGCGCTGCTCATTCGGCTCTACTGATGCGCGTCGACCTGTTCGACTTCGATCTGCCGGAAGAGCGCATCGCGCTTCGCCCGGCTGAGCCGCGCGACAGCGCCAGGCTCCTGGTCGTCAAACCGGGCGAGACGCCGCAAGACCGCCTTGTCGGCGAATTGCCGTCGCTGCTTCGCGAAGGCGACGTGCTGGTGTTCAACGACACCAAGGTCATCCCGGCGCAGCTGAAGGGCATGCGCAAGCGCGGCGAGGCGGTGGCGCAGGTCGAGGCAACGCTGCACATGCGGGTGGCGCCGGACCGCTGGCAGGCCTTCATGCGGCCGGGCAAGCGCATCGCCGCCGGCGACCGCATCCATTTCGGCCATGACGGCAATTCCTGCTTCCTCGGCCAGCTCGACGCTACGGTGCTCGAAAAGGGCGAGGCGGGCGAGGCGCTGCTCGGTTTCGACCTTTCCGGGCCGTTCCTCGACGAGGCGCTGCATGCCGTCGGCCATATTCCGCTGCCGCCTTATATCGCCTCGAAGCGCGACGACGACGAGCGCGACCGCGCCGACTACCAGACCATCTATGCCCGGGAAGAGGGCGCGGTCGCTGCCCCCACCGCCGGCCTGCATTTCACGCCGGAGCTGTTTACCGCGCTGGACGCCAAGGGCATCGAGCGCCGCTTCGTCACGCTGCATGTCGGCGCCGGCACTTTTTTACCGGTGAAGGCCGACGACACGGCCGACCACAAGATGCATGCCGAGACCGGCTCGGTGAGCCCGGAAACGGCGGCGGCGCTCAACGCGGCCAAGACGCGGGGAGGGCGGATCGTCTGCGTCGGCACGACGTCGCTGCGCTTGCTTGAGAGCGCAGCGCGCGATGACGGCAGGATCGAGCCCTGGTCCGGTCCCACCGACATCTTCATCACGCCCGGCTATCGCTTCCGCACGGCCGACATGCTGATGACCAATTTCCATCTGCCGCGCTCGACGTTGTTCATGCTGGTCTCGGCCTTCAGCGGGCTGGAGACGATGCGTTCGGCCTATGCGCATGCCATCGAGAACCGTTACAGATTCTATTCCTATGGGGACGCCAGTCTGCTTTACCGGGCGGAGACGAGCGATGGACGGTGATCTCGACGGCATGGACCGCGATAGGCTGATCGCCGAGGTGAAGAAGCTGCGCGCCGGCATCCGCGCGCATCGCGACACGACCGGGCATGATCTGTGCTGGCATCACCCCGATCTCTGGGACCTTTTGCTGGAAAAGACCGAACCTGCGATCGCCGTGCCGCCATGGCCGAAATTCATGCGCGGCTGCATCCGCTACCGGCAGTCGCTCGACGAGCAGGCGCCGGCCGCGCCGGTGCACGACAAGGAATTCAATGGCTGAGACTTTTTCCTTCAAGGTGCTTGCCAGCGACGGCAAGGCGCGGCGCGGCCTGGTCTCGATGCCGCGCGGCGAGATCCGCACGCCGGCCTTCATGCCGGTCGGCACCGGCGGCACCGTCAAGACCATGTATATGGACCAGGTGCGCGGGGTCGGCGCCGACATCATCCTCGGCAATACCTACCATCTGATGCTGCGGCCGGGCGCCGAGCGCGTGGCCCGGCTTGGCGGGCTGCACGAGTTCGCGCGCTGGCCGCATCCGATCCTGACCGACAGCGGCGGCTTCCAGGTCATGTCGCTGTCGAAGCTCAGGAAACTGACCGAACAGGGCGTCACCTTCCGCTCGCATATCGACGGCGCGCCCTATGAAATGTCGCCGGAACGGTCGATCGAGATCCAGGGCCTGCTGGATTCCGACATCCAGATGCAGCTCGACGAATGCACGGCGCTGCCGGCCAAGCCCGAGGAGATCGAGCGCGCGATGGAATTGTCGCTGCGCTGGGCAGAGCGCTGCAAGGCGGCGTTCGGCGACCAGCCGGGCAAGGCGATGTTCGGCATCGTCCAGGGCGGCGACAGCGCGGCCTTGCGTGTGCGCTCCGCTCAAGCCCTGAAGGAGATGGACCTCAAAGGCTATGCCGTCGGCGGGCTGGCGGTCGGCGAGCCGCAGTCAGTGATGCTGGAGATGCTCGACATCACCTGCCCGGAACTGCCGGCTGACAAGCCGCGCTACCTGATGGGCGTCGGCACGCCGGACGATATCCTGAAATCGGTGGCGCGCGGCATCGACATGTTCGACTGCGTGATGCCGACGCGGGCCGGCCGCCATGGCCTTGCCTACACGCGGCGCGGCAAGGTCAATCTCAGGAACGCCCGCCATGCCGACGATCCGCGGCCGCTCGACGAAGAAAGCGACTGCCCGGCCGCGCGCGACTATTCGCGCGCCTACCTGCATCACCTGGTGCGCTCGCAGGAAGCGCTCGGCGCCATGCTGCTGACCTGGAACAACCTGTCCTATTATCAGAGGCTGATGCAGGACATCCGGGCGGCCATCGAGGCGCAGGCTTTTGAGACGCGGGCGGCGGAGATCACCGAGGGCTGGGCGCGGGGCGATATCCGGGCGCTATGACGCCGCATTGTTCTGGCGCAATTCCGGACGGAAGGCCACGGCGAAGACGCCGAGCCCAACCGCTCACACTTTTCCTGGAATTGCTCAGGTGCTGACCGAAGTCGAGGCGCGCAGGCTGCAGCCGGTGATCTTGAAACTGCCGTCCGCCTGCTGCTGCAGCGTGTAGACCGCCTCATAGTCCTTGCCGTCGGGTCCGACGATCAGCACCTGCTGGACGATCGAACCCGGCCCGGTCTGCTCGACCTTGCCGAAGGAATAGGACTGGGGCTTGCGGACCGGCGCGTAGCCGTTCGTCACCATGTTCATGAAGGTATCCACGGTCGGAAAGATCTGCTTCACGTTCGGCGCGGCGAAGCTGTAGGCGGTGGCGCCGTCATCGGCGATGAAGGCTTTCAACTGGCTGTCGATGACTGCCTGCGCGGTCTTGATCTCGGCATCGCCGGCAAAGGCAAGCGAGGCTATCCACATCGGAACAAGAGCTAGTGCGAACAATACGCGGCGCATGGCCTGCCTCCCGGAACTCGCTTGGCGAATGCAATCTAACATACGCGCTTCGATGCCCGGCGGTTTCATCCCTTCGCAAGATTTCGCCGTTTCGACGCCGGAGCGCCCTGCCTAGGCGGTCGTCAAGAACGGCGCGCGCCGGCTGATGCTTGAAAGCCGGGCGGCAGTCTGCCACAAGGGCCGCTTAATCGTGAAGCAGGCTGGCAGGACCGGGCAATGAAGGCATTTTTCGTGCAGATCAAGTGCGACCTGGGCAAGTCCTATGAGGTCGCCAGCGCGCTTGCCGATGCCGAGATTGCCTCCGAGATCTACTCGACCGCCGGCAATTACGACCTGCTCGCCAAATTCTATATCGACGACGAGGAAGATGTTGGCCACTTCGTCAACGAGCGGGTGCAGATTCTGCCTGGAATCAAGGACACCTTCACGATCGTGACCTTCCGGGCGTTTTGACGGACCTGGCGATGCCCCGCCGGGAAGCAGCAACTGACCCGGCCTGGCCGCTCATGCCTTAAATTTAGGCAATTCGCATAGAGCGGCCACCATCGCGTCCTAAATCACCGATTGCGCTTGATTTTCTCCGGCGAGGCCAGTGAAATGGTCCAGAGGGGAGTACGCGATTGGCAGCGTTCGACGAAATGCTTCCGGAAGTCTCCGGATTGAGAAGACCTTATGAGGCTTACGATCGCTGGCTGAAGGAGCAGGACCCGGCCAGGCTTACCCAGAAAATGCAGGACGCCGAGCGCGTCTTCCGCAAGACCGGCATCACCTTTGCCGTCTATGGCGAGCAGGAGGCGTCCGAGAGGCTGATCCCCTTCGACATCGTCCCGCGCATCCTCTCCGGCCAGGAATGGCGCCGGGTGACGCAAGGCATCGAACAGCGCGTGCAGGCGCTGAACGCCTTTCTCGACGACATCTACCACCGCCAGGAGATTCTGCGCGCCGGGCGCGTGCCGAGGGAGCTTGTTGCGAAGAACGAGGCCTTCCTGCCCGAGATGATCGGGGTGAGGCCGCCGGCCGGCGTCTACACCCACATCATCGGCGTCGATATCGTCCGCATCTCGGAGAACGAGTTCTATGTGCTGGAGGACAACGCCCGCACGCCGTCCGGCGTCTCCTACATGCTGGAGAACCGCGAGACGATGATGCAGCTCTTTCCAGAGCTGTTCCAGAAGATCAAGGTTCGGCCGGTCGAGAACTACCCGCAGCTTTTGCGCCAGTCGCTCGCCGCGGTGCGGCCGCAAAGCAGCAAGGGCGCGCCGACCATCGCGGTGCTGACGCCGGGTTCCTACAACTCGGCCTATTTCGAGCACGCCTTCCTCGCCGACCAGATGGGCGTGCAACTCGTCGAAGGGCAGGATCTGCGCGTCGTCGACGGCCATGTGGCGATGCGCACGACCGAGGGCTACAAGCAGATCGACGTGCTCTACCGGCGCGTCGACGACAACTTCCTCGATCCGCTGACCTTCCGGCCGGATTCCGCGCTCGGCGTGCCCGGCATCATGGATGTCTACCGCGCCGGCAACATCACCATCGCCAACGCGCCGGGAACCGGCATCGCCGACGACAAGGCGATCTATTCCTACATGCCGGAGATCGTCGAGTTCTACACCGGCCGCAAGGCGATTCTCGGCAACATCCCGACCTGGCGCTGTTCGGAGCCGGACAGCCTCAAATATGTGCTCGAGCACATCGGCGAGCTCGTCATCAAGGAAGTGCATGGCTCCGGCGGCTACGGCATGCTGGTCGGCCCGGCGGCGACCAAGAAGGAATGCCAGGAGTTTGCCAAGAAGCTGCAGGCGAAGCCCTCGAACTACATCGCCCAGCCGACCCTGGCGCTGTCGACCTGCCCGATCCTGACCGAGAAGGGCCTGTCGCCGCGCCATGTCGACCTCAGGCCTTATGTGCTGGTTTCGGATCGTATCCAGATCGTGCCGGGCGGCTTGACGCGTGTCGCGCTGAAGCAAGGCTCGTTGGTGGTGAACTCTTCGCAAGGCGGCGGCACGAAAGACACTTGGGTGCTGGATGATTGAGATGAGTGAGTAGGGAATAGTCAGTAGTCAGTAGGGGAAAGAGCAATGCCACATTCGGTCGAAGTTCGAAAATTCACTACTCACTACTCCCTATTCCCTATTCGCTAACCCGAAGGGCCTGACATGCTTCTCGGCCGCACCGCAAACGGTCTCTACTGGATGAACCGCTATATCGAGCGGGCCGAAAACATGGCGCGCCTGGTCGACGCGGGATTGCGCATGGCGCTGACGCGCACGCAGAGCGCTTCGGAGGAATGGAACTCGGTGCTGCTCAGCGCCGGCTCGGACATCGCCTTCAGCCGGAAATACCAGGACTACACCGCCGCCAACGTCTCCGACTTCCTGCTGCGCGACACTTCGAACCCGTCGAGCACGATGTCGTCGATCGAGACGGCGCGCAACAATGCCCGCATGGTGCGCACGGCGCTGACGCGCGAGACCTGGGAAAGCATCAACGAAGCCTGGATGTCGCTGAAGCGCATGCTGGCGAGGCCGATCGACGAACGCGACCTGCCGACGGTGCTCGATGCCATCAAGCGCGAGACGGCGCTGATCCGCGGTTCGTTCTACGGTACGATGCTGCGCAACGAGATTTTCGACTTCTCGCAGCTCGGCACCTATGTCGAGCGCGCCGACAACACGGCTCGCATCCTCGACGTGAAATATTACGTGCTCTTGCCTTCGCTGTCCTGGGTCGGCTCGACGCTGGACAACTACCAATGGGAGTCGATCCTGCGCTCGGTGTCGGCGCACCGCTCCTATCGCTGGGTTTACGAAGCCGACTACAAGCCGACGAACATCGCCGATTATCTGATCCTCAACGTGCGCATGCCGCGCTCGTTGACCTTCTGCTACCGCTTCCTTGGCGAGCATCTGAAATTCCTCGCCGACGATTATGGCGAGCGCCATGCCTGCCATGCCACGGCCGAGAAGATCCAGGCATTGCTCAAGAGAGGGTCGATCAAGGACATATTCGACCACGGCTTGCACGAATTCCTGGCAGAGTTCATTCGCGACAACACCAGGCTGGGCGACGAGATCGCTCAGGACTACCGGTTCTATTGAGCACAGCCGAGGGCGAGCGCTATGCGGCTCAAGATCATACATCGCACCGAGTACCGCTACGATCAGCCGGTGCAGTATCTGCTGCAGCGGCTGCGCCTGCTGCCTTCCAGCGGGCGTACGCAGACCGTCGACTCCTGGGCGATCAAGGTCGAGGGCGCGCGCGAGGAGGTGCGCTTCATCGACCATTTCGGCAACGATACGCGGCTGGTGAGCGCCGAGAGCGGCCAGAACTCGATCACCGTCGAGGCCGCCGGAGACGTGACCACGCATGATACGGCGGGCGTGACGGGCCCGCATCAGGGCTTTGCGCCGCTCTGGCTGTTCGCACAGCAGACGCAGCTCACCACTGCCGGCGAGCGCATCCGCGAATTGGCCGGCGCGGTCGGACAGGGCACCGAGATCGAGCGACTGCACCGGCTGATGGGCGCTATCGGCGAACGCGTCGCCTACAGGCCAGGCACCACCAGCGTCGTGACGCCGGCGGAGGAGGCGCTCGCGTTGAAATCCGGCGTCTGCCAGGACCATAGCCATATCTTCATCGCCGCGGCGGGCGCGCTTGGTTTTCCCGCCCGCTATATCAGCGGCTACCTGATGATGGATGCTGCCGTCGAGCAGGCGGCAAGCCATGCCTGGGCCGAGGCCTATGTCGTCGGGCTCGGATGGGTGTCCTTCGACCCGGCGAACGGTATCTCTCCCGACGAACGCTATGTGCGGGTGGCGACGGGGCGCGACTATCGCGATGCCTCGCCGGTGTCGGGGATATTGCTGGGGCAGGCGCAAGAGAAGCTTGCCGTGACCGTCACGGTAGAGCAGTAATCTGCGCCGCAATCGCCAGACCGGTTCAGCGTTTGATAGAATCACCGAACCGCTCTATCTCTTTGTTTTCACGCAATTCCAGACGGAAAACCGCTACACGTTTTTCCTGGAACTGCTTTCGCAGAAGAGCGACCATGACCTATTGCGTCGGCCTCAAGATCGATCGCGGGCTCGTGTTCATGTCGGACACGCGCACCAATGCCGGCATGGATTCGATATCGACCTTCAAGAAGATGCATGTGTGGGAACAGCCCGGCGAGCGCGTCATCGTGCTGATGTCGGCGGGCAACCTTGCCACGACGCAGGCCGTCGTCAGCCTGCTCGACGAGCGCAACAAGGCGGTCGGCGACCGCCATGGGAAGCTGCTCGAGACCCCGTCCATGTACCAGACGGTGCGGCTGGTCGGCGATACGGTCAAGGAAGCGATCGCGCATGCGTCGCCCGACGGCGAGAAGGCGGACGCCTATTTCAATGCTTCCTTCATCCTCGGCGGCCAGATCAAGGGCAGCCCGCCCAGGCTGTTCATGATCTATCCGGAAGGCAATTTCATCGAGTCGACCGACGACACGCCCTTCTTCCAGATCGGCGAGACGAAATACGGCAAGCCGATCATCATCCGTGCCTATGACCGGACAATGAGCCTGGCGGAGACGGTGAAGCTGCTGCTGGTATCCTTCGACTCGACGCTGAAATCCAACCTTTCGGTCGGGCTGCCGCTCGATCTTCTGTTCATGGAACAGGATGCGTTCAAGGTGGGGCTGAACCGGCGGATCGGCCATGACGATCCTTACTACCGCACCATTTCGGATGGCTGGTCCAGCGCGCTGAAACTGGCCTTTTCAAACCTGCCGGATTTTCCGGGGTAGGGCCTTTTCGATCCAGCCGTTGCCTTAATATATTTAACATGTTAAGCAAAACTGAGAGCGGTTCGGTTAACCGACATGGGCGGTTGCTGGGAGGAAATTATGGACAATGAGGAATTCCGCGACTGGTCGAGGCGGGCAGCCGATTGGGGCGCCGATTACCGCGCCGGCCTGCGCGAGCGTCCGGTGCGGCCGGCAATAGCGCCGGGCGAGATTTTCAGGAGCATCGAGTTTTCGCCACCCGAAATGCCCGAGCCGATGGACAAGATCTTCGCCGACTTCGAAGAAAAGATCGTGCCGGGCATGACGCATTGGCAGCACCCGCGTTTCTTCGCCTATTTCCCGGCCAATGCGGCGCCGGTTTCGGTCGTGGCGGAATATCTGGTCTCGGCGATGGCCGCGCAATGCATGCTGTGGCAGACCTCGCCGGCGGCGACCGAGCTCGAGACGCGCGTCGTCGACTGGATGCGCCAGGCGCTCGGCCTGCCCGAGGGCTTTTCCGGCGTGATCCAGGATTCGGCCTCGTCGGCGACGCTTGCCGCGGTGCTCACCATGCGCGAGCGGGCGCTTGACTGGCAGGGAAACAAAAAAGGGTTGGCCGGGCAGGCAAAGCTTCGCGTCTACTCCTCCGACCAGGTCCATACCTCGATCGACCGCGCCATCTGGGTTTCCGGCATCGGCGAGGAAAACCTCATCCGCATCCCGGTCGGCGGACGTTTTCGCGCCATGGACACGGCGGCGCTCGAGGCTGCGATCGTTGCCGATCGCAAGGCCGGCCTTCTGCCGGCCGGCATCATCGCCTGCGTCGGCGGCACCAGCACCGGCGGCACAGACGACATCGCGGCGGTAGCCGCCGTCGCGAAGCGGCACGGGCTCTACCTGCACGTCGACGCCGCCTGGGCCGGATCGGCGATGATCTGCCCGGAATACCGGCAATTCTGGACCGGCGTCGAAGGCGCTGATTCCATCGTCTTCAATCCGCATAAGTGGCTGGGCGCGCAGTTCGACTGCTCGATCCAGTTCATCCGCCAGCCGGAGGATCTCGTGCGCACGCTGGCGATCAAGCCGGACTATCTAAAAACCCGAGGCCATGACGGCATCATCAACTATTCGGAATGGTCGGTGCCGCTCGGGCGCCGCTTCCGGGCGCTGAAGCTCTGGTTCCTGCTGCGTGCCCATGGCCTCGAAGGCCTGCGCAACATGATAAGAAAACATGTCGCCTGGAGCGAAGGGCTTGCCGCGCGGCTGGCCAGGGAGGCGGATTTCGAGCTCAGCAGCGAGCCGATGCTGTCGCTTTTCTCGTTCCGGCATCGCGCGGCACCAGGCATCGATGCTGACGAGCACAATCTGCGTCTGGTCGACGCCATCAACACCGATGGCCGGATCTATCTCACGCAGACGCGGGTCGACGGGCGCGTGGCGATCCGCTTTCAGGCGGGGCAGTTCGAGGCGACGGCAGCCGATGTCGACGCGGCGTTCGACGTCATAACCGAGATTGCGCGGCGTCCATTCTGAAGCAGCAGGCGTGTTCCGCACTGGTTTGCCTTTTGCAGTCAGGTGATTTTCGTTAGCCGGCTTATGCCTTTTCTTCGCTTTCGTTTTCCGATATAGACGGAAAAAACGAAAATGGAGGACGCGCGATGTTTCTTTCGCCACGCCATGCCGAGATCATCCAGATGGCGAAAGACCATGGCCGGGTGCTGGTCGACGACCTGGCGACGCATTTCAATGTGACGCCGCAGACCATCCGCAAGGACCTCAACGATCTGTGCGATCAGCGGCTGCTGACCCGCATCCATGGCGGTGCGCTGTTCCCGTCCGGCATCGAGAACATGGAGTACGAGGCAAGGCGCAAGATTGCCGCCGACGAGAAGGAGGCGATCGGCAGCGCGGCGGCGCGGCTGATCCCTGACAATGCCTCGCTGTTCATCAATATCGGCACCACCACCGAGGCCGTCAGTAAGGCGCTGCTCGACCATAACGGACTTATGGTCATCACCAATAACATCAACGTTGCCAATAGGATGCGCATCTACCCGACGATCGAGGTGGTGATCGCCGGCGGCGTCGTGCGCGGTTCCGACGGCGGTATTGTCGGCGAGGCGGCCGTCGATTTCATCCGTCAGTTCAAGGTCGATTACGCCGTCATCGGCGCCTCGGCGATCGATCATGACGGCGCGCTGCTCGACTTCGATTTCCGCGAGGTGAAGGTTGCGCAGGCGATCATCGCGAATGCCCGCCACGTCATCCTGGTCTCCGACCGGACGAAATTCGAGCGCACGGCGCCGGTTCGGATCGGCCATCTTTCGCAGGTGAATACCTTCATCACCGATCGTTGCGAGATCCCGTCGATCCGCAAGATTTGCGAGGAGACCGAGGTTCGGCTGCTTGAGACCGCGCTCGAATAGGCGCGTATGACGGCTTGTTCACGCAGCTGTGATATTTCGTTTGACATTCGGTTTGAGTTCGAAATAATTCCGCCACGGTTTCGTAAAACACAAAAATGGTGCAATGCGAAATCGTTGGAGGATTCTTTGGACGCATCTCCGATCCATGACATTTTCGTCATCGGCGGCGGCATCAATGGCTGCGGCATAGCCCGCGACGCCGTTGGTCGTGGGTTTTCGGTATACCTCGCCGAGATGAACGATCTCGCCAGCGGAACCTCGTCGGGCTCGACCAAGCTCATCCATGGCGGCCTTCGCTACCTCGAATTCTACGAGTTCCGGCTGGTGCGTGAAGCGCTGATGGAGCGCGAGGTTCTGTGGAAGAACGCGCCGCATATCATCTGGCCGATGCGCTTCGTTCTGCCTTATGCCAAAGGCCTCAGGCCCGCCTGGCTGATCCGGCTGGGATTGTTCCTTTACGATCATATCGGCGGGCGCAAGCTGCTGCCGGCGACGAAGACGCTGGATATGGCCCGCGATCCGGCAGGCAAGCCGCTCAAGCCATTGTTCCGCAAGGCTTTCGAATATTCGGACGGTTGGGTCAACGACGCACGCCTGGTGGCGCTGAACGCTCGTGACGCGGCAGATCGGGGCGCCATTGTCCGCACCCGCACCAAGGTTGTCGGCGCGCGGCGCGACGGTGCGCTTTGGACCGTAAAAGTGCAGAATGTGCTTACCGGTGAAATCGAGGAGGTTCGCGCGCGGCTTCTCGTCAACGCCGCCGGCCCCTGGGTCGACCACGTGCTCTCGACCGCCGTCGGCCAGAACGACGTCCACAATGTCCGCCTCGTGCAAGGCAGCCACATCGTCATCCATAGGAAGTTCGACGATCCGCGCGCCTATTTCTTCCAGAACAAGGATGGCCGCATCATCTTCGCCATTCCTTACGAGGAAGAATTCACGCTGATCGGCACCACCGACCGCGACTATCCGGGCGATCCGCACGACGTGAAGATCTCCGACACCGAGATCGACTATCTGTGCGCCGCGGCAAGCGAATATTTCGCGCAGCCGGTGAAGCGCTCCGACATCGTCTGGACCTATTCGGCGGTGCGCCCGCTCTATGACGACGGCGCCTCCAAAGCGCAGGAGGCGACGCGCGACTATGTGCTGAAGGCCGATGGCGGGGAGGGCGCAGCCCCCTTGCTCAACGCTTTCGGCGGCAAGATCACGACCTTCCGCCGACTGGCGGAATCGATGCTTGAGAAGATCGAAGGTTTTCTCGGCAAGCGCGGCAGGCCGTGGACGCATGATGCGCCGCTGCCCGGCGGCGATTTCGCCGCGACCGGCTTCGATGCCCAGGTCGCCAGGCTGAAGAACGCCTATCCGTTCCTCGACCAGCGGCTGGCGCGCCGGTTTACGCGGCTCTACGGCACGCGGGCGGAGAAATTGCTCGGGCTCGCCAAGTCGAATGCCGATCTCGGCCGCAATTTCGGCGCCGACCTTTTCGAGGCGGAAGTTCGCTATCTGGCCGAAAACGAATGGGCGGTCACCGCCGAGGACGTGCTGTGGCGCCGCACCAAGCGCGGCCTGCATTTCAGCCGCGAGCAGACGGCGGCGCTGGAAGAATTCATGCGCGGACTGAGCAGCCGCCATGTCGCTGCGGCGGAATGAGGATCGACCGCTGATGCGCAAGGCCTGGGAGGAGGCGTGATGCTGGAACTGAGGAACGTGACGAAGACCGTCGGCGCGCAGGAGCATATCCGCGACGTGTCGCTGACGCTTCAGCACGGCTCGCTGAACGTGCTCCTCGGGCCGACGCTTTCCGGCAAGACCAGCCTGATGCGACTGATGGCAGGCCTCGACGCGCCGACTTCCGGCTCGGTCTGGTTCGATGGCAAGGACGTCACCGGACAGAAGGTGCAGAAGCGCAATGTCGCCATGGTCTACCAGCAGTTCATCAATTACCCGGCGATGACCGTCTACGAGAACATCGCCTCGCCGCTGCGGGTGGCCGGCCTCGATCAGGCGAAGATCGACAAGGAGGTGCGCAACGCGGCGGCGCTTTTGAAGCTCACGCCCTATCTCGACCGCACGCCGCTCAGCCTGTCCGGCGGCCAGCAACAACGCACCGCGCTTGCCCGCGCCATCGTCAAGAATGCCAGCCTGGTGCTGCTCGACGAGCCTTTGGCCAATCTCGACTACAAGCTTCGCGAGGAATTGCGCGCCGAGCTGCCGAAAATTTTTGCCGCCGCCGGCACCATCTTCGTCTATGCGACGACAGAGCCGCACGAGGCGCTTTTGCTCGGCGGCAACACGGCGACGCTTTCGGAAGGCCGCGTCACGCAATTCGGCCCGACGGTCGAAGTGTTCCGCAAGCCGGTCGACCTGGTGACGGCGCGGACCTTCGCCGATCCGCCGCTCAACACCATCGTGCTCTCCAAGAAGGGGGCGGATTTCCTGCTCGAAGGCGGCGTCAAGCTGCCGGTACCGACGGGACTCAACGGCATTCCTGACGCTAGCTACACGATCGGCTTCCAGCCGCATCATTTGTCGCTGGAGCGGCCGAACGCTTCCGCTGTGCCGGTGCGGGCGAAGGTCACCATCACGGAGATCACCGGCTCGGAAAGCTTCGTCCATCTCGATTTCGCCGATGCGCGCTGGGTCATGCTTGCGCATGGCATTCTCGATTTCGAGACGGACGACGAGGTCGAGGTGTTCATCGATCCGCGCCACATCATGGTGTTCGACCAGAACGGCCGCGCCGTGACGGCGTCGAAGCTGGCGGCGTGAGGAGCAAACGATGGCGCGCATCGAGGTCAACCATATTCGTCATTCCTACCTGCCCAACCCGCAGAAGGATTCCGATTTCGCGCTGAAGGAAGTGCACCACACCTTCGAGGATGGCGGCGCCTACGCACTGCTCGGGCCGTCGGGCTGCGGCAAGACCACTCTGCTCAACATCATTTCCGGCCTGCTGCATCCTTCGCACGGCAAGCTTTTGTTCAACGGTCGTGACGTCACCAATCTGTCGACGCAGGAACGCAACATCGCGCAGGTGTTCCAGTTCCCGGTCATCTACGACACCATGACCGTCTACGACAATCTGGCTTTCCCGCTGCGCAACCGCCGCGTGCCGGAGACGGACGTCGACCGCAAGGTGCGCGAGACGCTCGACATGATCGATCTCGCTTCGCTGGCAAAGAAGAAGGCGCGCGGGCTCACCGCCGACCAGAAGCAGAAGATCTCGCTTGGGCGCGGCCTGGTGCGCTCGGACGTCAACGCCATCCTGTTCGACGAGCCGCTGACGGTGATCGACCCGCATATGAAGTGGGTGCTGCGCTCGCAGTTGAAGCAGCTGCACCGGCGCTTCGGCTACACCATGGTCTATGTCACGCACGATCAGACCGAAGCGCTGACTTTCGCCGACCGCGTCGTGGTCATGTATGACGGCGAGATCGTCCAGATCGGCTCGCCGGCCGAGCTCTTCGAGCGCCCCCGACACACTTTCGTCGGCTATTTCATCGGCTCGCCGGGCATGAACGTGCTGCCGGTTGCGCTGGAAGGCAGAACGGCGACGCTCGGCGCGCAGCGCGTCGAATTGCCCGGCGTGCCCAAGGCCGAAGCCGGCGCCGTCGAGCTCGGCATCCGTCCCGAATATGTGCGGCTCGGCCGCGAGGGCATGGCGGTGCAGGTCTCCAAGGTCGAGGACGTCGGCCGCCACAAGGTGGTGCGCGCCAACCTGGAAGGCAGGGAAATTGCCGCGGTGATCGGCGAGGACGACGAAGTCCCGGCCGAGCCGAAAGTCCGCTTCGATCCGGCCGGCATCAACATCTATGCCGATTCCTGGCGCGTCGAGATGGGGGCGTAGATGGATAAGACCTGGAACAACAAGGCCTGGTTCCTTGTGCTGCCGGTGCTGGTGTTGGTGGCGTTCTCGGCCGTCATCCCGCTGATGACCGTCGTCAACTATTCGGTGCAGGACACGTTCGGCAACAACGTCTTCTTCTGGGCCGGCACCGAATGGTTCGAGGAACTGCTGCACGCCGACCGCTTCTGGGAAGCGATGGTGCGCAACCTGATCTTCTCCTTCATCATCCTGGCGATCGAGGTGCCGCTCGGCATCTTCATCGCGCTCAACATGCCGAAGAAGGGCTGGGGGGTGCCCGTCTGCCTGGTGCTGATGGCGCTGCCGCTGCTCGTGCCGTGGAACGTCGTCGGCACGATCTGGCAGGTCTTCGGCCGCAACGACATCGGCCTGCTCGGCTATTACGTCAATGCGCTTGGCATCGACTACAACTACGTCCAGGATCCGATCGACGCCTGGGTCACCGTCATCATCATGGATGTCTGGCACTGGACCAGCCTGGTCGTGCTGCTTTGCTACGCCGGCCTGGTCTCGATTCCCGATGCCTTCTACCAGGCGGCCAAGATCGACGGCGCATCGCGCTGGGCGGTGTTCCGCTACATCCAGCTGCCCAAGATGCAGCGTGTGCTGCTGATCGCCGTGCTGTTGCGCTTCATGGATAGCTTCATGATCTATACCGAGCCCTTCGTCGTCACCGGCGGCGGCCCCGGCAATTCGACCACCTTCCTGTCGATCGACCTCGTCAAGACTGCCCTCGGCCAGTTCGACCTCGGTCCGGCGGCGGCAATGTCGCTGGTCTACTTCCTGATCATCCTGTTGTTGTCGTGGGTGTTCTACACCGTGATGACCAATTACGACGCGGAGCGCTGAGATGGCGGGCGCCAACGAGACGACGCGCGTGAGCGAGACGGCGGTCACCGAGGTGGGCAGCGCGCTGTCGCAGGACGAGGTGGCGAGGCTGATGCGCCGCCGCGGCGAGGAATCGCGCTGGTGGTGGATCGTGCCGACGGTCTACATCATCGTTATCCTGCTGCCGATCTACTGGCTCATCAATATGAGCTTCAAGACCAACGCGGAGATCGTGTCGTCGCTGACGCTGTTCCCGCATAATCCGACACTGGCGAACTATCGCACCATCTTCACCGACCCGTCCTGGTATTCGGGCTACATCAACTCGATCACCTATGTGGTGATGAACATGGTGATATCGGTGGCGGTGGCGCTGCCGGCGGCCTACGCCTTCTCGCGCTACCGCTTCCTTGGCGACAAGCATTTGTTCTTCTGGCTTTTGACCAACCGCATGGCGCCGCCGGCGGTGTTCGCGCTGCCGTTCTTCCAGCTCTATTCGGCGTTCGGCCTGATCGACACCCATATCGCCGTGGCGCTGGCGCACTGCCTGTTCAACGTGCCGCTGGCGGTGTGGATCCTCGAGGGCTTCATGTCCGGCGTGCCGAAGGAGATCGACGAAACCGCCTATATCGACGGCTATTCCTTCCCGCGCTTTTTCGTGAAGATCTTCATGCCGCTGATCGCGAGCGGTATCGGCGTCGCCTGCTTCTTCTGCTTCATGTTCTCGTGGGTGGAGCTCCTGATCGCGCGTACGCTGACCACGACCGACGCCAAGCCCATCGCCGCCACCATGACCCGCACCGTCTCTGCCGCCGGCATGGATTGGGGCCTGCTCGCCGCCGCTGGCGTGCTGACACTGATCCCCGGTGCTTTGGTCATCTGGTTCGTGCGAAATTATATCGCCAAGGGCTTTGCCCTGGGGAGGGTCTAAGCCATGAACCTCGACTTCTCCTGGATGGCGTGGACGTGGCCGACGGCGGCTTTCTTCATCGTCATCGCGCTGATGCTCTTTGGCATGGGCGTTTGGGAATATGTCTCGCCCGGCGGCAATCCGCGCGTCGGCGTGCTGCGCTTCGAGACGACGCGCGGCGATCGTTTGTTCCTGTCGCTGCTTGGCAGCGCCTTCATCCATCTCGCTTGGCTGGGTCTGGTAGGACCCAACCTGTGGTGGGCTCTCGCTCTCTCCGTGGTCTACGCCGTTGGCGTGTTCCGATACGTATAGAGGGGGAATAGCCGGAGCGGCCGCGTGCTGGCGGCCGCCCCGGAATGCACTTGAAACCTAAGACTGGAGGAGACACATGCGACGGCAATTTCTAACATCGACGACCGCCCTAGCCCTATTGCTCGGCGTGGGCAACGCCTACGCCGGTATGGACGAGGCAAAAGCCTTTCTCGACAAGGAGATAGGCGACCTGTCGACGCTTTCACGCGCCGACCAGGAAAAGGAAATGCAGTGGTTCATCGACGCAGCCAAGCCGTTCGCCGGCATGGACATCAAGGTCGTTTCGGAAACCATCGCCACGCACCAATACGAGTCACAGGTGCTGGCGCCGGCCTTCTCCGCCATCACCGGCATCAAGGTCACGCATGACGTCATCCAGGAAGGCGACGTCGTCGAAAAGATCCAGACCCAGATGCAGACGGGACAGAACCTCTATGACGGCTGGGTCAACGATTCCGACCTGATCGGCACGCACTGGCGCTACCAGCAGGTGCGCAACTTGACCGACTGGATGGCGAATGAAGGCAAGGACGTCACCAATCCGAACCTCGACCTGAAGGACTTCATCGGCACCTCGTTCACGACGGCGCCCGACAAGAAGCTCTATCAACTCCCCGACCAGCAGTTCGCGAACCTCTACTGGTTCCGCTACGACTGGTTCAACGACGAGAAGAACAAGGCCGACTTCAAGGCCAAATACGGCTACGACCTAGGCGTTCCCGTCAACTGGTCGGCTTATGAGGACATCGCCGAATTCTTCACCGGCCGCGAGATCGACGGCAAGAAGGTCTACGGCCATATGGACTACGGCAAGAAGGACCCGTCGCTCGGCTGGCGGTTCACCGACGCCTGGCTGTCCATGGCCGGCAATGGCGACAAGGGCATTCCGAACGGCCTGCCCGTCGACGAATGGGGCATCAAGGTCGACGAGAATTCGCGCCCTGTCGGCTCCTGCACGGCGCGTGGCGGAGACACCAATGGCCCGGCGGCGGTCTACTCGATCCAGAAATATCTCGACTGGCTGAAGGCCTACGCTCCGGCGGAAGCCCAGGGCATGACCTTCTCCGAATCCGGCCCGGTGCCGGCGCAGGGCGCGGTCGCGCAGCAGATATTCTGGTACACCGCCTTCACCGCTTCGATGGTCGACGCCGGCGCCAAGGCGGTGCTGAACGACGACGGCACGCCGAAGTGGCGCATGGCACCGTCGCCGCATGGCGTCTACTGGAAGGACGGCATGAAGCTCGGCTATCAGGACGTGGGTTCCTGGACGCTGATGAAATCGACGCCGGACGATCGCGCCAAGGCCGCCTGGCTTTATGCGCAGTTCGTCACCTCGAAGACGGTCGACGTGAAGAAGAGCCATGTCGGCCTGACCTTCATCCGCGAGAGCACGATCCACGACAAGAGCTTTACCGAGCGCGCTCCGAAGCTCGGCGGCCTGATCGAGTTCTATCGTTCGCCGGCCCGCGTCCAGTGGTCGCCGACGGGTACCAACGTGCCTGATTATCCGAAGCTGGCGCAGCTCTGGTGGCAGGCGATCGGCGATGCCTCGTCCGGCGCCAAGTCGGCTCAGGAAGCGATGGACTCGCTCTGCGCCGAGCAGGAAAAGGTCATGAGCCGCATCGAGAAGTCGGGCGTCCAGGGCGATATCGGCCCGAAGATGGCCGAAGAGCATGACCTCGCCTACTGGAACGCCGACGCGGTCAAGAAAGGCAATCTCGCTCCTCAGTTGAAGATCGAGAACGAGAAGGAAAAGCCGATCACCATCAACTACGACGAACTGGTGAAGAGCTGGCAGCAGCAGTAACTGCATGACGCGGGCGTGCTTGCCCTTGTAGGAAGTGCGGGGGAGGCGGCTTTGCCGTCTCCCCTGTTGCATGAGAAGTGGGAGGATGCGGAATGAGCGGTTTTGTGCTGGCCATCGATCAGGGGACGACGTCGACGAGGGCCATCCTGTTCGACGACAAGATGAAGGTCGCCGGCGCCGGCCAGCAGGAATTCACGCAGCATTATCCGGCTTCCGGCTGGGTCGAACATGACCCGGAAGACATCTGGGCGAGTGTTCTCGCCACGGTGAAATCGGCGTTGAAGGCCGCCGGCCGCACGGCATCGGATGTCGCCGCGATCGGCATCACCAACCAGCGTGAGACCGTCGTCATCTGGGACAAGGCGACTGGCAAGCCGATCCATAACGCGATCGTCTGGCAGGACAGGCGCACCGCGCCGCTCTGTCAGAAGCTGAAGAAGCAGGAATTGGAGAAGACATTCACGAAGAAGACCGGCCTGCTGCTCGATCCCTATTTCTCCGGCACCAAGATCGCCTGGATGCTGGACAAGGTGAAGGGCGCCAGCAAGCGCGCCGAGAAGGGTGAGCTGCTCGCCGGCACCATCGACAGTTTCCTGATCTGGCGGCTGACCGGCGGCCAGGTGCACGCCACCGATGCCACCAACGCCTCGCGCACTTTGGTCTACAACATCGAGAAGAATGTCTGGGACGACGAGCTGCTTTCGATCCTGAAGATCCCGGCCGCGATCCTGCCGCGGGTGAAGGATTGCGCCGACGATTTCGGCGTCACCGAGAAGAGCCTCTTTGGCGCCGAGATGCGGATTCTCGGCGTGGCCGGCGACCAGCATGCGGCGACGATCGGCCAGGCCTGCTTCGAGCCCGGCATGATGAAATCCACCTACGGCACCGGCTGCTTCGCGCTGCTCAACACGGGCGCCGACCTGGTGCGCTCGAGGAACCGGCTCTTGACCACTATCGCTTATCGGCTCAACGGCAAAACCACCTATGCGCTGGAAGGTTCGATCTTCATCGCGGGCGCCGCCGTGCAGTGGCTGCGCGACGGCATCAAGGTGATCGGCAAGGCCGAGCAAAGCGGCGCCTTGGCGGCGGCCGCGGACCCGGCGCAACAAGTCTATCTGGTGCCGGCCTTTGTCGGCCTCGGCGCGCCACATTGGGACGCGGACGCGCGCGGCGCTATCTTCGGCCTGACGCGCAACTCCGGCCCGGCCGAGTTCGCGCGCGCCGCACTTGAATCGGTCGCCTTCCAGACCCGCGACCTGCTCGACGCCATGCGCAAGGACTGGAAAGGCGCCTCGGCCAAGACGGTGCTTCGCGTCGACGGGGGCATGGTGGCGTCCGACTGGACCATGCAGCGGCTCGCCGACATTCTCGACGCGCCGGTCGACCGTCCGACGATCCTGGAGACGACGGCGCTTGGCGCCGCCTGGCTCGCCGGTTCGAAGGCCGGTGTATGGCCGAAGGCAAGGGAATTTGCTAAGAGCTGGGCGCTTGAACGGCGCTTCATGCCGCAGATGGATGCGGCCGCGCGCGGGGCGAAGCTGGCCGGATGGCGCGATGCGGTGCGCAGGACGTTGAGTGGGCAATAAGGAGCTGTCAGTCAGCGTGCAGGGTGAGGGGAATGGACCCAGACTGGTATGCTGCCTGGCGTGAGGAGGCTTTCGAACAACTTCGAGCGAAAAATAGGCGCTTGCAGGATGACTTCCGCCTTGGCAGTTGGTCTCGCTATAATTACGACCTGAAGGCTGGAAAGCTCCTTTTCTCAGAACAAGGCGTCGTCACGGTCGTCTCGGAGATCCAAATTGCTGGGTCAACGAGCGTTGAAGCTGGCAATTGGCTCTGGGCTTGGGCCAATTCGAATTGGCCCTCGGAATTCATAACTGACGCCCAGTCAGCCCGATCTTTCGGTAAGAAGCACGGCATCGGCGATTTAACTCGAGACTATGTGACGGGCGAAGATCTTGATGCACTCGGCTGGAAACTGACCTCAGCAGTGACTCGGATTTGCAACGCTTGCGGAGCCTATCGCTCTCCTCCAGATGACGGCGTAGGTCTTTATCTGATTCTCAAAAGCATTAGCTGGGCAAGCTGACCTGTGGGCGCGCTCAACTGTTGAAATCCGGCTGAACAACGACGAGAGAGCCCGTGCCTCTCGAGGCACGGGCTCAGTCAACGACCCTGGGTACTGACTGGAGGCCGTCAGTAGGGCGAAACGCACTGCTGACGCGGGCCGTTGTAGGGTTGGAAGGTGTTGTCCGAAGCGCGATACGAACGATAACGGTCGTAGCACCACTGTACGTGCGAGTTGCCGCGATAGACGCGGTTGTTCTCGCTGTTGACGATGGCGCCGGTGATCAGCGCGCCGGTGGCGAAAGCGGCAAGCGGGAACCAGTAGTCGCCATGACGGCGATAGCCGCGGCGATATTCACGATAGCCGCGATGGCCGTTCCAGTACATGCCGTCATTGCGCGAGAAACGCTGGCCGCCGCGCCAATGGCCGCCATGCCTCCATCGGAAATCGCGTTCTGCGACCGTCTGGACGTCGGACGAAGCCGGCGAAGCCTGCGGGACGAACACCTGGGCGGCGTTGGCCGGCACCGCCGCCGCGGCGGCGAACGAAACCGACAAGGTGGCGGCAAGCAAGCCCGATACGATCTTTTTCATGGGTCTTCTCCTGGGAAGGGTGGTTGACGTCCCTGTGCCGAAGGAACGGAAAATGACCTCAATGGTTCCCCTTTGAATCTCAAACCATTGTTATTTCAGGAGCTTCTGAGATAGCGAGGGAGATCGAAGCGGGCATCGCACTCGGCACCACGGATGCTTGATCGCCAGTCGCCAAAATTCGCCAGACCCGTTGATAACTCCGGCTGGCGGCCGTCTTTTTCCGGTTGACCGGCCGCGGCACTCTCCCTATGTTCCGCGCAATTTCGAGGGCGGCGTTTCGAGCCCGCGGGAGCGCGTAGCTCAGCCGGTAGAGCAACTGACTTTTAATCAGTAGGTCATGGGTTCGAATCCCATCGCGCTCACCAAAATTAATGATCCAAAACCGTCCGTGGTCCCCGGCAATCGGAACAAAAACTCATGCGCGGCTGTTTCCCTCCCGAAGGGACCGCAATTCGGGATGCGGATGCAGTGGACGTAATGAACTTGGAACTGGCCAGGGCCAGGCAGCGCGTCAAGCGCGCAGAGATTTCGCTCAATCACGCAAAAGAACTGCTGGACGAGGAATGCGGCGTCGGGATCAATCTTGCCCTATGCGACCGCATAAGGTCGGAACAGCAGCGGGTCGCGGAGGCCAGAAAGCGGCTGATGAATATCGCTTCGACCGCCTGATGGGGTGACTTTCCGCAAGACAAGCGTGATCCTGCCGCGTTGCCTTGTCGCTGGATAAGGTCGTGGTTAAACTCGGCGCCTCCGAGGGAGGCTCCAGGATGACACTCGACCTTTCGGTAGACGCTGAGGCCCCCAAGGCGACGACACCGCCTGGCAAATATCTTTTTGGTCCGGTCGCCGACTTTCTCATGCTGGGCGGCAGCGCGTTTCTGATCCTGCCGGTGCTGTTCTTCGTGCCGCGCGCATATGAAGGCCCGCTGGCCGCGACGATGGTCGTCGTGGCCTATCTGGTGAACTATCCGCACTTCGCCCACTCCTACCAGATTTTCTACCGCAATTTCGGCCGCAAGGCGCGCGGCGACGGCTACGACAGGAGCCTGCAGCTTCGGTATATTTTCGCCGGCGTTATCGTTCCGGCGATCATGGCCCTGTTCTTTGCCTATGGGGCGGCGATGTCGAACACGCGGCTGCTCGGCTTCGCGGCCAACGCAATGTTCTTCTTCGTCGGCTGGCACTACGTCAAGCAAGGCTACGGCATGCTGATGGTCGACGCCGTCCTGAAACGCAAATTCTTCGATGACCGGGACAAGAAGGTGCTGCTCGTCAACAGCTACGCGGTGTGGATCCTGGCCTGGCTGCAGACGAATACGGCTGTGACGCAGGGGCAGTATTACGGCCTTCAATATTACACTTTCGCGGCGCCGTCCTGGATCACCGACATTGCCGTGCTGGCGGCCGTCGGGTCGACGGTGGCCACGTTTTTGATGCTGGTCAACCGCTGGCGACGGAATGGCGGCGGACTGCCTTACAACGGCATCGTGGCCTATGTCGCCTCACTCTATCTCTGGATCCTGATCGCCAGGATCAACCCGCTCTGGCTGCTCGTGGTGCCGGCGCTTCACTCGCTGCAATATCTGGCCGTGGTGTGGCGCTATCAGACCAATGTCGAGCGTGACGTCTCGGACGCCGTGCGGGATCCGGAGCCGAAGATACTATCCGTGCTTGGGCCCCGCTACCGGTTGCGGGTGCTGGGGTTCATCATCGGCGGTGGCGCTCTCGGCTATCTTGGCTTCTGGCTGATTCCCTTCGTGCTGACCGCCCTGATCCCGTACGACAGCCAGGTTCTCGGTTCCTCGCTGTTCTTCTTCATCGTGCTGATCTTCATCAACGTGCACCACTACTTCCTCGACAACGTGATGTGGCGCCGCGGCAATCCGGAAGTGTCTAAATATCTGTTCCGGTAAAGTTGCGGCAGTGCCGCGGATCACGCGATCAGCGACACATTCCCGCCAGCATGGCGTTCCAACCTTCCGGCGAGGTCGAGCTCCAGAAGCACCATCGCAATCTGCGCGGCGCTTAATCCCGTGTGGCGGATGATCTCGTCTATGCCTGTCGGCGTGGGCCCAAGCGCTTCCAGCACATCGGCGCGGTCGTTTTCGCCGGGCGGCGGCATGGCGGATATGTCGGGCGCCTCGGCAATTGGAGCGGTTCTTGGAGCCCGGGTGCCGGCAAGCGGCGCCAGCGCGCCGAGCACATCGGCGGCCTCGGTGACGAGCGTGACGCCGTCCTTGAGCAGCGCGTTGCAGCCGGCGGCGCGTGGATCGAGCGGCGAGCCCGGCACGGCGAAGACCAGCCGGCCCATTTCATTGGCGAGGCGGGCGCTGATCAGCGAGCCGGAGCGCTGCGCGGCCTCGACCACCACGAGTCCAAGCGCCATGCCGGCGACCAGGCGGTTGCGGCGCGGGAAATCCTGGGCGCGCGGCTGCCAGGCGAAGGGCATTTCCGAAACGATGGCGCCGCCGCGATCGGCGATCTCATCGCACAGGCCGGCATTCTCGGACGGGTAGGGGACATCGAGCCCGCCGGCCAGCACGCCGATGGTGCCGGTCGAAACGCTGCCCTTGTGCGCGGCCGTGTCGATGCCGCGCGCCAGACCGGAAACGATGGCGTAGCCTTCCCGGCCGAGATCGGCTGCCAGCATGCGCGCCATCTTGATGCCGGCCAGCGAGGCATTTCGGGCGCCGACAATCGCCACCGCCGGCAGGCGGAAGACCGCGCCTTCGCCTTTCACCGCCAGCAGCGGTGGCGGATTGTCGAGGGTCTTCAGCAAGGGCGGATAATCGGCCTCGCCAATGCCGACGAAGCGGGCGCCGGCGCGCCGGGCGGCGTCCAGCTCGGCTTCGGCCTCGGCGACGGAAGGGATGCGGACGGTACGATTGGCGCCGCCGGAGATCATCAGCTCGGGCAGCATTTCAAGCGCGGCTTCGGCCGAGCCGAAGCGGTTGATCAACTCGCGAAACGAGGCCGGGCCGACATTGGGCGTGCGGATCAGGCGAAGCCAGGCAAGCCGCTGCCGGTCGCTGAGGCGCGGGCCGGCGGCCGGCGCGCTCATCCCTTCGCCCCGATCTTGCCTTCGGTGCCGGCCAGCAGCCTCGAGATGTTGGCATGATGCTTGACGATGACGATCAGGCTCATCACGGCGAACAGGCCGGCGATCTGCGGCGTGCCTATGAAATAGAGCGCGATCGGCACAATGACCGCCGCCGACAGCGCCGCCAGCGAGGAATAGCGGAACAGGAAGGCCATTGCGAGCCAGACGACGGCGAAGACGAGCATGCCTTGCCAGGCAAGGCCCAGCAGCACGCCCAGATAGGTGGCGACGCCCTTGCCGCCCTTGAAGCCGAGCCAGACCGGGAAGAGATGCCCGAGGAAAGCGCCGAAGCCGGCCAACAGGCCGAAGTCCGGCGAAAAATGCCCGGCGACCAGCACCGCGGCCGTGCCTTTCAGCGCATCGAGCAGCAGCGTGGCGGCAGCGAGCCCTTTATTGCCCGTCCTCAGCACATTGGTCGCGCCGATATTGCCGGAGCCGATCTTGCGAACGTCGCCGAGCCCGGCCGCGCGGGTGATCAGGAGCCCGAACGGGATCGAGCCGAGCAGATAGCCGAAGACGAGCGCGACCGCGTAACCCATTGTTTCCCCCTTATTTCCTGTGCTCCGGCTGCTCGCTCCAGGATTGAGATACTGTGCGTTATGCAACCATGGTTTGCAAGAGCTAGCTCTGCTCAGGCATCAGTTGGTCATAATGGTAGAGTCGGGAGGGTTCGCCAAGCAACTCTGTGCAGGGGCAGGCCAGGCAGGGCTCAAAGCGGTGGGTGGTCTATGCGGAAAACACCGTGCGTCCCGCAACCATCGTCTGCAAGACCTTGCCCTGCAGGCGCGCGCCTTCGAAACAGGTGTTCTTCGAGCGCGATCGCAGACCGCTTTCGCTGACGATCCACGGCTCGTCGACGTCGACAAGTACGAGATCGGCCGGCGCGCCCGGCTTCAGCGTGCCGCCCGGCAGGCCGAACAGTCTTGCCGGCGCCGTGGACAGCGTCTCGATCAGCCTCAGCAACGGCACGTCGGCATTGTGGTAGAGCCGAAGTGCTACGCCAAGCAGCGTCTCCAGCCCGATGGCGCCGGCGGCGGCATCGGCAAAGGGCAGGCGCTTGGTGTCGACGTCCTGAGGGTCGTGCGAGGAGACGATGATGTCGATCGTGCCGTCCTTGATCGCCTCGATCATCGCCAGCCGGTCGTCCTCGGCGCGCAAGGGCGGGGTCAGCCGGAAGAAGGTGCGGTATTCGCCGACGTCGTTCTCGTTGAGCGACAGGTTGTGGATGGCGACGCCGGCCGTGACATTGGCGCCGTCGGTCTTGGCCCTGTTCACCGCGCCGGCCGCCATCGCCGACGAGATCTTGGCGGCGTGGTAGGCGCCACCGGTCAGCCGGGCCAGTGCCAGGTCGCGTTCAAGAGGAATGAGCTCGGCCTCGCGCGGGACGCCAGAGAGGCCAAGCCAGCTTGCGTAGAGCCCCTCGTTCATCACACCGGACGAGGCGAGGTCGGCATCCTGGGTTTCATGCGCGATCACACCGCCGAAATCGCGGGCGTAGGTGAGCGCGCGGCGCATCACCAGCGCATTGGCGATCGTGTGGCGGCCGTCGGTGTAGGCAACGGCGCCGGCTGCGCGCAGCAGGCCGAATTCGGTCATTTCGCGGCCTTCGAGGCCCTTGGTGATCGCGGCCGCCGGAAAGATGTTGACGCTTGCGGTGTCGCGTGCCGTGCGCAGCACGAATTCGACCAGCGCCACATTGTCGATCACCGGATCGGTGTCCGGCATCATGACGACGGAGGTGACGCCGCCCGCCGCCGCCGCCACGCTTGCCGAGGCGATGGTTTCGCGATGTTCGCCGCCTGGTTCGCCGATGAAGACGCGCGCGTCGACAAGGCCCGGAATGATCGTCTTGCCGGCGCAGTCGACGACGGCGGCGCCTTCCGGCACGCCCTGGTTCAATGCCGCCTTTCCGGCCGCGACGATTCTGCGGCCGTCGACGATGACGCTGCCGATCTCGTCGACGCCGCGCGACGGGTCGACAATATGCGCCTTGCTGAAGACGGTCACGCTCATGCGCCGCGCCCCTCATGGTTGCGGCGCGGGTCGAGCAGAGCTTCCATGACCGCCATGCGTACGGCGACCCCCATCTCCACCTGTTCCTGGATGACGCTTTGCGGCCCATCGGCGATTTCGGAGGCGATTTCCACGCCACGGTTCATTGGACCGGGATGCATGACCAGCGCATCGTCCTTGGCGGCTTTCAGCTTTTCGGCATCCAGGCCGAAATAGTGGAAATATTCGCGGATCGACGGCACGAACGCGCCTTCCATGCGCTCGCGCTGCAGGCGCAGCATCATGACGACGTCGGCATCCTTCAGGCCCTCGGCCATCGAGCGCGCGACGATCACGCCCATCCTGTCGATGCCGGACGGCAGCAATGTCGAGGGCGCGACGACGCGCACCTGCGCGCCAAGCGCGTTCAAAAGCATGATGTTGGAGCGGGCGACGCGCGAATGCAGGATGTCGCCGCAGATCGCCACGATCAGCTTCGACAGCGGCCCTTTGGCGCGGCGGATGGTCAGCGCATCGAGCAGCGCCTGCGTCGGGTGCTCGTGCGCGCCGTCGCCGGCATTGACCACCGAGCAGCCGACCTTCTGCGCCAGGAGCGCCGCCGCGCCGGCCGACTGGTGGCGGATGATGAGGATGTCCGGGCGCATGGCGTTGAGCGTCATCGCCGTATCGATCAGCGTCTCGCCCTTCTTCACCGAAGAGCTTGCCACCGACATGTTCATGACGTCGGCGCCAAGCCTTTTCCCGGCCAGTTCGAAGGACGATTGCGTGCGGGTCGACGCCTCATAGAACAGGTTGATCTGGGTTCGGCCGCGCAGCGTCGAGGTCTTCTTTTCCGATTGCCGCGAGATCGCCACGGCCTGGTCCGCCCGATCGAGCAGCAGCTCGATATCGGCGGGGGAAAGATCGCGGATGCCTAGAAGATGGCGGTGGGGAAAGAGCGGCAGGGACGAAGCGTCGGTCATCTCAAGGCGCTGCTATAGGGTGCGGTCCGGCCCGCCGCAAGCGCCAGCTTTGGATTGCGAGCGTTCTCCCCGGTATTTTCGTCGCGCGCCTTGCATGGCTTGGGCTATAAGGCCCAGTGGCTTCGGATTCGCGACCGCTGCCTTGAAAATGATAGGACCTCCCTGCCAAACGAAGGATTGGGCTTGACCGACGAGGTGATCAACCAGCCGCCGCCGTTGACGGGCGGCAACGCATGGCGGGGCGATCCGTTGCTCATCCAGCTTGCCGAGCGTTTTTCCGACCCCGTGCGCAAGGATCTCGACGGGCTTGGCCGGTTCGTCATGACGCAGGAGGCGCAGGAACTCGCCCGCCTCGCCAACACCGACACGCCGAAATTGCGGACGCATGACCGCCAGGGCCGCCGCCTCGACCTGGTCGAATACCATCCGGCCTATCACGCCTTGATGCGCCGCTCGGTCGCCGGCGGGCTGCATTCTTCCGTGTGGGAAAACGGCGATGCCGAGATCGGCCGTCGCCATCAGGTGAGGGCGGCGCGCTTTTATCTGACCGCCGAGCTCGAGACCGGGCATCTTTGTCCCGTCACCATGACCAGCGCCTCGCTGGCGGCCTTGATGGCAAGCCCGAAGCTTTTCCGCGAATGGGCGCCGCGCGTGACGACGCGCAAATATGACCAGACACAGAAGCCTCCGGTGCAAAAGACCGGACTGACGCTCGGCATGGGCATGACCGAGAAGCAGGGCGGCACCGACGTGCGTGCCAACACCACCAGGGCGGAGCGCACGGGAAGCGGGTTCTACCGGTTGACCGGCCACAAATGGTTCATGTCGGCGCCGATGTCGGATGCCTTCCTGGTGCTCGGTCAGGCGCCGGAGGGACTGTCCTGCTTCCTCGTGCCGCGCATCCTGGGCGACGGCTCCGGCAACGGCTTCCGCTTCCAGCGTCTGAAGGACAAGCTCGGCAACCGCTCGAACGCCTCGTCTGAGGTGGAGTTCGTCAACGCGATCGGCGAGATGGTCGGCGACCCAGGCGCCGGCGTGAAGACGATCATGGACATGGTGACGCTGACCAGGCTCGACTGCGCGGTCGCTTCGTCGGCGCTGATGCGGGCGGGCCTCGCCGAGGCCGTCCATCACACGCGTCATCGCCAGGTGTTCGGCTCCAGCCTGATCGACCAGCCGCTGATGCAGCGGGTTCTGGCCGACATGGCGCTCGATGTCGCCGCGGCCACGGCGCTGTCGTTCCGGCTGGCGCGCTCTTTCGACGAGGCGGCAAGCGATCGCGGCGAGGCGGCCTTTGCCCGCGCCATGACGCCTGTCGTCAAATACTGGGTCTGCAAGATCGCGCCGCAGCTGCTTTACGAGGCGATGGAATGCCTTGGCGGCAACGGCTATGTCGAGGAAGCGCCGCTTGCCCGCTACTACCGGGAGGCGCCGGTCAACGCGATCTGGGAGGGCTCGGGCAATGTCATGGCGCTCGACGTGCTGCGCGTGCTTGGCCGCGCGCCCGGCCTGTTCGAGGAGGTGCTAACCGGCATCGACCGCGATCTCGGCACCGGCGGGCGCGGCACCATCGGCGTGCTGAAAGCCGCCATGCAGGTCGCCGCGACCGACCAAGGCTCGGCGCGCCTGCTCACCGAACAGCTGGCGCTTTCGGCCGCCGCGGCGGAGCTTCGCAGGCTGGGGGCAGGGCGGATCGCCGACGCCTTCGTCGAAACCCGGCTCGGCGGCCAGTGGCGCACCACCTACGGCATGCTCGATTCGCGCCACGACGCGCGCATGATCATCGACACGCTCTATCCGCCGGTGACCTGATCCGGCTTTTCGGCATCATGCCCCAAAGGCGGATTGCCGATCTGTGGGTAGCTGTTAACCTTAACAAATGGTTTCCGTTGCGGCGAACCGTTGCAAAGCCCAATCTCCGCTTGCTGGAGTAGGGAACGGTTAACCATGACCCCCCGAGCTCCGCCAGCGGGAAGCGTATGCGGCACGTGTTGAGCTCAGTTCTGGCCTTGCATTGGGCGGTGGTTTTCGCCCTGCTTGCCTATATCTGCATAGACGGCAGCCGCGGCATAGCGGCGGCGCTTGGCGTGCTTGGCCTCTCAGTCCAGGGCAACCGGTTTCCGCAGTTTGAAAATGCCGTCGTGGTCGCGCCGCTTTCGGTCGCGCTTTTGACCGTCGCGGTGCTGTTCTGCTGGACCTTCGTCGAAACGCTGCTGAACGCGGCGGCAAGGCCGGACGCGGGCGAGAGCGTGGCGCGGATCGCCTTCATCTCGGCGTCCTTCCTGCTCTCGGTGATCCTCATCGGCGGCGTGGCGCAAGGCGTCGACGGCCTGTTCATGATCGTCGCCATCCAGATGACGGCGCTGCTTGCTTCCTACGTCGCCGTGCTGGCCGAACGCCGCTCCACCTTCGCCGCAATGAATTTGCCGGAGGGCGATGTTCGTGCCGCCTCGCGCATGGCGATGGGCGCCGCGCACAGCTCGCTCCTTTCCCGCATATCCGGCCGTCCGGAACGCAAGCCAGGAGGCAGCCGCTGATGCGCACGCTGTTCGCACTCTGGGCCGCTCCGATGGCCATCTTCTGGGGATGGTTCTTCCTGTCGCTCAACGACATGAATTTCGGCTATGTGATGCTGAGCCGCCAGTTGCATGATTTCGTCTTCGAGCTCTATGGCCAGATGCTGGGCATCGATCCGGCCATTATCCCCGGCATGGTGGCGCGGACCTGCATTTTCGACTTTTTCCTGCTGATGGGGCTTTGGGCCTTCCGCCGCCGGCGCAACATCGCCGAATGGATCAGGCAGCGCCAGCAGCGCGATATCAGCTCCGATCGGCTCGGCCGAGCGACTGAAGCCGGTCCAACGCTCCCTGCAGAATAAAGGCGGCGGCCGCCGAATCGATCTTGCCGGCGCGCTTCTTGCGCGAGAAATCCATCTCGATCAGTGTGCGTTCAGCAGCGACCGTCGACAGCCGCTCGTCCCACAGCACGAAGGGCAGGTCCGACAGCGGCGCCATGTTGCGGACGAAGGCGCGCGATTTCTGGGCCCGCGGTCCTTCCGAGCCGTCCATGTTGACCGGCAGGCCGAGCACGACGGCGCCGACGTTGTCCTTCTCGAACTGAGCGAGCAACTGGGCGGCATCGAGCGAAAACTTCTTGCGCAGGATGACCGGGCGCGGATGGGCGAAGGACAGCCCGCGATCGGAAACCGCCACGCCGATCGTCTTGTCGCCGAGATCGAGCCCGGCGAGCGTCCTGCCGCCGGCAAGCCGTTCCGGCAGTTCCTCGATTGAAATAATGCCCAACGGCTTTTTCCTGACATCCGGGCGTCACACATTCTTTTGACGGTGAGAAGCGCCGCGCTACTTTCAATTTGCCGGGAGCGTTCTATCTTCCGGCAACGGAAAAATCGAGGAAGCATTCATGAAACTGACCTGGTACGGACATTCGGCATTCCGCGTCGAGACCAAGGACGCCACCATTCTCATCGACCCCTATCTGGTCGGCAACCCGTCCTGGACGGGCGGCTGGGAAGGGCCGGCTGAGGGCGTGACCCATGTGCTCCTGACCCACGGCCACAACGACCATGTCAGCGGCGCGGTCGAGGTGCTGAAGAAAAGCGGCGCCGTGCTGGTCGCCAATTTCGAGATCTGCATGTATCTCGTCGGCCAGGGCGTCGGCGGCGACAAGATCAATCCGGGCAATCTCGGCGGCACGGTCGATTGCGGGCCGTTCACCACCACTTTCGTCCAGGCGCTGCATTCGTCCTCCTTCGGCGGTGAGGGCGGCACGAACACCTATCTCGGCAATCCGGGCGGGCTCGTCCTGCACTTTCCCGAGGACAAGACGCTCTACCACATGGGCGACACCGACATCTTCTCCGACATGGGGCTAATCAACGAGCTGCACGAGCCGAAGATCGGCATCGTGCCGATCGGTGACCGCTTTACCATGGGCGGTGCGGTGGCGGCGCTTGCCTGCCGCCGCTTCTTCGGCTTCGACACAGTCGTTCCCTGCCATTTCGGCACTTTCTCGATGATCGATCAGACCGCCGACAAGTTCGTCACCGGCATGGAAGGGTCGGGCGTCAAGGTAGCGTTGCCGGAAATAGGCAAGGCAATCACGATCTAGGTTTCTCCGTCAGGAATCTAGAATAAAATCATGGTCTTTAGACAGACTCTCTGCGTTTTGATGCTGGTCGCGGCAACGCCGGCGCCGGCGGCCGACGATTCATCGAGGGCTGCAATCCGAGGAGCTCTGCGACAAGGCCAAGAACGAGACGCTGCAGACAGTGATCGGCGCCGGCAACATCGTGCTGATGGCTGAGGGATTGCAAGGGGTCGAGCACAATTGCGAGTTTCTCCAGGTCTGCAAGGCACAGCGCGCCGAGCTGGGCCGTGACCGCGATCTGCCGGGAACCCGACCATGTGTTTCCGGACGTGCTTTACGTACTTTCGGCCACCCCGGTAAACGCAAAACAGATCGGCCTTGTCTCGGTCCGGCCGGTCGACGATGGGGGCGACCGGTCCGGCAACGGCGGCAGCTACTATCATTGCGAAGGCGTGGCGCTGCCTCAGGAGCCGAGCGGGCGGCCGCGTGCCGACCGCTCCGGCATCATCCATGTTGCGCGCTGAGCGCGGCGCCGCTATAGCCCGCACTGGTTTTCCCGAGGCGAAAAGAACATGTCCGTTGATCTTCAGACCGTGAAGCGCGTCGCGCACCTTGCCCGGATCGCGGTGAGCGAGCAGGACGCCGAGCGCATGACCGGCGAATTGAACGCCATCCTCGGCTTCGTCGAGCAATTGAACGAGGTCGATGTCTCGGGCGTCGAGCCGATGACCTCGGTCACGCCGATGGAGATGAAGAAGCGCCAGGATGCCGTGACCGACGGCAACAAGGCCGCCGACATCGTCGCCAACGCGCCGGCGACGGAAGAGAACTTCTTCCTCGTTCCGAAGGTGGTGGAGTAGGCTGTGGCTGTCGAGATCGCCATCGAGACGCCTTTGCAGGACGACGTGCGTGCGCTGGTCGCCGAACTCAACGCCGCGCTGCTCGAGCTGACGCCGCCCGAGCATTGCTATCATCTCACCGTCGAGCAGATGGCGGACATGGATACGACGGTGTTCATCGCCCGCGACCACGGCCTTGCCGTCGGCTGCGGCGCGCTCAAGCGCCATGACGACGCCACCGGCGAGGTCAAGCGCATGTATACGCGGCCCTCGCACCGTGGCCGCAAGATCGGCGCCGAGATCGTCGGACGTGTCGAGGCGCTTGCCCGAAAGGAAGGACTGAAGCGCCTGGTTCTCGAAACCGGCGATCGGCACCCCGCTGCGTGGACCGTTTATGAGCGCGCCGGATTCTCGCGTTGCGGACCGGTGCTGGATTATCCCGACTCCGAATGGTCGGTGTTTTACGAAAAGAGCCTTGCCTGATGAGCGATCTCACACATCTCACCATTTCCGAGGCCCGCTCCAAGCTGCGCGGCAAGGAGATCACCGCGGCCGAGATCACCGAGGCCTATCTCGCGGCGATCGATCGCGCCAATCCCGTGCTCAACGCCTATGTGGCTGTCACCGCCGACAAGGCGCGCGACATGGCCAAGGCTTCCGATGCCAGGCTCGCCACGGGCGAGGGCGGCGCGCTGGAAGGCATTCCGCTCGGCATCAAGGACCTGTTCGCTACCCAAGGCATCCACACCCAGGCCTGCAGCCATGTGCTGGACGGCTTCAAGCCGCGCTACGAATCGACCGTGACCAGCAACCTGTGGGCCGACGGCGCGGTGATGCTCGGCAAGCTCAACATGGACGAGTTCGCCATGGGCTCGTCGAACGAGACCTCCTATTACGGCCCGGTGATCAATCCGTGGCGGCGTTCGCGCCTCGACACGGTCGTCATGCCGACGACGCATCAGGGCGACGGTGGCTTTGTTTCCGCCGGCGGCACGAAGACGGCGCGGACCTTGGACAATGCCCAGTTGGTGCCGGGCGGCTCGTCTGGCGGCTCGGCATCGTCCGTGGCCGCCTTCCTCTGCGCGGGCGCCACCGCCACCGACACCGGCGGCTCGATCCGCCAGCCAGCCGCCTTCACGGGCACGGTCGGCATCAAGCCGACTTACGGGCGCTGCTCGCGCTGGGGCGTCGTCGCCTTCGCTTCCTCGCTAGACCAGGCGGGGCCGATCGCGCGCGACGTGCGCGACGCCGCCATCCTGTTGAAGTCGATGGCTTCCGTCGATCCGAAGGACACGACCTCGGTCGACCGTCCGGTGCCGGACTATGAAGCGGCGGTCGGCAAGCCGGTCAGGGGCATGAAGGTCGGCATCCCGAAGGAGTACCGCGTCGACGGCATGCCGGAAGACATCGAGGCGCTCTGGCAGAAGGGCATCGCCTGGCTGAAGGACGCCGGCGCCGAGATCGTCGATATCTCCCTGCCGCACACCAAATATGCCTTGCCCGCCTACTATATCGTGGCACCCGCCGAGGCGTCGTCGAACCTCGCCCGCTATGACGGCGTGCGCTACGGCCTGCGCATGCCCGGCAAGGACATCGTCGACATGTATGAGAAGACGCGTGCCGCCGGCTTCGGTCGCGAGGTCAAGCGTCGCATCATGATCGGCACCTATGTGCTGTCGGCCGGCTATTACGACGCCTACTATCTGCAGGCGCAAAAAGTGCGCACGCTGATCAAGCGCGACTTCGAGAACGTCTTTGCCGCCGGCGTCGACGTCATCCTGACGCCTGCGACACCGTCGGCCGCCTTCGGCGTCGCCGACGAGGACATGGCTTCCGATCCGGTCAAGATGTACCTCAACGACATCTTCACCGTGACCGTGAACATGGCGGGTCTTCCCGGCATTTCGGTGCCGGCCGGCCTCGACGGCAAGGGCCTGCCGCTCGGCCTGCAGCTGATCGGTCGCCCGTTCGACGAGGAAACGCTGTTCCAGACGGCGCATGTGATCGAAAAGGCCGCGGGCAGATTCCAGCCGGAGAAATGGTGGTAGGATGTCGGCCCCGTCTCGCATATCCATTGTCGAGACGGCGGGCGAATTGATCATCGGGAACCCGCCGCGGCGTTCGGCCATAAGGACAGGCTTTGTCCTGCTCTCTGTCGGGATTGTCGCCGTCACCGCGTATTGGGGGTTCTTCGACAGGTCGCCGGCGACGATCGCGATTGGCCTCGTTGGTCTTTTTTCATTCCTGGCTGTCGTCGGGTTGTTCGCCTATTTCCTCGGCAAGGAATTGCTGTGGCTGGCTTGCGCCGGGGAAGAGCTGCGCGTCACCAAAACCACCGTGCTCCGCGAAACCAGGGGCAGCCCGCTTCCCGATCGCGCCTCCCTGACCTTCAGTGGGCCGCTCTCGGTCGAAATCCTGAACCATCCCTATCCGACCGACGAGGCCGGCCTGAAGGAAGTTGTCCGTTTGACCGGCGCAACAGGTTCAATCTCCTTTGGCCGGGAACTGAGCCGGCCCGAAGCTGAAGCGGTGGCGGAAGCCGTTAGGCGATTTACCGCCACCAACCATTCCTATGCGCGGTAGGTGCCAAGCGTGTTCTACTATCTTTCCAAGATTCTCTGGTTCTTCATCCAGCCGATCAATCTGGCCGTCTTCCTGCTGCTCGCCGGCCTGCTTGCGGCGCTGTTCGGGCGCCGGCGGCTGGCTGCAACCGGCAGCATGCTGGCTTTTCTGATCCTGATGCTTTCGGCCTGGACGTCGGTTGGCGCGATGATGTTGACCCCGCTCGAAGAACGCTTCCCCAAGCCGCCGCTACCGGAAAAGGTCGATGGCATCGTCGTGCTTGGCGGCGGCTTCGAGGGCGCCATCAACCTGGCGCGCGGCGGCTATGAGTTGAACAGCAGCGGCGACCGTATGGTCGAGACCGCGATCCTGGCGAGGCACTTTCCTCAAGCGAAGATCGTGGTGTCCGGCGGCAACGGTTCGCTTTTCCTCGACGGCGAGGGCGACGCCGACACGGCACCGCGGCTGCTCGGGGCGCTCGGCGTTTCGGCCGATCGCATGATCCTCGAGGACAAATCCCGCAACACTTACGAGAATGCCGTCTTCTCGCGGAATCTTGTCGAGCCGAAGCCGGGCGAGACCTGGCTGCTGGTCACCTCGGCTTTCCACATGCCGCGCGCCAAGGCGCTGTTCGACAAGGCGGGTTTTGCGACCATTCCGTGGCCGGTCGATTATCGCACCTCGGGCAGGGAAGGCGTCGGCTTCTACCGCGACAATCCGGTCGACTCGGTGCAGGCGACCACCATTGCGGTGCGCGAGTGGATCGGGCTTTTCGCCTACAGGCTGTCCGGCAGGATCGATCGGTTCTTCCCCGGGCCGGGCGGCTGACCGAGCACCGCCTGCCGCGCCGCGGAGAAGAACTGACGGCGCACCGGCATGGCAAACAGCACCAGCGTCGACACCACGAACACCACCGGATCGACGAACCAGCCGAGATAGCCGATCGAGAAGAAGACGGCGCGTAGGCCCGAGTTGAAGTGATGTCGCTGACGGAGCAAACAAGGTCGGCAGCCGCCGCGCCGCGGCATGCAAAACAGCGGAAACATCCCGGGAATTCCTATATGTAGGTTTCAAGCGACCCTCAGGAGACAACGCCCCCGTGTTCCTTTCGGTTTTCGACCTGTTCAAGATCGGCATCGGCCCGTCGAGCTCGCACACGATGGGCCCGATGACGGCCGCGCGGCGATTCCTCGACGAGATCCTGGCCGGCGACTGGCCGCGTCCGGCAGGCGTCAAGGTCGACCGCATCGGCGCCAGCCTGCATGGCTCGCTCGCCTATACCGGCATCGGCCACGGCTCGGATCGGGCCGTTGTCCTCGGCCTGGCAGGCCAGACGCCGCAGACGGTCGATCCGGACGAGGCGGATGGCATCGTCGCCCGCATCGGCGCGGAGAAGCGCATTTCGCCGCCCGGGCATCCGGCATACCGCTTCGATCCCGCCAAGGACCTCGTGCTCGACCGCAAGACGCCGCTGATCGGTCATGCCAACGGCATGGCTTTCTATGCCTATGACGCATCCGACCGGCTGCTGCTCAAGCGCATCTATTATTCGATCGGCGGCGGTTTCGTCGTTTCGGAGGAAGAGCTGCAGCGCATGAAGGCAAAGGGCTCGGTGACGACCGAGGGCAAGAACGTGCCGTACCCCTTCAAGAACGCCGTCGAAATGCTGGCGATGGCGGCCAAGAGCAGGCTTTCGATCGCCGAGATGAAGCGCGCCAACGAGGAAAAGCATATGTCGCGCGAGGAGCTCGACGAAGGCCTCGACGCGATCTGGGACGCAATGAAGGGCTGTATCGATCGCGGCTTGTCGCAGGACGGCATCATGCCGGGCGGGCTGAAGGTGCGCCGCCGGGCGCGGCAGCTGCACGACAAGCTGCAGGAACAGTGGCAGCAGAACCGGCCCAATCCCTTGCTCGCCAATGACTGGCTGTCGATCTATGCCATGGCGGTCAACGAGGAAAACGCCGCCGGCGGGCGCGTGGTAACCGCGCCGACCAATGGCGCCGCCGGCACGTTGCCGGCGGTGCTGCGCTACTGGCTGCATTTCCATCCCGAAGCCGACCAGCCGAGCATCCGCGACTTCCTGCTGACGGCGGCCGCCGTCGGCGGCATCATCAAGTCCAACGCCTCGATCTCGGGCGCCGAGGTCGGCTGCCAGGGCGAGGTCGGTTCGGCTTCGGCGATGGCCGCCGCCGGCCTGTGCGCCGTCATGGGCGGCACGCCGGAGCAGGTGGAGAACGCCGCCGAGATCGCGCTCGAGCATCATCTCGGCATGACTTGCGATCCCGTCGGCGGCCTGGTGCAGGTGCCCTGCATCGAACGCAACGCGCTGGGCGCGGTGAAGGCGGTGACGGCCGCTTCCTTGGCCATCAAGGGCGACGGCACGCATTTCGTGCCGCTCGACGCCGCGATCGAAACCATGCGCCAGACCGGCCTCGACATGAACGAGAAGTACAAGGAAACCAGCCTCGGCGGCTTGGCGGTCAACGTCGTCGAGTGCTGAGGTCTCATCGAGACTCCAGGCTGGCCCTGTGGAGAAGTCGCTCAAGGCGTTGACGCGTCGACCCTTGCGGCTAAATCTTGGGACATGTCACTTAATCTCCTAAAACTGTGCGTCGGCTGCGACAGCGTCGAGGACCTCGAAGAGTGGATTGCGTTCCGCCTCGACGAGCGGCGCCGTGCCGGCGAGCCGGCCGAGCACTGGCACACCACCCGCATGGTGCCGACGCGCGGCGGCGAGGTCACCGATGGCGGCTCGCTCTATTGGGTGATCAAGGGCAATGTGCAGTGCCGGCAGCTAATCACCGAGATCCGACCTTTCACCGACGGCCAGGGCATCGGCCGCTGCCATCTTATGCTCGATCCGAATGTGGTGCGCACCGACTGGCAGCCGCGCCGCGCCTTCCAGGGCTGGCGCTATCTGAAGCCCGCCGACGCGCCCGCCGATCTTGGCAAGGGCAGGGCGGCGCTCGCCGAAATGCCGCCCAAGCTGAGGCTCGAACTCGCCGAACTCGGTCTGCTCTAGCGCGATTTTGCGTACCGCCTCCGGCGCTGGCCCTTCGGCTCGCCCGATGTGGGACTTGCAAGCGCCGGACCTTGGTCCCATCCTGTTTCTATGCTCGGTCATCCGTATGGCGGTGCTAATCGATGGGCGTGATCCTTGCTTTGGCAGCGGTGCTCGTGGTGCTTTTCGGCGCCGCGATGCTCTTTGTGCGCGCGGATGCGGCAAGGATGGCCGACGGTCTGAGATCGCTTGGGCCGGCCTTCCTGGGGTTGGTTGGCGCGCCCATGCTGATCTTCGGCCGCAGCCTTATCGGCGGACTGCTTTTGCTCGCGGCGCTGGCCTGGGTCGGATGGATACGCACAAGGCGGCCTCCGGCGCGGGCGGCCGCCTCCAAGCATTCGACAGTGCGCACCGCCGCGCTCGAAATGGACCTCGACCATGACAGCGGCAGGCTCGAGGGGCTTGTCTTGGCCGGGCGTTATGAAGGCAAGATGCTGGGGGCCATGGGACTGACGGACCTGCGCCAACTTCATGGCGAGCTCAGTCCAGATCCGGAGAGCCGCCAGCTCCTAGAGACGTATCTTGACGGCCGTTTTCCCGTCTGGCGCAAGGACGCGCAGCCTCACGGTGGCGAAGGGCTGGGTGTTGCGCCAGGTGCGGGCGCCATGACTAAGGAGGAGGCCTACAAGGTCCTTGGTCTTGAAGCGGGGGCTGCCGCGGCGGATATCCGCAAGGCGCACCGCCGCCTGATGCAGCGCCTGAACGCCGATGTCGGCGGCACGTCTGTCCTGGCGGCGCGGATCAATGAAGCCAAGGACGTCTTGCTCTCCAATCACGATTAGTCTCCTTCGACGCCGGTACCTTCCGGGAGATTCAACAGCCGCCTATTGCTCGACGGCGTAGCACGAGATTTTCTTGCGCTTCAGGGCATCGCAGGCCTTCCAGGCGGCGCCCTTCGAGCCGAAGCCGCCGAAGCGGGCGCGGTAGTAGGTTGTGCCGTCCTTGTCGAATGCGACGGTGAAGCCCGATGCGTCGGCCAGGATCCTCGGCGCCTGCTTGGCGGTCTGATCGAGCAGCGCTTGGGCTCCCGTTTTCGTCGGCGAGGAGGCAACCTGAACCACCCAGCCGGACGGCACCGACGACGTCTTGACCGGATCGATCGCGGGCGCGGCCGGCGCGGGTTCGGCATAGGCGGTGACGACCTGGGGCGAAGTCTCTTGGGATTCAGGGGCAGGCGCCATGGCGGCGACGGCAACCGTCTTCACCTTCTTGACCTTGATGACGGGCTTCGTCTCCTCGGCGATCTGCTGGGCGTCGTCCTGGACGTCTTCGTCGGCTGAGGCAACGACAGTGTCATCCGTTGCCGGCTTGGCGTCCGGAGTGGGCGCGTCATGCTTGGGCAAGAAGACCTTGGCCAAGGTCTTGATCGTATTGTCGCCGCCTTTGGCGATGAGATCGCCACCGCCGCGCGTCGAAGCGCGCGGCAGATAGGTGTTGATCAGCGCGGCCATCTGGTTGTCGCGGCTGCGCCCGGAAGCGCCGCCCATCACCACCGCGACGAGGCGGCGATCGCCATCGGCCACGGAGGAGACGAGGTTGTAACCCGAGGCGCGGGTGTAGCCGGTCTTGATGCCGTCGACGCCCCTGATGCGGCCAAGCAGGCGGTTGTGGCCGTTGATGCGCTGGCGGCCATACAGGAACGAGCGCTGCGAGAAATAGCCGTAATATTGCGGGTAGTGCTCACGCAGCGCGATGCCAAGCATGGCCATGTCGTGCGCCGTGGTGAACTGGCCGGGATCGGGCAAGCCGTTAGCGTTGCGGAAAACGGTGCCGTTCATGCCGAGCTGGCGCGCCTTGGCCGTCATCATGCGGGCGAAATTGTCTTCGCTGCCGCCGAGCATTTCGCCAAGCGCGGTTGCCGAGTCATTCGCCGATTTCGTTACGATCGACAGAATAGCGGTCTCGACCGGAACCGAGCCGCCGGGCCGAACGCCGAGCTTGGTCGGTGCCTCGGCGGAGGCATGCGCGGAAAACGGAACCGGCGTGTTCTTGCTGATCCTGCCTTTCGCCAACGCCTCGAAAGTCAAATAGAGCGTCATCATCTTGGTGAGCGAAGCCGGATAGCGACGGCCATTGGCATCGGCCGAATAAAGCACCTTGCCGGTCTTGGCGTCGACGACGATGGCCGCGGACCTTGCCGCAAGAGCCGAAGCGACATCGGCGGCGACAATCGTCACCGCGAGCGCGGCAACCATGATTGCCTTGAAGGAGAGAGAAGATTTGGAGACGAAGCCCGACAACGCCTGACGCACCGTTACTTACCCTGAATTTTCGTTGCCCCGGAGGCGGCAAAGGGAGTGCCTGCCTCGCTTCCGGCCAAGCTATCGCGCCCAGCGTTACCAATCCGTTTATGGTAACCGCAGCGTTCACCATTTTTCGGCAAATCGAGCTTCTCTTTAATCGAATTTTACCGGCCGCCGGCGCTGGACCCCTGCTTACCCAAGGGATTCTTGACTTTTGTGCATCGCACAATATATTGAGGTGCATTGCACAAGGGCGCCCGGGGCCAAAAAGGGCGTTTCAACCAAAGGGAAGCATGAAATGACCCAGACCTATGAGGACTTCACGAAATACGGCAAGGAATTTGCCGACACCGGGCTGAAGAGCTTTGCCTCGCTCAGCAAGGGCGCGCAGGCGATCGCCACCGAAGCCGGCGAATACACCAAGAAGAGCTTCGAAGCCGGCAGCGCCGCCTTCGAGAAGCTGTTCGCGGCCAAGTCGATCGAGAAGGCCGTCGAGATCCAGACCGATTACGCCAAGCAGAGCTATGAGAGCTTCGTGGCCGAGGCCAGCAAGATCGGCAATCTCTATGCCGAACTCGCCAAGGAAGCTTACAAGCCCTTCGAATCGGTGGTCGCCAAGGCGAAGTAATTTCGCCCAATCACACCCGACAAGGCCAGCCGGCCAGTCGGAAAGGCCCGGTCGCGGAAACGCGGCCGGGTTTTTTCATGCGCGAGCGCAACTCGATGCACATTAACCGCATTCACGATTGAGAAATTCGGCGAGGTTTGCCCACCTAGCCATATTGTCAGCTAAACAGAAGGGCTTAAAATCGTTCATCGAGAACCTACATGTTGAACTCGCATGAGGATTCGAAAAGGCTGGACTACGTGACGATCGGTTTGACTGCCACGGCAGGCGTGGTGCGAATGCAAAGTGACGGAGACCGCAACGATCCCGGTCGCGGCACCGCTGTCATCACGCGCACCAAAACCAAGACCAAGAAGCCCAGTCTCTACCGGGTCCTCATTCTGAACGACGACTACACGCCGATGGAGTTCGTCGTTCACGTCCTGGAGCGGTTTTTCCAAAAGGACCGCGAGGCCGCCACACGCATCATGCTTCATGTTCACAATCATGGAGTGGGCGAGTGCGGTGTCTACACATTCGAGGTGGCCGAGACCAAAGTGTCCCAGGTCATGGATTTCGCCCGACAGAATCAGCATCCGCTGCAATGCGTGATGGAGAAGAAGTGAGGTAACATGCCGGCTTTCTCCCAAGGCCTGGAAAAGGCGCTACATCAGGCGCTGACATTCGCCAACGAGCGGCATCATGAGTATGCGACGCTCGAACATTTGCTGCTCGCCCTGATCGACGACACCGAGGCGGCCGCCGTCATGCGTGCCTGCAACGTTGATCTCGACGAGCTCAAGCATACGGTTCTCACCTATATCGACACCGAGCTCGACAACCTCGTCACCGGTTACGACGAGGATTCGAAGCCGACGGCAGGTTTCCAGCGCGTCATCCAGCGCGCTGTGATCCATGTGCAGTCGTCCGGCCGCGAGGAAGTGTCCGGCGCCAACGTGCTCGTCGCCATCTTCGCCGAGCGCGAGAGCCACGCCGCCTATTTCCTGCAGGAACAGCAGATGACCCGCTACGACGCGGTCAATTACATCTCGCATGGCATTGCCAAGCGCCCGGGCGCTTCGGAGTCGCGCACGCCGCGCGGCGCCGAGGACGAGCAGGGCGGCCAGAATGGCGCCGAGCCGCAGGAAGAGGGCGGCAAGAAGAAGCAGCAGGACGCGCTGACGGCCTACTGCGTCAATCTCAACAACAAGGCGCGGGCCGGCAAGATCGACCCGCTGATCGGCCGCGACAGCGAGATCAACCGCACCATCCAGGTGCTGTGCCGCCGTTCCAAGAACAACCCGCTCTATGTCGGCGACCCCGGCGTCGGCAAGACGGCGATCGCCGAAGGCCTCGCCAAGCGCATCGTCGAAGGCGACGTGCCTGAAGTGCTGCAGGACGCCACCATTTTCGCGCTCGACATGGGCACGCTCTTGGCCGGCACCCGCTATCGCGGCGACTTCGAGGAGCGGCTGAAGCAGGTCGTCAAGGAGCTCGAGGATTATCCGGGCGCTGTGCTGTTCATCGACGAGATCCACACGGTGATCGGGGCGGGCGCCACTTCGGGCGGCGCCATGGATGCATCGAACCTTCTGAAGCCGGCGCTGTCGTCCGGCGCCATCCGCTGCATCGGCTCGACCACCTACAAGGAGTTCCGCCAGTTCTTCGAGAAGGACCGCGCGCTGGTGCGGCGCTTCCAGAAGATCGACGTCAACGAGCCGACCATCGAGGACGCCATCGAGATCATGAAGGGCCTGAAACCCTATTTCGAGGAGTTCCACAAGGTCCGCTACACGAGCGAAGCCATCAAGGCCTCGGTCGAGCTGTCGGCGCGCTACATCAACGACCGCAAGCTGCCGGACAAGGCGATCGACGTGATCGACGAGACCGGCGCCTCGCAGATGCTGGTGCCGGAAGCCAAGCGCAAGAAGACGATCGGCATCAGGGAGATCGAGGCGACGATCGCCACCATGGCGCGCATCCCGCCGAAGACCGTCTCGGCCGATGACGAGAAGGTGCTGCAGGGCCTCGATATCGAGCTGAAGCGCGTCGTCTACGGCCAGGATACGGCCATCACCGCGCTGACCTCGGCGATCAAGCTGGCGCGCGCCGGCCTGCGCGAACCGGAGAAGCCAATCGGCTCCTATCTGTTCTCAGGGCCAACCGGCGTCGGCAAGACGGAAGTGGCCAAGCAGCTTGCCGCCTCGCTTGGCGTCGAGCTGATCCGCTTCGACATGTCGGAATATATGGAACGCCACACCGTCTCGCGGCTGATCGGCGCGCCTCCCGGCTATGTCGGCTTCGACCAGGGCGGCTTGCTGACCGACGGCGTCGACCAGCATCCGCACTGCGTGCTGCTGCTTGACGAGGTCGAGAAGGCGCATCCGGACCTGTTCAACATCCTGCTGCAGGTGATGGACCACGGCAAGCTGACCGACCACAACGGCAAGCAGATCGACTTCCGCAATGTGATCCTGATCATGACCACCAATGCGGGCGCGTCGGATGCGCAGCGCGCGGCGATCGGCTTCGGCTCGACCAAGCGCGAAGGCGACGACGTCGAAGCGATCAACCGGCTGTTCACGCCGGAGTTCCGCAACCGTCTGGACGCTATCATCCCGTTCGGCTCGTTGCCGGTGCCGGTCATCCATCAGGTGGTGCAGAAGTTCGTCATGCAGCTCGAGGCGCAGCTGTCCGAGCGTGGCGTTACCTTCGACCTGTCGCCGGACGCGATCGCCTGGCTGGCCGACAAGGGTTACGACGAGCGCATGGGCGCGCGTCCGCTCGGCCGCGTCATCCAGGAGCACATCAAGAAGCCCCTGGCCGACGAGGTGCTGTTCGGCAAGCTCAAGAAGGGCGGCACGGTGCGCGTCACCGTCGAGAAGAAGGAAACCGGCGAGTCCGGCCTGAAGCTCGAATCACTCGCCGACGAGTCGCCGGTGCAGCCGAAGAAGGAAGAGCCGGAAGACGCGCCGAAGCCGAAAAAGGCGGTCGCCAAGAAGCCTGCGCCCAAGAAGGCGGTGGCGCAGAAGCAGGAGCCGAAAGGCAAGGACGGCAACAAGCGCAGCCTTGTGCCGCAACTGCCGCGCAAGGGCTGACAAGCCCTCGCTTGAAATACAAAGGCCCCGGAAACGGGGCCTTTTTCGTTGAAAGGAGCACCGCTTGGAAGCCGGACAGATCATCATCCTCAACGGCGCGCCGCGCTCGGGAAAATCGAGCATCGCCGCGGCGATCCAGGAGACATTCGAGGGTGTGTGGATCAATCTCGGCGTCGACGCCTGCGCCCAAGCCACGCCGCCGCGGCTGCGCCCGGGTATCGGCCTGCGTCCCGGTGGCGAACGCCCCGACATCGAGGCTTTCGTGCCGCTGCTTTACGCCGCGCTTTACGTTTCGATCGCCGCTCACAGCCGGCTGGGACTCAATGTCGTCGTCGATATCGGTCATCACGACGCCTATTCCAGATCGCTGAACATCCTTCCCCATTGTGCGCGACGCCTGGCCGGCCTGCCGGTGCTGCTCGTCGGCGTCCGCTGCCCGATCGACGAGGTGTTGCGAAGGCGCGCAGCAGGTGGGGCCGGTACACCATATGTCATTGGAACGGACGACGATCCCATGCCGCTGCCCGTCCGCCGCTGGCAGGAAGAGGTGCACAAGCCCGGCCTCTACGACCTGGAAGTCGATACGTCGTTGCTCAGCCCGCGGGCATGCGCGGGGTCGATCCGCGAGAGGCTCATCGCGGGACCAGCGCCAATGGCTTTCCACACATTGGCGAATTTGCCGACCGCCTGAGCGCCGGTCCGTTCAGCTTCCCAGCGCTGCCCGGATCTTGCCGGCGTTCTCGGCCAGCACCTCCGGCTTCTCCATCTGGCCCGAATGCGGCTTCAACGGTACGCCCTCGAAGCGCGGAACGACATGGACATGGAGATGATAGACGGTCTGCCCGGAGGCCGGTTCGTTGAACTGCATCAAGGTGACGCCGTCGGCGTTGAAGGCCTTTTTCACCGCGACCGCAACTTTCTGCGCCACGCCGAATAATGGGCCGAGCGTTGCCGGATCGGCGTCGAGCATGTTGCGCGACGGCGCCTTGGGCACCACCAGCGTGTGGCCCATGCCTTGCGGCATCACATCCATGAAGGCGACGACCGCGTCGTCCTCGTAGACGCGGTGCGAGGGAATCTCGCCGCGCAGGATTTTCGCGAAGATGTTGCCGGGATCATAGGCTTCGGCCATGGGGTGACACTCCCAATTGCATTCGCCGTCCGGTGTAGCGAAGCCGCCGATGGGCGGCAAGGCGCTCAGGCGAGATCGACCATGCCCGCTTCGACAAGAGCCCGGTGGAAGCGCTTCTTGCGCACGGACTCGCTTGCGAAATAGCGAGCGGCACAGTCAGCCAGAAGGGCCGTCCTGGTCGCGAATACCGGATCGAGCGGCAGACGCGCGGCGGACATGGTCAATGTCGACAGGAATGCCGCGTCGAGCATGGCAGGAGCGGCCAGATCGGCGGGCAAAGCGCTGTTGATCGCCTCGATCGCGTAGAAGGTCTTGTGCAAGGCTCTGTCGGAAGGCGGCAGGCCGGTGAGGGCGGCTGTGAATGACGGCTGGTGATCGCCATAACGCACGACGATGGCTGGCCGGCCATTCAGCGCGGTTTCGAGTTGTCCGCGAAACGCGGCATAGGCCTCGACGCTTTCTGCCAGCCGCACGGCATATTCGCCGTAATTCTCATTGCCGCTCAGCGCGACGGCTTCACGGCGGATATCGGCCTGAAGCTCGGGCGGAAAGATGCGGCGACGGTGATCGCCGTGGTTCATCAGCGTCATTATCGAGAGGAAACAGGGCCTCTCGCTTCCCAAGCGGTCCGCAATCCGGTTCAGAGCATGGCTGTAAAGCTGTTCGTCATGGCGCTCGCGACGCCAGCGCTCCAGATCGAAGGGCGGCGGCAAGGTCGCGGCATAGGCGACCTCCTCGAACCCGATCGATTTATAGAAGCGATCGCAATTGACGAAGTTGGGACGATCGCAGCTCACATGCGACACATGGTACCCCATGCCTGAAAGCACCGAGGGCAATGAGTGGCGCACCCGCCCAGCCAGCAGATGAAAGACGAAGCGGCTGTCGTTGCCGAAGGAAAGCGAGGACAGGCCGGTCAGCACCGAGAATTCGGTCTGCAGCGTGCTGCCGCCGAAAACATCGACATGCAAAGCCCCAGACAGACCGTTTGCGGGCGAGAAGAATTGCTCGAAAGCACGGTTGATCGGCACGCCATGGTGCCTCGGATCAAATGTCGATTCGTGCAGGACCATGAAGATGTGCGGTCGAGCCTCGCCGTTATCCCGCTTAGCCGGCACAGGCGGCAGAAACGGCAGCGGATCGTGAGCGATGTCAACGAAGCCCGGCCGTTGCGAAGGTCCCGCGCCGAGCCACGACGCCACGAAGGCGGAGAGATGCGCGCGATCCCTGGTGAGCAGGTCGAAGCGGAAACGAGGCGCTCCGCCGCTCAACCGATAGACTGCCACGTAGATCAGCACGGCTAGGGCGAAAATCGCGAGGCGCAGCGAGAGCGACGTCGCCTGTTCCACCAGAGTTATGTCGACAAGCATGGCGACCGCAGCGATCGCCGCTCCGGCGAAGAGAGCCGGGATCGCCATTCGGGCATTGTCGACAAAGACGCTGCGCCAACTGCTCGCGGCCAGATGGTAGAGATCTCCGGCCAGAAGATTGAAGCCGAGATAGCGGTATTTCAGCTTCGAGGCGATGCCGATGATGGCCGTCAGCATGAGCGTCATCCAGAGCGCGACGATCGCGCCTGGAAAAACCAGGTGCAGGAAAGCAAAGAGAAGGAAGAAGGTGGAAAAGCCGAGAGGCCAGGTTCCCGGCTTGCCTTCGAGCCGGACGGTCAACAGCAGCGCGGCCGCAAGCCCCGCCACACCGAGCCATTGCCCGACGCCCCAAGATGCCCAAAACAGCATGCCAACCCCAAGGTGCTCGCGCACCAATGCCCCTGGCGATGACTTAGCGGATTCCACCAATCCGGTAAACAGCAGGCGTTGAGCCGGCTTCGTTGCTTGGCCAATATTATAGGCAGCTGTCGACGGCAGGCTCTGCTATTGCTTGAGAACCGACATTTGTCGTCTGATGCGGCAATCTAGGACGGAGCAATCATGAAGTGGATCGTCGCCGGTTGGCTGCTGTTCATCGTGTCGGCGCTGTTTTTCATCGCCGCGGCATGGCGCGCGGGCGATTTGCTGGCGCTTGCCGGCGCGGTGCTGTTCCTGGTCGCCTGCTTTTCGTTCCTGGTTCCGATCGCCGCCCGAAAGCCGCACTGACCGCTAGACCTTATTCTGCGAGGTCCTTGCGGAAGGGCGTGTGCTCTTCGAGATACTCGCCCATGCGCTCGACTTCGCGCCGCTCCCGCCTAAGATAGTCGGCGACGGCATTGCGCAGACCGGGATGCGAAATGTAGTGCGCCGAATGCATGGTCACGGGCCGGTAGCCGCGCGCCAGCTTGTGTTCGCCCTGCGCGCCGGCCTCCACCACCTTGAGCTTGCGCTCGATGGCGAAGTCGATTGCCTGATGATAGCAGACCTCGAAATGCAGGAAGGGGTGGTCCTCGATGCAGCCCCAGTTGCGCCCATAAAGCGCGTCGGAACCGATGAAGTTGATGGCGCCGGCAATGTAGCGGCCGTTGCGCTTGGCCATCACCAGAAGAATGTCATCGGCCATGCGCTCGCCGATCAGGGAGAAGAACTGCCGGTTGAGATAGGGCCGGCCCCATTTCCTGCCGCCGGTATCCGTGTAGAAGGCGAAGAAATCGTCCCAGGCGCTTTCGGTGATGTCCTTGCCGGTCAACCAATCGATCGAGATGCCGTCGGCAAGCGCCTCACGACGCTCCTTCTTCATCGCCTTGCGCTTGCGCGAGGCAAGCGTGGCGAGGAAGTCATCATAGTTCGAAAAGCCTTCGTTGAAGAAATGGAACTGCTGGTCGGTGCGATGCAGGAAGCCCGCCGCTTCCAGCGTCGCGACATCAGGCTCGTTGGCGAAGGTGACATGCGCGGAAGAGACGCCGAGCTTGTCGGTCACGAGTTTCAGGCCTTCCGCCAGTCCGGCTCTCACGGCACCTTCATTCTCGCCTTTGCCGACCAGAAGGCGAGGGCCGGTGACCGGCGTGAACGGCACCGAGCATTGCAGTTTGGGATAGTAGCGGCCACCGGCGCGCTCGAAGGCGTCCGACCAGCCATGGTCGAAGACATATTCGCCCTGGCTGTGCGATTTGAGATAACAGGGGACGGCGCCGAGAAGCCTGCCTTGCGCCGTTTCCAACCGCAGGTGATGGCCCTGCCAGCCGGTGCGCCGGACGGCGCATCCAGAATCTTCCAATGCGCTTAGAAAAGCGAATGAAACCAGCGGGTTGTAGCCGTTTTCTTTGTCGCCGCGCGTGGTTCCGGCAAAGCCGTCCCACTCCACGCAGGTGAAGGCGCCGATACCCGCCGCGACGCGGATCGCGTAATCCGCGTTCGCTGCCCGTCCATCGTCGTCGTCGCCCTGATCCATGGGGCTTATTTAAGCGTCCTCAGGGCTGCTACAAGTCACGTTTCGGGCATTCCCGAGAGCATGATGCCGAAAAGTGTCAAGCGGTTTTCGGACGACATCATGCTCTCTCTTTAGATTGATTAGAGGCGATCAGATTTCAGGTCGTTTGACCTGAAATCATCCGGCTCTAGGCGACCTTGACCAGATCGGGTTCGAAACCCTCGAAGGTCATCTGATCGGCATATTTGAAGGTGAGGTCGACCGCCGGCTGGTCGTGCACGGTCCAGGTGATGACCGGCATTTTCAGCTTTTCGCGCACGAAGCTGACGAAGGGGTTGGGCAGGTCGCCAGCGGCGTAAGAGGTGAAGGCGAGGTCGTGCGCGAGCATGGCGAAATGCGCCTCGATCAACTGGTTGTCCCTGCCATAGGCGGTCAGCCCGCCGGGGATACCCGGCGCGTCCTTGGCGAAGTCGCGGATCAGCCAGTGATCGAACGACATGATCGCCACCTTGCCCTTGTAGCGCTTGAGCAGCTGACCGACGCTCGCCACCAGCCTGGCATCATGGCCAGGAACGCCTTTCAGCTCGACCACCAGCGGCACGCGGCCGTCGATCAGGTCGAGCGCTTCCTTGAGCGTCGGCACGTGGTCCTTGGTGCCGCCGATCTTGAGCGTCGCCAGTTCGGCCGCGGTGCGCTGCCAGACGAAGCCGTCCTGGCCGGTCAGCCGTTTCAGATCGCCGTCATGGATGATGACCGGGACGCCGTCCGACGAGATATGCACGTCGCATTCGATGGCATAGCCGCGCTCGGCCGCCGCGGCGAAGGCCGACAGCGTGTTTTCCCAGCGCGTCTTGTTCATGTCGTGGAAGCCGCGATGCGCGACAGGCTGCGCGATCAGCCAGGAAAGATCGGTCATCTTGAACCTCACTCGACTTCGAAGATCGCTTCGATCTCGACCGCGGCGTTGAGCGGCAGCGAGGCGGTGCCGACGGCGGAACGGGCGTGCTTGCCGCGCTCGCCGAGTACCGCGACCAGGAAGTCGGAGGCGCCGTTGGCGACAAGATGCTGTTCGACGAAATCCGGCGCGGAGGCGACGAAGACGGTGATCTTGACCAGGCGGCTAATTTTTTCGAGGTCGCCGAGTGCTGCCTTGGCATGCGCCAGGATGTTGATGGCGCAGAATTTTGCGCCTTCCTTGCCGGCGGCCGTGTCGATGTCGCGGCCGAGCAACCCGCTTGCCTGCAACTTGCCGTCCTTCAGCGGCAGCTGGCCGGCGGTGAACAGCGTGTTGCCGGTGCGGCAATAGGGCACGTAGTTGGCGGCGGGCGCGGCGGCGGCCGGAAGGGTGACGCCAAGATCGCTTAGCCGCTTTTCGATTGTTTCGCTCATTGGTTTTCCCTATTGCTGGAAGACGCCGCGTTGGCGGGGCCGAAATTGCTATTTTTGCCTCGCTTCCGCCACGACTTTTTTTAAGCTGGACCATCTTTCCCTGCGGCCTGCCCCCCGGCCGCGACGATCGGAGTAACGCATGCGCGCAACGCGCCTTTTCCTCGCCGCCGCCTGTTTTTCGGCGGCGCTTCCGATGGCGCCGGCCTTTGCGGTGCCCGCGCTGCAGGCGCATCGCGCCGTCTACGATCTCACGCTCAGCAAGGCCTCCGACCGTTCAGGCATTACCGGCATCACCGGCCGCATGGTCTACGAGTTCAATGGCTCGGCCTGCGAAGGTTATACGGTCAAGTTCCGCTTCGTCACGCAGATCGTCACCAACGACAACACCAGGCTGACCGACCAGCAGACGACGACTTTCGAGGACGCCGAAGGCAAGACCTTTTCCTTCGTGACGAAATCCTTTGTCGACCAGAACCTCGACAAGGAAGTCAAGGGCACGGCGACCAGGGAAGCGAAGGGCCTGAAGGTCGATATCGACAAGCCGGAGAAGAGCAGCCTCGATCTCGCGGCGACGCAGTTTCCGACCCAGCATCTGGTCGAGCTGATCGGCAAGGCCGAGAAGGGCGAGAATTTCTACCAGACCAATCTGTTCGACGGTTCAGAGGATGCCAACAAGGTGATGACCACCACCGTCATCGTCGGCAAGAAGACGGACGCAGAAAAGACGGATCCGGAAGCGCCGGCGCTGGCCAAGCTCGCCTCCGACAAATACTGGCCGGTCGACATTGCCTATTTCGACGATACCGACAAAAGCGGCGAGGAGGTGCCGGAGTACCGGATCAGCTTCAAGCTGCACGAGAACGGCATCACTCGCGACCTCGTCATGGACTATGGCGACTTCTCGATGACCGGCAAGCTGGTGAACCTGTCGTTGTTCGACCAGACCAAGCCTTGCCCGGCGTCGAAATAGCAGCGCTTCGACGGTAGCCGACCCAGCTTGCACGCCTGGCTTGCGAACGCCATGTGTGAGGCTCACCAAATGCGGCGAGCATGATGGCGGTCTATGTCGACGCGGCGATCTGGAAATGGGCCGGCCACCGCTGGTGCCATCTCCTTGCCGACGACACGGACGAGCTGCATCGCTTCGCCACCGAACTCGGCCTCAAGCTTTCCTCCTATCAAGGGCCGCCCAAGACGTCGGCGCCGCATTACGACATCACCGGCTTCGAGCGCGATCGCGCGGTTCGGCTTGGCGCCATCGAATGCAGCCGCGAGGAAATCGTCGCGATCTTTCGCCGCGTCAGGGTGCCGAACGGCAAGGTAAAACGCTGAGATTTGGGCGGATCGCCGCAGGTAAGGGCGTTTTCCCGGCTTGCGTTTATGAGACTTCCCCTCTATATGCGCGCTCATTCCACACACGGACTTTGGTGTCTGCCCGGGAGAAATCCGGCTGAAACCTCCGGTGGCATCAGGACATATGTCCGAAATGCCTGTGTCCGTGGAGGCCAACCGGAAAGGAACTAAAGAATGGCTCTGCCAGATTTCAGCATGCGCCAGCTTTTGGAAGCTGGCGTTCACTTCGGCCACCAGACCCACCGCTGGAACCCGAAGATGGCGCCTTACATCTATGGCGCCCGCAACAACATTCACATCATCGACCTGTCGCAGACGGTGCCGCTGCTGCACCAGGCTCTGAAGCAGGTGTCCGACACTGTCGCCAAGGGCGGCCGCGTGCTGTTCGTCGGCACCAAGCGCCAGGCGTCCGACATCGTTGCCGACGCTGCGCAGCGTTCGGCCCAGTACTATGTCAACTCGCGTTGGCTGGGTGGCATGCTCACCAACTGGAAGACGATCTCGAATTCGATCCAGCGCCTGCGCAAGCTCGACGAGACGCTCGCCGGCGAGGCCCAGGGCCTCACCAAGAAAGAGCGCCTGAACCTCGATCGCGAGCGCGAGAAGCTCAACAAGGCTCTCGGCGGCATCAAGGACATGGGCTCGACGCCGGACCTGATGTTCGTCATCGACACCAACAAGGAAGCGATCGCGATCCTCGAGGCCAAGCGCCTGGGCATTCCAGTCGTGGCCATCATCGATTCGAACTGCGACCCGGACAAGATCGACTTCCCGATCCCCGGCAATGATGACGCGGCCCGCGCCATCCAGTTCTATTGCGACCTGATCGCCAAGGCCGCCATCGACGGCATCGCCCGCCAGCAGGGCGCGCTCGGCGTCGACATCGGCGCTTCGGCCGAGGCTCCGGTCGAGCCCGCGCTCGACACTCCGGCTGCCCAAGCTCCGGAAGCTTAATAAGGAAGGCCGGGTCCCGGCCTTCATCTTTCCAATAAATTGGCGCGCTAAAGCGCTTTTGCCGAGCGCATCATCGAGTCCCGATGGTGCGTCGGCGCATTTGAAACAAAGAGGCGACAATGACGATTTCGGCTGCACAGGTCAAAGAACTCCGCGACTTGACCGGCGCGGGCATGATGGACTGCAAGGCGGCGTTGAACGAAACCAACGGCGACATGGAAGCGGCCGTCGACTGGCTGCGCAAGAAGGGTATCTCGAAGGCCGACAAGAAGGCCGGGCGCACCGCCGCCGAGGGCCTGATCGGCGTCGATGCGGGCGTGCGTGAGGCCGCGGTTGTCGAAGTCAATTCCGAGACCGATTTCGTCGCCCGCAACGAGCAGTTCCAGGAACTGGTCCGCAATGTCGCGAAGGTCGCGCTCGCCTATGGTGCGACCGAGGCGGTTGCCGCGGCCAAGTATCCGGGCTCCGACAAGACTGTCGCCGAGACCGTCAAGGACGCGGTCGGCACCATCGGCGAGAATATCAATTTCCGCCGCTCGGCGAAGCTCACCGTGCCGCATGGCGCGGTGGCGACCTATGTGCACAACGCGGTTGCCGATGGGCTGGGCAAGCTCGGCGTGCTGGTCGCGATCGAGACCACCGGCAACGAGCATGCGGCCAACGCCTTTGCCCGCCAGGTGGCGATGCATGTCGCCGCCAGCAACCCGGTCGCGCTGAGCGCCGAGGAAGTCGACCCGGCGCTGGTCGAGCGCGAGAAGGCGATCTTCTCCGATCAGGCGCGCCAGTCGGGCAAGCCGGAAGCGATCATCGAGAAGATGGTCGAGGGCCGCTTACGCAAGTTCTATGAAGAGGTCGTGCTTTTGAAGCAGGCCTTCGTGCTCAATCCCGACATCACCGTCGAGAAGGCGTTGAAGGATGCCGAGAAGGAGATCGGCGCTCCGGCGAAGATCACCGCCTATCTGCGTTACGCGTTGGGCGAAGGCATCGAGAAGGAAACGACCGATTTCGCGGCGGAAGTCGCGGCGGCGGTCAAGAAATAGCTCCGATCCGAGGGGAGCGCTCGGCGTTTCCCTTAAGGTGAAGAGCTCACGAGCTCAGGCAACTCGGCCGGGTGTCCGCATGGATGCTCGGCCGATTTCTTGTGCGGTGTCGATAAAGGCCCTGAGCTTCGGTGCCATCGATGCGCGACGCGGAAAGTAAAGGAAAAGACCGGGCTCCTCGATCGCCGTCCGCGGCAGCAACTGGACGAGACGGCCGGCCGCCAAGTCGGCGCGCACCAGCGGCTCGAAGACGTAGGCGAGCCCGAGGCCGGCCAGCGCCAGATCGATGGCGCCAAGCGAATCCGTGACGATGGCCGTGCCGCGCGTTTCGACGACGACATCCTTGCCGCTGTCGTTCAAATCCCAGCGGTAAAGCGCGCCCGATCGGACCAGCCGGTAGCCGACGCAGTTGTGATTGGCGAGATCGGCCACGTCGCGTGGACGGCCGTGCTTGCCGACATAGGCGGGAGAGGCGACGATCACGGCCTTGAACGGGGGCGTCATCCTGACGGTGACCATGTCCTGCGCGATCATCTCGCCCAACCGGATGCCGGCGTCGAAACCTTCGCCGACGATATCGATAAGTCCCTGGTCGGCAACGATCTCGACCGTCACGTCGGGATAGCGTTCGGCCATGGCCGCGACCACCGGCGTCACCGCCAGGGGGATCGCTATGTTGGAGGCGTTGATCCTGAGCAGGCCGGCCGGCCTTCCCTTCACGCCGCGGATGCGGTCCATCCGCTCGGCGATGTCCTGCAGGGCGGGGGCCGCCGTCTCCACCAGCGCCTTGCCTGCCTCGGTCAGCGAGACGCTGCGTGTCGTGCGCGCAAACAGCGGTTGGCCGATGCGCTCTTCCACCAGCCGCACCGCGTGGCTCACCGCCGAAGCGCTCATGCCGAGCTCGGCCGCGGCAAGCGCAAAGCCGCCGCGTCGCGCGACAGCGACGATGACCGGAAGATGGCTAAGCAGGTCGCGATCCATTCATGAACGATATCGCATGGTCCATGCGAACAATGCAATCTTATCGTTGCTGGCGCGCCGGTCCACATTGTCGCCAGATGTCGGCGGCGGGCTGATGCACAAGGGAGAAAAAAGATGAATGCGTTGAGGCACATCACTTTCGCGGCAGGCATGGCGCTGGCCCCGATCGACGCCGGCGGGGCAGAACCGTCCGACTGGCGGGCGCTCGCCGATGAGCGCGCCGTCATCCGCATTGCCGATGCCATCGACCGTGCCGTCGACGCGCAGGACTGGACGCTTGCCCGCAGCTACTTTGCGGATCGAGTGACCGCAGACTTCAGCACTCTGTCTGGACAGCCTGCGGCCAACATCGCCTCGGACGACCTGATCGGCGCCTGGGCGGGCAACCTCAAAGGCAGCAAGACCAGCCTGCATCTGCGCACCAACCATCAGGTGTCCTTCGACGCCGGTGCGGCGACGGTCCGCTCCAACGGTTATGCCTGGAACCGGATGGAAGGCAATGGCGACCCGCTCTGGGAAGTCTGGGGCACCTACGAGCACCACCTGACGCGTTCCGGCACCGGCTGGAAGGTCGACGGTTTCACGTTCCGGATGACGCATGAGCGCGGCAATCCTTGGGTCAAGGCGACCCCCGGCTCCTAACGCGCCGTCAATCGGACCCGAATTGGAGAGACGTCCATGACAATGACCTATTACACGCTCGGCAACAGCGGCCTGAGAGTGAGCCGGCTGGCGCTGGGCACGATGACCTTCGGCACCGAATTGGGCTGGGGCGCTGACAAGGATACTGCCCGCGCCATGTTCGACGCCTATGTCGAGGCGGGCGGCAATTTCTTCGATACGGCCGACCTCTATACAGGCGGCACCGCCGAGACCTGGCTCGGCGAGTTCGTCGCCGAGCGCGGCCTGCGCGACAAGGCCGTGATTGCCACCAAATTCACCATGAATTCGGATCCCGGCAATCCGAATGCAGGTGGCAATGGCCGCAAGAACATCTTGCGCGCCGTGGACGCCTCGCTGAAACGGCTCGGGACCGCGTATATCGACCTTTATCTCCTGCATGTGTGGGACAGGCTGACGCCGGCCGAGGAAGTCCTGCGCACGCTGGACGACCTGGTGCGTGCGGGCAAGGTGCGCCACATCGGCCTGTCAAACGTGCCGGGCTGGTATGCCGGTCGGGCGCAGGCCATCGCCGAACTGCGCGGCTATGAGCCGATCTGCGCCCTGCAGCTCGAATATTCGCTCGCCCAACGCGACATCGAACGCGAATTCGTGCCCTTCGCCATGCATCACGGCGCCGGCATCATGGTGTGGAGCCCAATGGCGAGCGGGCTGCTCAGCGGCAAATACCGTCCGACACAAGCGGGCAATGCCGGACGGCTTGACGGTTTTCGCAACACCACCCATCCGAGTTTCCAGAAATTCAGCGAACGCAACTGGGCGATCGTGGCCGAACTCGAAACGGTGGCCGCCGAGCTCGGCCGCAGCATGGCTCAAGTCGCGCTCAACTGGGCGGCGACGCAGCCGGGCATCGCTTCCGTCATCCTCGGAGCGACGAAGCTTGCGCAGCTCGAGGATAATCTCGGCGCGCTCGACTTTTCGATTCCTGCAGAACTTCGCGCGCGGCTGGAAAAGGTCAGCGCCACGCCCGCGCCGTTCCCGCATTCCTATTTCGGCTCGGAAATCCAGGTCCGAGTGACCGGCGGGGCCGTGACTGGCGACAAGCCGGCCGGTTATTCGCCCGCGGTCATGATCGAAGGCGAGGCGGTCAGCATCTCAAGCAACTGAAGAGGCGGCAACTGATCAAAAGGCAGCAACTGACCGAAAAAGCCTGGGATTTTGCACGAGGGCGCGGCGTGACATCGCCGCGCCCTTCGTGTATCGGGTCAACCCGTCATGACAGCATCGCCGGATGAAGCGGGGGCGGTTTTGCCTCCAAAATTGCCGCGCCGAGATATTCGAGGATCCAGATGACGGTGAAGCCCCTCTATCGACGTGTCGTGCTGAAAGCTTCCGGCGAAGCGTTGATGGGCGAGCAGCATTTCGGCATCGACGTCTCCGTGGTCGACCGCATCGCCGCCGACATCGCCGAGGCGCGCGCGCTGGGCGTCGAAGTGGGCGTCGTCATCGGCGGCGGCAACATCTTCCGCGGCGTCGCCGTGGCCTCGAAGGGCGGCGACCGCGTCACCGGCGATCACATGGGCATGCTCGCCACCGTCATCAATTCGCTGGCGCTGCGCACCTCGCTCAACAAGATCGGCGTCGACGCCGTCGTGCTTTCGGCGATCGCCATGCCGGAACTTTGCGAGAGCTTTTCGCAGCGCCAGGCAACCGCCTATATGAACCAGGGCAAGGTCGTCATCTTCGCCGGCGGCACCGGCAATCCGTTCTTCACCACCGATTCGGCCGCGGCCCTTCGCGCCGCCGAGATCGGCGCCGATGCGCTGTTCAAGGGCACGCAGGTCGACGGGGTCTATTCGGCCGATCCCAAGAAGGACCCGAACGCGGTCCGTTTCGACCGCATCAGCCACGCGGAAGTCATCAAACGCGGGCTTGCGATCATGGATACCGCCGCGATTGCACTTGCGCGTGAAAACAACATTCCGATAATCGTCTATTCGATCCACGAAAAAGGTGGTTTCGGCGATATTCTGAGGGGCGGCGGCCATTGCACGGTCGTCGCGGACAAATAACCGAGGCCGGGATCCGTCAGACGGAACCGCGGACGGGACGACGGCACAAGCAGTGAACCCGGCGAACGGGTCGAGGAGATGATCATGAGTGGCGAGTTCGAAGACCTGAAGCGACGCATGGACGGGGCGATCGCCGCCTTCAAGCACGATCTGGCCTCGCTGCGCACCGGCCGCGCGTCCAGCAACCTGCTCGATGCCGTCCAGGTCCAGGCCTACGGCACGACGATGCCGATCAACCAGGTGGCCAATGTGACGGTGCCGGAGCCGCGCATGATTTCGGTCTCGGTCTGGGACAAATCGATGGTCAGCGCCGTCGACCGCGCCATCCGCGAAGCCAATCTGGGCTTCAACCCGATCGTCGACGGCACCAATCTCAGGATTCCGCTGCCGGAGCTCAACGAGCAGCGCCGCAAGGAACTGGTCAAGATTTCGCATGGCTACGCCGAGAACGCCCGCGTCGCGGCGCGCCATGTGCGGCGCGACGGCATGGATTTTCTCAAGAAGGCGGAGAAGGACGGCACCATCAGCGAGGACGATCAGCGCAAGCGCTCCGACCAGGTGCAGAAGCTGACCGACGAGACGATCAGCACCATCGATCACCTGCTTTCCGATAAGGAAGCTGAAATCATGCAGGTTTAGGGTCGGGTTTTCCGGCCCGAAAGCGAGACCATGGCAACGCCCGCGCATGTCGCCATCATCATGGACGGAAACGGACGCTGGGCCAAGGCGCGCGGCCTGCCGCGCCTTGCCGGGCACCGCGCCGGCGTCGAGGCCCTGCGCAAGACGGTCCGCGCCGCGCCCGGGCTCGGCATATCCTACCTGACCGTCTACGCCTTTTCCTCGGAGAACTGGTCGCGGCCGAAATCCGAGGTCAGCGACCTCATGGGGCTTTTGAAGCTGTTCATCCGTCGCGATCTCGCGGAACTGCATCAGAACGGCGTGCGGGTGAGGGTGATCGGCGACAAAGAGGGGCTGCAGCCCGATATCAGGGGGCTGTTGCAGGAGGCCGAATCGCTGACCGCCGGCAACGAATCGCTGACGCTGGTGATCGCCTTCAACTATGGCGGCCGCGACGAGATCGTGCGCACGGCGCGCAGGCTGGCGGATGCCGTCGCGCGCGGCGACATGGCGAGCGACGCGATCACGGCGGAAAGTTTTGCCGCGTCGCTCGACACAAAGGGCATTCCCGATCCCGAGCTGGTGATCCGAACCAGCGGCGAGCTCAGGCTGTCGAACTTCCTTCTCTGGCAGGCTGCCTATAGCGAGCTCATCTTCCTACCTTGCTATTGGCCGGACTTCAGCCGTGAGCACCTGGCCGACGCCTTGCGCGACTTTGCCGGCCGAGAACGACGCTTCGGCGGGCTTGCCGCCCGCGACGTCGCGCTTTAGGCGCCGCCACGCATGAGCAATCTCAAGCAGCGCGTCATCTCGGCAATCGTGATGGCGGTGCTGACGCTTGCGCTCACCTGGCTCGGCGGATTGCCGTTTCGGCTGTTCTGCGCGGGAATAGCGGCGCTGATCTTCTATGAATGGACTCGCATGGCGCGTCCCGCGAGCGGGGCGGCTCTCGGCTTCCTGCCGGAAGCGCTGATTCTGGTTTTCATCGGCGCGCTGATCGCCGGCGTGCCGGCTTTGTGGCTGCTCTTGCTTGTGGCGATCCTTGTGGCGGTCGCGGCCATTGCCGCCCGCGTGGGAGGGCCTGCGCCGTGGGAAGCCCCTGGACTGGCCTATGCGGCTCTTTCCGGCTTTTCGCTCGCCTATGTCCGTGACGACAATCATTCCGGACTGATTGCGATTCTCTTCCTGTTCGCCGTGGTCTGGGCGACCGACATTGCGGCCTATTTCGTCGGCCGCGCGGTCGGCGGCCCGAAGCTCGCGCCGTCGATCTCGCCCGGCAAGACGCAGAGCGGCGCGCTGGGCGGCGCGGCCGGCGGCGTTGTCGCCGGCTTGCTGCTGGCGGTTGCGGCCGGGGCCGGCAATCTCGTCCAGCTTGGCCTCGTCGCCCTGACGCTTTCGATCGTTTCGCAGATCGGCGATCTGTTCGAATCATGGGTCAAGCGCCGGCACGGCGCCAAGGATTCCAGCAATCTCATTCCCGGCCATGGCGGCGTCATGGACAGGGTGGACGGGCTTGTCGCGGCCGCGTTCGCGCTGTACGTCTTGGGCTGGATCGCGGCGGGCGCCGAGCATCCGGCACTGGGGCTGTTTCCGAACTGAACGACGCAGCAGTCAGGCGAAAAATGGCGCGCGCCACGGATTCGCCCGGATTGATGCCACAGTCGCGGCGGAGTGTCGCGTGCGGGCGAATTTGAGGGCATGACTTGAACGACATCTTTCACGCGGTCTTCAGCGCACAAGGCTTCGTCCTTGGCACGCTGGTGCCGTTCCTGTTCGTGCTGACCGTGGTCGTGTTCGTCCATGAGATGGGCCACTATCTGATCGGCCGCTGGTGCGGCATCGGCGTGAAGGCTTTTTCCATCGGCTTCGGCCCTGAGATCTTCGGTTTCTACGACCGCCGCGGCACGCGCTGGAAGCTCTGCGCCATTCCGCTTGGCGGCTATGTCAAATTTGTCGGCGACATGAACGCGACATCGAGCCAGCCGAACACGGAAGAGCTCGAATCGCTGACGGAAGCCGAGCGCGAGGTCGCCTTCCACACGCAACCCATCTGGAAGCGCGCCGCTACCGTCGTTGCGGGGCCGCTGTTCAATTTCCTGCTGACGATCGCCGTGTTCGCGGTGCTGTTTTCGCTTTATGGCCGTCCGGTCCTGGAGCCGACAGTCGCCGAAGTCACCAAGGGCAGCCCAGCGGAAAAGGCTGGAATCCAGCCAGGCGACCGATTCGTCAAAGTCGACGGCAGCAAGGTGGAGACCTTCGCCGACGTGCAGCGGCTGGTTTCGGGCCGGGCGGGCGACGCCATCGCCTTCACCATGCTGCGCGACGGCAAGGAAATCGACGTTACGGCCACGCCGGAGCCGATGGAGCAGCAGGATGCGCTGGGCAACAAGATCAAGGTCGCGGTGATCGGCGTCGTCAACAACGCCGAGCTCGGCCAGCCGCGCCTGATCTCCTATACGCCGGCCGGCGCCGTGGTGGCGGCGGTGGAGGAAACCGGGCATGTGATCGAGCGCACCGGCCAGTTCCTGCAACGTTTTGCGCTTGGACGCGAGGACAAATGCCAGCTGGGCGGTCCGATCAAGATCGCGAAGATGTCGGGTCAGGCAGCCAAGCTCGGCTTCGAGTGGCTGGTGCAGCTTGTTGCATTTCTGTCAGTCGGGATAGGATTTCTCAATCTCCTGCCGATTCCCCCTCTCGACGGCGGCCACCTCTTGTTCTACGGCGTGGAGGCCATCATACGGCGGCCCGTTTCGGAACGAATGATGGAGATGGCCTACCGGGCCGGGTTGTTCCTGGTGCTCGGCTTCATGGGCTTCGTGTTTTGGAACGATCTGTTTGGGTGCTGAAATCATGAAGAAATTTGGCTTCAGCCCAGGTCATATTGAGATGCCGTTTACCATGCGTGGGGATATGCGTGACGCGAAAGCCACGCGGTACGGTTAAGTAAATACAAATTAACCGGGAGCCTTGCGTGTAGGGAAAATCCGGTTAATACGGTAAGGGAAAATACCGCACGTCCGGTTTTCTCGCCGTGGGGACTACGAGAAAAAGGTACAAAAGCCCGATGAAGGCAGCATCCAAGTTTCTGAGCGCCGCTTCCGCGGCGGCTTTGTCCGCCGCTCTGGTCGTGCCAGGCGCGCTCGCAGTGCAGTTCGCCGCCACGTCGGTGGCCGAGGCCGCGGTCATTTCGCGTGTCGAGGTCAGCGGCAACCAGCGGGTCGATGCGGAAACCATCCGCAATTACATTTCGATCAAGCCGGGCAAGCCTTTCTCCAGCTCCGATATCGACGACGCCGTCAAGGCGCTGTTCGGCACCGGTCTGTTCTCGGACGTTCAGATCAACCAGGTAGGTTCGAGCCTGGTCGTCAAGGTTTCGGAATACAAGGTCGTCAACCAGGTCCTGTTCCAGGGCAACAAGAAGCTGAAGGACAACGCGCTCCAGGCCGCCATCCAGCTGAAGCCGCGCGCGACCTTCTCGCAGCAGGCGCTCGATGCCGATGTCGAGTCGGTCAAAGCCGCCTACAAGCGCATTGGCCGCGACGACGCCGCGGTGACCACGCAGATCATGGATCTCGGCGACAACCGCGTGAACGTGGTCTTCAACATCAACGAAGGCGGTCGCACCCAGATCGCGGCGATCAATTTCGTTGGCAATCACGCCTATTCCAGCCGCCGCCTGTCGGACGTCATCAACACCAAGCGCTCGTCGTGGCTGTCGTTCGTGCTGCGCGACGACGTCTATGACGAGGACAAGCTGCGCGCCGACCAGGAGCTGCTGCGCCGCTTCTACTACAATCACGGCTATGCCGACTTTCAGGTCGTCTCGGCCGTCGGCGAGCTCGACGATACCACCAACAAATACACGGTCACCATCACCGTGCAGGAAGGCGATCGCTATACGTTCGGCGACGTCAGCGTGGAAAGCACCATTCCCGAGGTTGACTCGAAGTCGCTGGAATCCGCGGTCGAGACCCACAAGGGCGACGTCTACAACGCCAAGGACGTCGAGGATTCGATCGTCGCCTTGACCGAGAAGGTCGCGGGCTCGGGCTATGCCTTCGCCCAGGTGACGCCGCGCGGCGACCGTAATTTCGAGAACCACACCATTTCGGTCGTGTACACCATCGACCAGGGCACCAAGGCCTATGTCGAGCGCATCGAAATCCGCGGCAACGACCGCACGCGCGACTATGTCATCCGTCGCGAATTCGATGTCAGCGAAGGCGACGCCTTCAACCAGGTTCTCATCCAGCGCGCGAAGAAGCGCTTGGAAAACCTCGATTATTTCCAGTCCGTGGACATTTCGACGGTTCCGGGCTCTGCCCCTGACCAGGTCGTGCTCGTGGTCACCGTGGTCGAGAAGTCGACGGGTGAGTTCTCGGTCGGCGCCGGCTATTCGACCGGCGGCGACACGCCCGGCCCGTCCATCGAAGGCTCGATCACCGAGCGCAACTTCCTCGGCCGTGGCCAGTACATCAAGCTGTCGGCCGGCGGCGGCAAGAATTCGCGCGACTTCGCCCTTTCCTTCACCGAGCCCTACTTCCTCGGCCGGCGCATCGCGGCGGGCTTCGACATCTACAAGTCGACCCGCGAGTATGATCACTACGATACCGACACCACCGGCGCGACCGTTCGGTTCGGCCTGCCGATCACCGACAACATTTCGACGCAGCTGGCGTACAATATCTCGCAAGAGAAGTACTCGCTTGCGGACGATTGCACGACCAATGGGATCTATGACCCACTCAAGTGCACCATCTCCCAGGCGATTCGGGATGGTGTTGCGGAAAGCCCTTGGCTCAAATCGTCGGTCAGCCTCGGTCTGGTCTACAACACAATCGACGATATGAAGAACCCGCATGAGGGGCTTTATATCACCGGTACAACCGAGTTTGCCGGTTTGGGTGGCGACGCTAAGTGGGTCAAGCTTACGGGACGCGCAAGCGTCTACCAGACCTTGTCCGAGCAGCTTGATATCGTCGGCCTTGTTTCGGGCGGAGCAGGCTACATCGCGGGCTACGGCAGTGGCGATCTTCGCATCTTCGATCTCTTCCAGAGCAACGATCGCATGATCCGCGGCTTCGAGTATGGCGGCATCGGTCCGGTTGCCGGTGACGGCAGCGGTGATCACCTTGGTGGCACGACGTATTTCAATGCCTCCGCAGAAGCCCAGTTCCCGCTTCCAGTCATTCCGGAGAGCTTCGGTCTGCGTGGCGCCGTCTTTGCGGATGCGGCCACGCTTTATGGCAACAACCTTGTCGGCGTTAACACAGACTCGGCTGGCATGAAGCTGCGCGCCTCGGTCGGTGTCGGCCTGATGTGGGCCTCGCCGTTCGGCCCGATCCGCATCGACTATGCGATCCCGGTCAAGAAAGAGTCGACCGACAACGTGCAGGAATTCAACTTCGGTATCGCCACCCGCTTCTAATTTCGTGGTTGCGATGGTTCCGGGCCGGCTGACGGCCCGGAGTGGACCGATCCGACCCAGCTGGATATAGCTTCTGGAATGACCGATCCGGTGTTCTTCGCGCCTTCACGCCGGTATACGGCTGGCGAGGTCGCGAATCTGACCGGCGCCAGCCTGCTCGATTCCGATCAGGCCGAAATTGCCATTGAGGCGCTGGCTCCGGCCAACGAGGGTGGCAATGGCGCGCTCGTCTTTGTCGACGGCAAGCGCAATTTCGCCCTGATGCAGTCGCTCAGGGCGGCCGCGGTGCTGTGTCCTGCCGATTTTGCCAGCAAGGCGCCGCCGGGCATCGCGGTGCTCATGCATCCGCGTCCGCAGCAAGCTTTCGCGATGGTCGGGCGCCTGTTGTTTCCGCAGGCCGCGACTCCGGGGCCAATGACCGGAGAAACCGGCATCTCGGCGCATGCGTTTATCGACCCGTCCGCGCATATCGAGGACGGGGCGATCGTAGAGGCTGGTGCCGTGATCGGCCCTGGCGTATCCATCGGCAGCGGCACGGTCGTTGCGCCTCACGCCGTTGTCGGCCGTTCCTGCCAGATCGGCCGCGACGGTTTCATCGGCCCCGGCGCCAGCATTCAATATGCGCTTGTCGGCAACCGCGTCATCATCCATGGCGGCGCCAGGATCGGCCAGGATGGTTTCGGCTTCGTCGGCGGCGCCAAAGGACCTGAACGCGTACCGCAGATCGGCCGCGTCATCATCCAGGACGATGTCGAGATCGGCTCCAATTCGACCGTCGACCGCGGCGCCATGTCCGACACCATCATCGGCCAAGGCACCAAGATCGACAATCTGGTGCAGATCGCCCACAATGTTCGCATCGGCCGCAATTGCATTATAGCCGGGCTTTCGGGTATTTCCGGTTCCGTCGTCGTCGGCGACAACGTCACCATGGGCGGCGGTGTCGGCCTTGCCGATCATCTGACCATCGGACCAGGGGCCAAGCTTGCTGCGAGAAGTGGATTCATGAACAACGTGCCGGCAGGCGAGGTCTGGGGAGGTTACCCGGCGCAGCCCATGGCGGAAGCCATGCGCGAGATAGCGATGCTGCGCAGGATGGCCAGGACGCGCAAGCAAGGCGACGGAAATGGCTGATATGGTGGCAACGACACTCGACGCGGTCGACATCATGGGGCTTATGAAGCTCCTGCCGCATCGCTATCCATTCCTGCTGATCGATCGCATCGTCGACATAGACGGCGACGAGTCCGCTGTCGGCATCAAGAACGTGACCATCAACGAGCCGCATTTCCAGGGCCATTTTCCCCAGCAGCCGGTCATGCCCGGTGTGCTCATCATCGAGGCCATGGCCCAGACCGCGGGCGCGATCTGCATTCGCAGCCTCAACACCGAGAAGCCGTCGCTGGTTTATTTCATGACCATCGACAACGCGAAATTCCGCAAGCCGGTCGTTCCGGGCGATCAGCTCAGGATCCACGTCAAAAAGATCAAGAAGCGCGGCAACCTGCTGAAATTCGCCTGCGAGGCGATGGTTGACGGCGCGAAAGCCGCCGAAGCCGAGGTTTCGGCCATGATGGTTACCGGCTGACGGTTCGAAATGCTCATGAAAGTCGAGACATCCATTCATCCTTCCTCGGTCGTCGAAGAAGGAGCCCGGCTCGGCGAAGGCGTCCGCATCGGGCCCTTCTGCCATATCAGCGCCGATGCAATCATTGGCGATCGTGTGGAGTTGGTCAGCCATGTGTCGGTGATGGGCGCCACGACCATCGGGGCCGGGACAAAGGTCTATCCAATGGCGACGCTCGGCGCGCCGCCGCAAAACACCAAGCACAAGGGCGGTCGCACCACCCTGGTCATCGGAGCGAACTGCACCATTCGTGAAGGCGTCACAATGCATGTCGGCACCGACACCAGCCGTGGCGAGACAACTGTCGGCGACAACGGCAACTTCCTCGCCTACGCCCACATCGCCCATGATTGCGTTGTCGGCAAGAACGCCACCTTCGCCAACGGCGCGACGCTCGGCGGACATTGCGAGATTGGCGACAACGTCTATATCGGCGGCCTAAGCGCGGTTCACCAATTCGTGCGCGTCGGCGACAACGCCTTTCTCGGCGGCTGTTCGGCTTTTGTCGGCGATGTCATTCCCTACGCCATTGCCGTCGGCAACCGCGCCAGCCTGCGCGGCTTGAACATCATTGGTCTCAAACGCTCCGGTCTGCCGCGTTCCGAGATCTACCTGCTGCGCAAGGCTTATAGGACGATTTTCGATCGCTCCCGCACCGTCGGTGAGAATGTGGAACTCGCCAAGGCCGAGTTCGCCGGGTCGCCAACGGCCATGAAGATCATCGATTTCATCACCAGTCGCGACAAGCGACACTTTGCCGTCCCATCGCTCAAAGGTGGCGGCGACGAAGACAGCGGCGATGACGAGGCCTGAGCGCGCCGCATCAGCGTTCCAACTCGCGCCGGGCTCGAAGGTCGGCATTATTGCCGGCGGTGGCAGCCTGCCCGTCGAAGTCGCCGATGGCCTGGTCAAGCACGGTTTCGTGCCCTTCATCATCATCGCCGCCGGTGAGGTCGACCGCGAGGCGGACTTCGCGGCCTACGATCAGGAAAAACTCGCGCTGGAAGACATCGGACTGCTGTTTCCGTTGCTGAAGCGCCGGGGCATCACGCACCTTGTCCTGGCCGGCGAGATCAAGCGCAGGCCGCGGCTGAGCAGGATAAAGCCGACATTTGGCCTGCTGGCGATAATTCCCTCCGTGGTCAGAGCGTTGCGACGCGGCGACGACGGCCTGCTGAAGGTGTTGACCCGAGGCCTGGAAAAGCGAGGCGTCAAGGTCGTCGGCGCGCACGAAGTCGTTCCGGAACTGACGGCTGGCGAAGGTCCATTGACGGTGACCGGGCCAAACCAGTCCGACTGGCGTGACATCGAGGCCGCCCGTAAGGCGGCCAAGGCCATCGGCGCACTCGATATCGGCCAGGCTGCGATTGCGATTGGAGGTCGAGCCGTCGCGCTGGAAGGCATCGAAGGCACCGCCGGCCTGCTCGACAGAACGCGGGAATTGCGCGGCCACGGCAGGCTGGCCGGCAAGGCGCGCGGCGTGCTGGTCAAATGCGCCAAGCCGGGCCAGGAATTGCGCGCCGACTTGCCCACTATCGGCCCGCAGACCATCGAGGCCGCGCATGCGGCAGGCCTTGCCGGCATAGCCGTAGAAGCCGGCCGTTCGCTTATCCTTGAAGGTCCGACCACGCTTGCTCGCGCCAATGCGCTTGGCCTGTTCATTGTCGGCCTGCCCGCGACGCAAATGGCCAATGGGGAGCCGGCTAATGGTCGCTGACAAGCCGCTCAAGATCGCGATCGTCGCCGGCGAGGAATCCGGCGATCTGCTTGGCGCCGACATCGTGCGGGCGCTCGAACGCACGACCGGCCGCAAGGTTCAGCTCGTGGGCATTGGCGGCAGGCACTTGCAGCAGCTGGGACTGAACCCGCTCTTCGACGGCGGCGAGATCGCACTGATGGGTTTTAGCGCGGTGCTGCGCGACCTGCCGCGGCTGATGCGCCGGATCAGCCAGACGGCGGCGACAATCGCGGCCGAGCGGCCCGATTGCCTGGTCACCATCGACAGTCCGGACTTTTCGCTGCGCGTTGCGAAGAAGGTCCGCGCAACGGCGCCGGCCATTCCGATCGTCCACTATGTCTGCCCGAGCGTATGGGCCTGGCGGCCGGGCAGGGCGGTGGCGATGAAGCCCTATGTCGATCACATCCTCTGCATCCTGCCCTTCGAGGTGAAGGCGCTCGCCCGCCTTGGCGGGCCGCCGGGCACTTATGTCGGTCACCGGTTGACGCAGGATCCGGGCATCCTCGGCGCCGCCAAGGCGCAGAGCCAGCCGCGCGACCTCGCCGACGACCGGGTCAAGACGCTGCTGGTGCTGCCTGGCTCGCGCCGCGGCGAAGTCCGCCGGCTGATCGAGCCGTTCGGCAAGACGATGTCGGTCCTGCGCCAGCGCGGCCACCGCCTGCGCTTGCTGTTGCCGACGGTGCCACATGTCGCCGATCTGGTGAAGACGTCGGTCGCGAGTTGGGACGACAAGCCGGAAATCATCACCGAGCCGGAGCGCAAATGGCAGGCCTTCGGCAAGGCCGATGCGGCGTTGATCGCGTCTGGAACGGTTTCGCTGGAACTGGCGCTCGCAGGCGTTCCAATAGTTTCCTGCTACAAGCTCGACCCGATCGCGCGCAAGATTCTGCAGCATATGGTGACGACGTGGTCGGCACTGCTGCCCAATTTGATATCCGACCGCGCGCTGGTGCCGGAATTCTACGATCAGTATGTCCGGCCGGAAAACCTAGCCCGGCAGCTGGAAGCCCTGTTTGCCGACACCGGCATGCGCGCCTGGCAAAAGGCGGGCTTTGCAGAGATCGCCCGCCGCATGGCGACCGAGCGGCCCTCGGGCGAGATCGCCGCCGAGGTGGTGATGGGGTGCATCAGGAAGGCAGTAGGCAGTAGGCAGTAGGCAGTAGGCAGTAGGCACTCTCTTTCTACTGCCTACTGCCTACTCACTATTCCCTATCTCTTAGCAATCGGCACGTAATCGCGTTCCGTGGCGCCGGTGTAGAGCTGGCGCGGGCGGCCGATCTTCTGGTGCGGATCCTCGATCATTTCCTTCCACTGCGCGATCCAGCCGACGGTGCGGGCAACGGCGAACAGCACGGTGAACATGGTGGTGGGGAATCCTAACGCCTTTAGCGTGATGCCGGAGTAGAAGTCGACATTCGGGTAGAGCTTCTTTTCGATGAAGTAGGCGTCGGTCAGCGCGATCTTTTCCAGCTCCATGGCGATGTCGAGCAACGGATCGTCCTTGATGCCGAGTTCGCCCAGCACCTCATGCGCCGTCTTCTGCATGATCTTGGCGCGCGGATCGTAGTTCTTGTAGACGCGGTGGCCAAAGCCCATCAGCCGGAACGGATCGTTCTTGTCCTTGGCGCGGGCGATGAATTCCGGGATGTGGTCGACATGGCCGATCTCGCCCAGCATGTTGAGCGCTGCTTCGTTGGCCCCGCCATGCGCCGGACCCCACAGGCAGGCAATGCCGGCGGCGATGCAGGCGAACGGGTTGGCGCCCGAGGAGCCGGCGAGGCGGACGGTCGAGGTCGAGGCGTTCTGCTCGTGGTCGGCGTGCAGGATGAAGATGCGCTCCATGGCGCGCGCCAGCACCGGATTGATCTTGTATTCCTCGCACGGCACGGCAAAGCACATGTGCAGGAAGTTGGCGGCGAAGTTCAGCTCGTTCTTCGGGTATATGAACGGCTGGCCGATGTGGTATTTATAGGCCATCGCCGCGATCGTCGGCATCTTGGCGATCAGGCGCATCGAGGCGACCATGCGCTGGTAAGGATCCGAGATGTCGGTGGAGTCGTGATAGAAGGCCGATAGCGCGCCGACCACGCCGCACATGACGGCCATCGGATGCGCATCGCGGCGGAAGCCGGTGAAGAAGCGCGACATCTGCTCGTGCACCATCGTGTGGCGCGTCACGCGATAGTCGAAGTCCTCCTTCTGCGCCTTGGTCGGGAGTTCACCGTAGAGCAGGAGGTAGCAGACCTCGAGGAAGTCGCCATGTTCGGCAAGCTGGTCGATCGGATAGCCGCGATGCAGCAGGATGCCGGCGTCGCCGTCGATGAAGGTGATTGCCGACTCGCAGCTTGCCGTGGAGGTGAAGCCGGGGTCGTAGGTGAAGGCGCCGGTCGTGCTGTAGAGCGCGCCGATATCGATCACGTCAGGCCCGGTCGACCCGCTTCGCACCTTGAATTCATGGGTCTTGCCGGCGAGTTCGAGCCTGGCGGTCGACTCATGCGCCTTGCCGCTCGGTTCCAGTTTTGTCGCAGCTTCGCTCATTGCAAACTCCTTTATGTTCCTCACGCCGGCAAGGCAATTCCTGCAAACGACACGTCGAAATCACCGGAATGCGCGAACTTGCCATCGCATTTTAGGAGGTGCGTGCCAGATTGGGCCAAGCCTAATGTTGCACTGCGAAACACACCTTTCAATGCCAATCTTCTTGGGCCAGTTCGCTGCTAATCGATTTGATCTCCAATCCTCGCCAGGCTTTCCTGGCGACCCAACACGGCAAGCACGTCGAACACGCCGGGCGAGGTGCTGCGGCCGGTCAGCGCGGCCCGAAGCGGCTGTGCCACGGCGCCGAGCTTGTGCCCACCGGCCTGCGCAAAGTCGCGGATCGAAGCCTCGGCCGAGGCGGCGCTCCAGTCGCCCTCGACGGCAGACAATGCGCCATGCGCGCCGCGCAGAATCGCGCGCGCATCCGCGTTGAGCAAGCCGGCCGCCTTCTCATCCAGCGGCAACGGCCGCTCGGCGAACAGAAACGCCGCTCCGTCGACCAGCTCGACCAGGGTTTTGGCCCGCTCCTTGAGACCGGGCATGGCGGCAAGCAGTTGCGCCTTGCGCCTGTCGTCGAGCTTTGCCGCGAGCGTCGGGCCGCCTTCGATATAGGGCAAGGTGGCGACGAAGATGGCGAACAGCGCCAGGTCATCCATCTTGCGCATATGGACGCCGTTCAGCGCCTCGAGCTTGGCGAAGTCGAAGCGCGCCGCGCCCTTGTTGACGTCGCCGATGTCGAACCACGCGACCATGTCCTTGACCGACATCACCTCGTCGTCGCCATGGCTCCAGCCGAGCCTGGCCAGATAGTTGAGCAGAGCCTCGGGCAGATAACCCATGGCGCGATAGGCTTCGACGCCGAGCGCGCCGTGCCGCTTCGACAGCTTGGCGCCGTCGGCGCCGTGGATCAGCGGGATGTGCGACATCGACGGCACATCCCAGCCCATGGCATCGTAGATCACCGTCTGGCGCGCGGCGTTGGTCAGGTGATCGTCGCCGCGGATGATGTGGGTGACGCCCATGTCGTGATCGTCGACGACGACGGCATGCATGTAGGTCGGGACGCCGTCGGAACGCAGGATGATGAAGTCGTCGAGATCCTTGTTCGGGAAGCGCACCTCGCCCTGCACGCGGTCGTTGACGATCGTCACGCCTTCGGTCGGCGCCTTGATGCGGATCGCACCCTTGACGCCTGCCGGCGCCTCGGAGGGGCCGCGGTCGCGCCACTGGCCGTTGTAGCGCGGCGGCAGACCCTTGGCGCGGGCCGCCTCGCGCATCGCCTCGAGCTCAGCCGGCGTCTCATAGGCGTAATAGGCCTTGCCCATGCGCACGAGCTCCTCGGCCACCTCGCGATGACGCGGCGCGCGCTCGAACTGCGAGACGGCCTCGCCGTCCCAGGAGAGGCCAAGCCAGGTCAGCCCGTCGAGAATGGCGGCGGTGGCAGCTTCGGTGGACCGTTCGCGATCGGTATCCTCGATGCGCAGCAGCATCGTGCCGCCGGTGTGCCTGGCATAGAGCCAGTTGAACAGCGCCGTACGCGCCCCGCCAATATGCAGGTAGCCTGTGGGCGAGGGGGCAAAACGGGTGACGACCTTGTCGGACATGGAACTCTCGAGGAAGCACTGAAAAAATGCATGTTTCGCGCGGACTTCCACGCGACCGGCGTTCATGTAGCATAGGCGGTCTGGGGCGCAAGGGGCAGACCCGATGGCTGGACGTGGCCGGGGCGCGGAGGAGGGCGGGGGAACGACAGCTGGCGTCAGCGAACGCCTGATGTTTGCCCATGCCGCGCCCGAAGAGGGAGCGCCGGTTTCGCTTCCGGAGCCGCGGGCACCTACCGAGTTTATGCCACCCGGTGACGGTGCAATACAGCCGGTCTCGCCAACGGCGAGCGTCGGCCGAATCCGCAAACAGCTTGGCCGCGCCTCGCTTCCCGCACTGCGCCGAAGCATCGGCACCGCTGCCGCCACTGAGCTCGACCGCGGCATCGGCTTCCTGCTGGTGCCGGTGTTTTTGGCCGCCGGCGTCATCTATTACTTCTCGCTGAGCGCTGAGCCGGATCTCTACAGGCCGCTTGCGGCAGTGGCCCTGATGGCGGTCTGCGCGGCGGTCTCGCATTCCCGGCACAGAACGCACCTTGTCTTCATGGCGGCGTTTTTCTGCGCCTTGGGCTTTCTCGCGGCCAAGGTCGAGACCTGGCGGATGGCAACCCCGATGCTGGGTTCGGAAATCCAGACACGGCTGACGGGCCGCCTCGTCACCGCCGAGGCGATGGCCAATGGCCGTGTCCGGCTGACCATCGACTTGATTTCCACGGAACGTCCGAAGCTGCGCTATGCGCCGGACCGCGTCAGGTTGTCGGCCCGCAGGATCCCGTCCGGCATGACAGCCGGGTCGATGCTGACCGGCTATGCCAAGCTGCTGCCGCCGACCGGTCCGGTTCGGCCGGACAGCTACGACTTTTCCTTCGACAGCTATTTTGCCGGCATTGGCGGCAGCGGCTTTTTCCTGGGTGATCCAAAGCTGATTGCGCCGGTGGAGGCGCCGTTTGGCGCGCGCATCGCATCGGCAGTGGAAAACGCGCGCGAAGGAATCGCCGATCACATCAGGAGCGCCATCGGCGGGTCCGAAGGCGAGATCGCAGCGGCGCTGATCGTCGGCGTTCGTGCCGGCATTCCGGAGGCGATCAACGAGTCGATGCGGCGAACCGGCATCTACCACATCATCTCGATCTCAGGCCTGCATATGGCGCTGGTCGCCGGCACGATCATGGTCCTTTTGCGCGGCGCCTTCGCGCTGTTTCCGGATTTCTCGTCGCGCCGGCCGGTAAAGAAATATGCCGCCGCAATCGCGCTGCTCTCGATCGCCGCCTACCTCGTGATCTCCGGCATCGTGGTGGCGGCCGAGCGAAGCTTCATCATGCTGGCCGTAATGCTCGCCGCCGTGCTCTTCGACCGCGCGGCGCTCACCATGCGCAACCTGGCGATCTCGGCCATCGCCGTTATCCTTGTCTCGCCGCACGAAGTGGTCGGCCCGAGCTTCCAGATGTCCTTCGCCGCCACCGCCGCCCTGGTCGGCGCCTATGCCGGTTTTGCCGACTATCGCGCCGGCAAAACGACCGCGCCGCCGGCAAAGCGTTCGTTCCTCGGCTTCCTATCGCGAAAACTGGCGATTGGAGTGGGTGGTGCCGCCGTGACGTCGCTTATCGCGGGCAGCGCGACATTGTTGTTTGCGATCTGGCACTTCCAGCGGGTGTCGCCGCTCAGCCTGCTGGCAAATCTGGCGGTCATGCCGATCGTCTCACTGATCGTCATGCCGTTCGCCGTGTTGAGCGCGCTGGCCATGCCCTTCGGCTTGGACGGTCCCTTCCTCTTTGTCATGGGTAAAGGCCTGACGGCGATGATCGCCATTTCTGCATGGATTTCCGAGCGCTCACCGGTAGACGCCGTCGGGCTGATCTCGATCCAGTCGGTGCTGCTGGCGACGGTCGCGCTGGTCATCGCGACGATGGCCACCACCTGGCTGAGGCTTGCCGCCGTACCCTTCGCGCTCGCCGCGCTGCTGGCCATTCCGCATGTCCGCGCCCCGGATGTGCTTGTCTCGGAGGATGCGCATCTGGTGGCGATGCCGATCGGCGGCGGCGAGCTTGCCATCAACCGCGCGCGCTCCAACGACTTCACCATCGACAACTGGAAACGGGCGCTGAAAGCCGAGGAGATCGTACCGCCGGAGACGTTCGCTAAAGACGCCCTCGACATCGCCGATCCCGTCGACCTGCCGCCCGGCTCGCCCTTCTATTGCACTGGCGACCTCTGCATCGGCCGGCATCCTTCCGGCGCCATCGTCGCGCTCGCCGAGAATCGCGCCAGCGCCCGGCCTGCTTGCGGTTTCGCCGACCTCATCGTCATCGACGACGCCACGGCCTACAACCCATGCCGCGATCCGCGCGTGCTTGTCGTCACCAAGCGGCAGCTGGCACGCGACGGCAGCGCCGCCATCTTCTTCGATCCGCAATCGGCAACCGCCCGGCCAACCGTTCGCTACGCGGTCGAAGAACCGTACCGGCCCTGGCACGAGCAGCGGAAATACGCGCGTGAGGCGAGGGGGCTGCCGCCCTATCAACGACCGGAAAAGCCGGCGGTCGCGCCGCAGCCTACAGAATAGATGGCACGCAGTTCCGGCGAAGACCGCCGCGCGGTTCTGCTCAGTAACGGCGGATTAGTCCGACGAGCTTACCCTGAACCTTGACCCGGTCCGGTCCGAAGATCCGGGTCTCGTACGCCGGGTTGGCGGCCTCGAGCGCGATCGAGGCACCCTTGCGACGAAACCGCTTCAGGGTCGCTTCCTCGTCGTCGACCAGCGCCACCACGATCTCGCCGGGACTTGCCGTATTGGCGTTGCGGATTATGACGGTATCGCCGTCGAAGATACCGGCCTCGATCATCGAGTCGCCCTTGACCTCAAGCGCATAATGCTCGCCGCCCATGATCATGTCCGGCGGCACCGAGATCGAATGCGTCTGGTGCTGGATGGCGTCTATCGGCACGCCGGCGGCGATGCGGCCCATCACCGGAATGGACACGGCCGAAACAGCGTCGTCGTCATTGCTGGGTGTCGGCGTGCGCGAGGGCGCCGCCGGCTTGACCTGACGGCCGAGATTGCCCTGGCCGCCCTGGATGACGCTCGGCGAAAACTTTCTCGCGGCATTCAGGCCAGGCGCGATCGAGTCGGGCAGCCGCAGCACTTCAAGCGCGCGCGCCCGGTTCGGCAGCCGGCGAATGAAGCCGCGTTCTTCCAGCGCCGTGATCAGCCGATGGATGCCCGATTTGGAGGCGAGGTCGAGCGCTTCCTTCATCTCGTCGAAAGACGGTGGAATCCCGCTCTCCTTGAGGCGTTCATGGATGAACATCAGCAGTTCATGTTGTTTGCGCGTCAGCATGGCGGCCCCCTTGGGTTCTGAAACCGGAATCAGAAAAACAAACCCAGAACAAACACTATCTGTTCCAGTTGTGTTCCGCAACCGTTTAAAGTTTAGTGAATTTGTTGAGGCTTCGGAAACAATGTTGCATCCAAGGGATATCTGGCCGAGTCAGGTCAGCGGTGTCATTGATTCCGCTCGATTATGCGGCCCTCCTTAAGCTGAAGCGCGGTCCAACACCATCACAAAGGCGCGGGCGGGATCGCTTCGGCTCTTGCGCGAACGTGCTTCACCGTGAACGAAACGGACCCAAAATGCCAACTTCGGCAATGATTCCGATCCATGGTCTTCGCCGTCTATGGACCAGCTAACATAGCGCAGAAGGTTCTTGCCGTGGCACGGACGGTGGTGAGACAACCACCCTTGGCCAACCGTGAGAAGCGCCATGCCGAAATGGAGGCGGCAGCATGATGGGGGGAATTCCTGATCTCGCCGAGGTCGAGGCGATGGATGCAGCGGATCCGCTGCGCGCCCTGCGCGATCGCTTCGTCCTGCCGGAGGGGGTGATCTACCTCGACGGGAATTCGTTGGGAGCGGCCTCGCACGCCGCATTCGACGAGTTGCGCAAGGCAGCTGCCGAGGAGTGGGCGCATGACCTCATTCGTGCCTGGAACAAGGACGGATGGTTCGACATGCCGGTCGAGCTGGGCGACCAGCTCGGGCGCCTGATCGGCGCGGCGCCGGGCCAGACCGTGGTCTGCGACACCACGTCGATCAACATCTACAAAGTGCTGCACGCGGCGATGGCGATGCGGCCGGACCGAACCGTGATCGTTGCCGAGGGCGACAGTTTTCCGACCGATATCTATATGGCCGAAGGGGTGGCCTCGACCGGAAAGAACACTGTCCTGCGCCTGGCTGGCGTGGACGCGCCGACCATCGAGGAACTGATCGACGAACGCGTGGCGGTGGTGTTGGTCAACCACGTCAATTACAAATCCGGCGAGTTGCGCGACATGGCGGCGCTTACGCGCATGGCGCATGACGCCGGTGCGCTGATCGTATGGGATCTCTGCCACAGCGCGGGCGCCATGCCGGTTGAACTTGACAGGGCAAGCGCCGATTTCGCCGTCGGCTGCACCTATAAATATCTCAATGGCGGGCCGGGTTCTCCTGCCTTTATCTATGCGGCCGAGCGGCATCTTGCCGATGTGCGGCAGCCGCTCAGCGGGTGGTGGAGCCATGCACGGCCGTTCGCCTTCGAGCAAGCCTATGCGCCAGGCACCGGCATCCGCCGATTTCTGTGCGGAACGCAGCCGGTCCTATCGATGCGGACGCTGAAAGGCGCGCTCGACATCTGGAACGGCGTTGACCTGGCGACGGTGCGGAGGAAGAGCATCGCGCTGGCCGATCTGTTCATCGAACTCGTCGAGGTACGGTGCGGCGGTTACGATCTTACGCTGGAAAGCACCCGCGACAGCGCCAAACGCGGCAGCCAGATTTCCTTCATTCACCAGCATGGCTACCAGATCATGCGGGCCCTGATCGAACGCGGCGTGATCGGTGATTTTCGGGCGCCGTCGACCATGCGCTTCGGTTTTACCCCACTCTATGTCGGCTACAGGGATGTGTGGAATGCCGTCGAAGTGCTCGAAGACATCTTGCGGACCGGCGTCTGGCGAGAAGCCCGCTTCGCGGTCAAGACAACAGTTACCTGACCGTGGCGATGCCAATCAAAACCACTCGACATTGAGCTGATCGTGGAGGGGCCGTTGCTCGGACACCGTATTGCCGACTGGGACAACGCCTATGCCAACGGCGCGAACATCGCCGGCGGCGACCGCTGGCCCGCGGCTTGGGATCAACCGGCGCGGGCCTTTCGGGAAAAGCTGCTGGCGCAAGGCAGGGCGCGGTTCGATATCGTGTACGGCGAAGCGCCGCGCAACCGGTTCGATCTGTTCCTGCCACCTGCTGCGCCAAAGGGGCTCGTCGTGTTCATCCATGGCGGTTACTGGATGGAATCAGACAAGACCTCCTGGTCGCATCTGGCTGGAGGTGCGGTCGGCCACGGTTTTGCCGTCGCCATGCCCTCTTACACGCTTTGCCCGCAAACCAGGATCAGCGGCATCGTCAACGAGGTTGCGGCAGCGATCGAGAAGGCGGCGGCGATGGTCGATGGTCCGCTGGTGCTGACCGGGCACTCGGCCGGCGGGCATCTCGCCAGCCGGATGGTGACCGCGGCCTCGCCGCTGTCGTCCGATGTGACGCGGCGCATACGCCAGGTCGTTTCGATTTCAGGCCTGCACGACCTTCGGCCGCTGATGTTCACCGCACTGAACGAGACCCTGAACATCGACGAGAAGGAAGCGTTGAGCGAAAGCCCGGCTTTGCTGCGGCCTCGGCGGGGAGCCCGCATCACCTGTTGGGTCGGCGGCGGCGAGCGTTCGGAATTCCTGCGCCAGAGTACATTGCTTGCCAACATCTGGACCGGGCTCGGCGCTGCCACCGGTTCAGTGGTCGAGCCGGACCGGCATCATTTCAACGTTGTCGATGGGCTCGGAGATCCGGATCATCCCCTCACTCGGGCACTGATCGCCGAATAGAGCAATTCGGCGGTGTGAACGGTTTCGGTCGAGAATTGCGTTAAAACGGCGGGATAGACCGGCTCAGCGCAGCATCAGCACGTTGCACTCGGCGCCGGCCTGCGCGGCGGGCGCGAAGGGCTGGCGCACGATCAGGCCGTTGGCGTCGGCAAGCATGCGCAGCATCGAGGAGTCCTGGATGCCGAAAGGCATCGCGACCAGGGTGCCGGCGTCCTCGCGCACAACGGCGCGCACGTAGTCCTGCCTGAAATCGTTGGCCTGCATCGCGGCGCCCAGCCGGGCCGTTCGCACGTCCTGCCGGTGATCGCGGCCGCCGAGCCTGGCAAGCAGCGGCTTCAGGAAGAGTTGCGAGCAGACGATGCTTGCCACCGGATTGCCGGGCAGGCCGATGCAACGGACATTGCCAAGCCGGCCAAACATCAGCGGTTTGCCGGGGCGCATGGCGATCTTCCAGAAGTCGAGCTTCATGCCTTCGCCGGTCAGCACGTCATGGATCAGGTCGTGGTCGCCGACCGAGGCGCCGCCGAGCGTGACGATGACGTCGGCGTTCGCCTCGACCGCTTTCCTGACCAGCGCGGCGATCGCCTCCTGGCGGTCGGCGGCGATGCCGAGATCGAGCGCGCGCGCGCCGACCGACTGGGCGGCGGCGACGACGCCATAGGCGTTGGACGAAATGATCTGGTCGGGGCCGAGCGCGCTGCCTGGCGGCAGCAATTCGTCGCCGGTGGCGATGATCGCAACCAGCGGCCGCCGCACGACGTTCAAGGCGGGGTGGTTGGCCGACGCCGCCAGCGAAAGGGCCGCCGCGTCGAGCGCGCGGCCTTTTTCGAGCAGCACGTCGCCCTGGCCGAAGTCGAGCCCGCGGCGACGGACATTGCGTCCTTCGGCGGTCGGCTCCGTCACTTCGATCTGGCGGTTGCCAAGGTCGCGGACGTTTTCCTGGATGACAATGGTGTCGGCGCCTTCAGGCAGCGGCGCACCGGTAAAGATGCGCACGGCCTGGCCTTTGCGGACGGTTCCGGAAAAACCGCGCCCGGCGGGCGCCATGCCTATGACCTCGAGTTCAGCCGGCGTTGAAGCGACATCGGCGGATCTTGCGGCGTAGCCGTCCATGGCCGAGGCGTTGAACGGCGGCTGCGTGCGTAGCGCCACGACCGGCTCCGCCAGGACCCGCCCAGCCGCTTCGGCGAGCGGAATGCTTTCGCCGGGTAATGGCGCAGCACCGTCCAGCAGGCGTTCGAGCGCTTCGGCGACCGGAACCAAGGCCATCAGGCATCCACCTTGTAGTCGCCGGACTTGCCGCCTGTCTTCTCGACCAGCCGGATGCCGGAAATCACCATGCCGCGGTCCGCCGCCTTGGCCATGTCGTAGATGGTGAGGCAGGCGATCGACGCCGCGGTCAGCGCCTCCATCTCCACGCCGGTCTTGCCGGTGACGCGGGCAAGCGCGGTGACCCTGAGGCCAGGCAGCGTGCGGTCCGGCTCGATCTCGACGGCAACTTTTGTCAGAAGCAGCGGATGGCAGAGCGGGATCAACTCATGCGTCTTCTTCGCGGCCATGATACCGGCGATGCGGGCTGTGCCCAGCACATCGCCTTTCTTGGCATCGCCGGCGAGAATCATCTCCAGCGTTTCCGGCCGCATCGAGACGAAACCTTCGGCGATCGCCGTGCGGGTCGTCTCGGCCTTGCCGCCGACATCGACCATATTGGCTTCGCCCTTGGCGCCAAGATGGGTGAGGGCCATCTCAGATGGCCTCGGCCGCTGCCTTGCCTGTCAGCAGAAGCTCGGTCGCCGCGGCCACGTTCGCCTGCCGCATCAGGCTCTCGCCGACCAGGAAGGTGCTGATGCCGGTCTTCTGCATCCTGAGGCAGTCGTCGTGGGTGAAGATGCCGCTCTCGCTGACCAGCAAGTAGCCGCCCGGCACCATTTTCGCCAGCCGCTCGGAAGTCTCAAGGCTGGTCTCGAAGGTCCGCAGATTGCGGTTGTTGATACCGATCAGTCGCGACGACAATTTTAGCGCGCGCTCCGTTTCGGCCTCGTCATGCACCTCGATCAGCGCGTCCATCCCGAGTTCGAAGGCGATAGCTTCCAATTCGCTCGCCAGAGCATCGTCCACGCTTGCCATGATGATCAGGATGGCGTCTGCGCCCCAGGCTCGTGCTTCGTGGACCTGGTAAGGGTCGAATAGGAAATCCTTACGCAATGCGGGCAGGGACACCGCCTTACGCGCTTTGGTGAGAAATTCCGGCGCGCCCTGGAAGGATGGCGCGTCGGTCAGCACCGAAAGGCAGGTCGCGCCACCTTTCTGATAGGCCTTGGCCAAGGCTGGCGGGTCGAAATCGGCGCGGATCAGCCCCTTGGAGGGGCTGGCCTTCTTGATTTCGGCAATCAACGCGAAGCCGCCGCCCCGGCGCTTGGCCTCGAGCGCAGCAAGGAAGCCGCGCGGCGGCTCGGCGTCCCTGGCCTTCGCCTTGATCTCGGCGAGCGGCATGGCGAGCTTGGCTGCCGCGATCTCGTCGCGCTTGTAGGCTTCGATCTTGCGCAGGATGTCCGACAAGGCCTTATCCGTTCGAAATCTCGACGAGCTTGTCCAGCACGCCAAGCGCGCGGCCGCTGTCGATCGCTTGCGCCGCCGCAGCGATGCCGTCGGCAAGCGTCGTCGCCTTGCCGGCCACGACCAGCCCGGCGCCGGCATTCATCAGCACCGTATCGCGATAGGCGCCAGCGGCGCCGCCCAGCATATCGCGCAGTTCCTTGGAGTTGTAGGCGGCGTCGCCGCCGCGCAGCTCTTCCTTGGTGTGCCGCTTCAGTCCGACGGCTTCCGGCGTCAGGGTGAAGCTGCGGATCTCGCCGCCGACAAGCTCCGCCACCTGGGTTTCACCCGTCGTGGTGATCTCGTCATAGCCGTCGCCATGGACGACCCAGGCATGGTCGGCGCCCAGCGCCTTCAACGTCTCGGCCACCGGCATGATCCACTCCGGCAGGAAGACGCCGACCATCTGGCGGCTGACGCCGGCGGGATTCGACAAAGGCCCGAGCAGGTTGAAGATGGTGCGCGTGCCGAGTTCGACGCGGGTCGGCCCGACATGCTTCATCGCCGGATGATGCGCCGGCGCGAACATGAAGCCGACGCCGGTCTCATGGATGCAGCGGCCGATCATCTCCGGCGGGATGTCTATTCTGACGCCCAGCGCCGTCAGCACGTCGGCGGAGCCGGTCAGCGAGGACAGGCCGCGATTGCCATGCTTGGCGACCGGCACCCCGGCGGCGGCAATGACGAAGGCCGAAGCGGTCGAGATGTTGACCGAATGCGAATTGTCGCCGCCGGTGCCGACGATGTCGATGGCGCCTTGCGGCGCCTCGACACGCAGCATCTTGGCGCGCATCGTGGCGACCGCGCCGGAAATCTCGCCTACCGTCTCGCCGCGCACGCGCAGCGCCATCAGGAAGCCGCCGATCTGGCCCGGCGTCGCGTCGCCCGACATGATGATGTCGAATGCCTCGCGCGCTTCCTCGAAGGAAAGCGCGGTGCCCGTGGCGACCTTGGCTATGTGTGTCTTCAGAGCGCTCATCGTGTCTGTGCTTGCGAAACGGCGTTCGGATCGATGCGAACGTCATATTGCGACTGCAACTGCGCCACCAACTGGTCGAGCAGATCGTCGGACATGCCGGCGCCGAAGGATTTCTGCGCGTCGTCCGGCACCGCGCTGCCATCGGCGCCTGCCGGCTCGAAGACCTCGGCGACTTTGAACAGGATCTGGCCGTCGCCGGTGGGCGAAGCGATCAAACCGGTACCGCCTTCGCCGACGCCGAACATGGCCGCGGCGCCTTCCTTGCCGAAATCGGCATCGTCGGCTTCGCGCTTCAGGCCGCGCTTGGTCTGCTTGTCGAGCTTGAGCTCGCCGGCGATGACGTCGAGCGTGGTGCCTGCCTTGAGGCGTTTTTCCAGCTCCTGAGCCCTAGCGTCGAGCCGCTTGTCGGTCTCGGCCTCCGTCCAGTCGGCGACGACCTTCTTGCGGACTTCATCCAGCGTGCGGTCGCGCGCCGGCGTGATCGACTGCACTTCGTAGAAGACGAAACCGTTGTCGGCAGTCGTCAGGCCCTCGTTCTCGGTATTGGGCTCCGCCGCGAACACCGATTTGATCAGCTCGGCCGATTGCGGCAGGTCGTTGACGATCGTGCCGTCCGGCCGCTGGCCGGTACGGTCGATGGCGTCGATGGTGACGACCTTGAGCTTCAGTTTGTCGGCGGCCTGGGCAAGCGAGGCGCCCGAGGCGCGGGTGTCCTCGTAGCTGTCATGCACATCGAGCAGGATGCGGTTCGCTTCGCCGAGCGCCAGGTCCTTGCGGATCTGGTCGGACACTTCCGAAAGCGGCTTCACCACCTGCGGCTTGATCTCGGTCACGCGCAAGAGCACGGGACCGAAGGCGCCCTGGATGACCTGGCTGACCTCGTTGGCATTGAGCGAGAAAGCCGCATCGGCCACCGCCTTGTCGGCGATCTTGTCCTTGGCCAGCGTGCCGAGCAGCGTGTCGGCCTGCGTCTTGCCTTCGGCGGTGACGAGCTTGTCGAAGGTAGCGCCAGCCTTCAGCGAATCCAAAGCGGCCTTGGCCGCATCTGGCGTCTTGAACACCAGCTGCTCGATGGTGCGCATCTCGGGCGTCGTGTAGCGCGCGATATTCTTGTTGTAGTCCTCGCTGACCTGCTGGTCGGTCACCGCGGACGAATCGGCTATGTCCTGCGGCTCCAACCTGACATAGGAGAATTTGCGATATTCCGGCGCGGCGTAGTTCTTCTTGTTGGCGTCGAAATAGGCGTTGAGGGCGCTGTCCGACGGCGCCTCGATCGGCTGCACGAGCGTCTTCGGCAGCACGAGATAGTCGATCGTGCGATCCTCGCCGCGATAGAGAGAGACCGCCTTCAGGAAGGTCTGCGGAACCTTGAGGCCGTCGGAGATCGCCTCGACGATCTGCTGGCGCACGGCCACCTGCGAGCGGTTCCTGAGGTAGTCCTCAGGCCGCATGCCAAGCTCGCGCAGCAGATACTCGAAGGTACGGCGATCGAACTGGCCGCCGGGGCCTTTGAAAGCCGGATCCTCGCGCGTCAGTTCGGCAAGCCGATCCTTGGAGAGGCCGAGCCCCAGCTTGCGCGCCTGTTCGTCGAGCACGGCGCCCGAAACGAGCTGCGCCAGCACCTGGTTGTCGACACCGAGCAGCTTGGCCTGGTCGTGGGTGATGCGCTGGCCATATTGCTGCGACAGTAGGCTGAGCTGGCGGTCGTAAGCGAGGCGGTACTCGTTGATCGAGACCTCCGTGCCACCGGCCGTGATGACCGCGTGATGACCGCCCAGCACACCGCCCACCATGCGGGTGGTGATGCCCCAGGCGGCGAAACTGATCACCAGCAAGGACAGCAACGCCTTCGCGACCCAGGTGCCCGCCGCGCTTCTCAATATACCAAGCATGCATACTTCCGATTTTTGCGCATTTTCGCATGCGCCGAGTCTGAAACAAGCGCAATAGCGCCCTTCCGGTCCACTGTCGATTGCTTTGTGACCTGATTTTGGTAGTGAGGGCGCTGCTTAATGTCGCTCGGAGAACGCGCCCCATGACCCCTGGAATCCGCCCGCTTGTCGCCGGCAACTGGAAAATGAACGGCACCAGCGCCTCGCTCAACGAGCTGCGGTCGATCGGCAACGGGTTCATGAGCGGGCTCGACGCGGAGACGGAAGCGCTGGTGTGCGTGCCGGCGACGCTGCTCCAGCGCGCCGCCGAGATCCTGTCGCGGACGCCGGTCCGGGCCGGTGGAGAGGATTGCCATCCCAAGGAGAGCGGCGCCTTTACGGGCGAGATTTCGGCCGAGATGCTCAAGGATGCCGGCGCGAGCCACGTCATCGTCGGCCATTCCGAGCGCCGCGAGTTGTTCGGCGACGACGATGCAATGGTCCATGCCAAGGCATCGGCGGCCTGGCGGGCAGGACTGGTGGCCATCATCTGCATCGGCGAGACGCGCGCCGAGCGGGAGGCGGACGCCACGCTCGATGTCCTGTCGCGCCAGCTTGACGGTTCCGTGCCGGCGAGCGCCACCCCCGCCAACACCATCCTCGCCTACGAGCCGGTCTGGGCCATCGGCACCGGCCTGACGCCGACCGCCGCCGACGTCGCCGACGCGCATGCGCATATCCGGGGCAAGCTGACGGCGCTGCTCGGCGATGCCGCGGCCAGGATGCGCATTCTTTATGGCGGCTCGGTCAAGCCTTCCAACGCGGTGGAACTGCTTGGCGTCGAGAATGTCGATGGCGCGCTGGTCGGCGGCGCCAGCCTGAAGGCGGCCGACTTCCTGGCTATCGCGGAAGCATACATGAACATGGCTTAGGCTCATGCAGCATAAATCGTTGTAATGGCCGCATTGCTTCCCATATTCCCGGCCACGGGCTTGGAAATGCCGCCAAAGCATTGTAAGGAGCCGCCTCCAAATCATCGGTCGTATGCGCGGTCGCGCAAGGCCTCGCCAGGATAAATTATGGAAACCGTACTGATCGTCGTCCACCTCATGGTCGTGCTTGCCCTTGTCGGCGTGGTGCTGCTGCAGCGCTCCGAAGGCGGCGGCCTGGGCATCGGCGGCGGTTCCGGTTTCATGACCGCGCGGGGCGCCGCCAACGCGTTGACCCGCGCCACCGCCATCCTGGCGGCGGCCTTCTTCGTGACGTCGCTGGCGCTGTCGATCATTGCCCGCTACGGCGAAAAGCCGATCGACATCCTCGACCGTCCGGCAACGTCGACCTCGGGCAACGGCGTGCTCAACCAGCTGCCGGGATCGAATGGACCGGTGGGCAGCTCGCAACCCGCGGCTCCGGCTGGCGGTGCGACGACCACCACGCCGCTTGCCAATGGCACCACCGCGCCGGCTCCGGCCACAACGCCTGCTCCGGCGCCCGCGAATCCGACCACCGCGCCGGCGGCCAACGGCGTCACCTTGCCGGTCACCCCTCAGGTTCCGAACCAGTAGCCGGACAAGCTCCGGGCCGCGATCTGTTGTTCTTTGAACACAGTCGCGGCAAATGCGCGTCCGATCACGAAGATTCAATCGGGCGTAGCGCCTGCCTCAGCTTGAGGCGATGACGGCTAATCGATTATAGATTGCGCGCGGCACTTTTCGGCGTCCTTGGGGGGCGCCGGGCGACGCCGTGGGCAACTTGCATTTGAACGATCGGATCTTCGCCATGCAGCTTCGCAGCTTCATCATTTTGGGAGTCTGTGCCGTCCTCGGCATGGGTTCCGCGGCCATCGCCGGACCGGCAAACATGGTCTCTTCACCGTCGGTAGAGAAGACCGACGCAATTCCTGTCGCCGCCAAGAGCGACGCATCGCAGTTGAAGCTTCTCAAGAGCGACGCATCGCAGTTGAAGCTTCTCAAGAAGAAGAAAAATCCGACCTCTGACGATCTCGCGCAGATCGGCAAGCTCGAGGCCAAGATCGCCGCCGACAAGCAGGCGGCAAAGGACAAGGCGCTCGAGGCTCGCAAGATGGCAATGCGCGAGGCCGCCAAGGCCAAGGCTGACGCGGCGCGCCAGGAATGGCTTGCCAAGAAGGGTACGGCCGCGCCGGCTGAAGTCGCCGACGCCAAGCCGGCCAAGAAGACCACCAAGATCATCTCGCTGCTGGAGCCAGTCGCGCCGATCATCCCGGCCAAGGCCGAGGAGCCTATCCCGGCTGAGGCCATGAACATCGCCGCCACCGGCAACAACGGTGAACTGCGCAGTGAGCAGCCCGGCCAGAAACAGGCGAGCAGCGGCGGTCTGTTCGACGGCCTCTTCGGCGGCGGCGTACAATCGACTTCGATCAGCTACCTGCCCGAGACCCGTGCGCTCGATTCGGCGCTGGCCAAGAAGGACGCCAAGCGACCCTTCAAGGTGAAGCCGGAATTCGTGCCGCAGGACGTTGCGTTCTCGGGTTATGAGCCGGGCACCATCGTCATCGATACCACTGCTCGTCGCCTTTACCTCGTCGAGAGCTTTTCGACGGCGCGGCGCTATGCCATCGCGGTCGGTCGCGAAGGCCTGCAGTTCAAGGGCACCGTGGCTGTCGGCGACAAGCAGGAATGGCCGCGCTGGATCCCAACGCTCGACATGCAGAAGCGCGAGCCGAAGCATTACGGCCAGTACAAGGACGGCATGAACGGCGGCGGCCAGAACCCGCTCGGCGCGCGCGCCATCTACCTCTATGACGGCAAGAAGGACACGCATCTGCGCATCCATGGCACGATCGCGCCGCAGTCGATCGGAACCAGCGCCTCGAACGGCTGCTTCCGCATGATCAACGAGCACGTCATGGACCTCTACAGCCGCGTCAGGATCGGCACCAAGGTCGTTATCATCTAACGATTTCCATCAAACTGCCCAAAGGGCCGGCGACGCCGGCCCTTTTGTTTTGAATCTTTGCCTTGAAGCATGTCGTTCCCTCAAACCGTTCCATGCGTTTGGGCGACATGCTTCGGGAAAGGCTCTTTGCGAGCACCCGCGCCATTAGGGAAAAAGCCTTCGCGGCGGTTTTTTCTCTGGCGGAATCAATCAGGCCGCGTTAAGCGATGACTCCCATGGCGCGATATGTATTCATCACAGGCGGCGTGGTTTCCTCACTCGGAAAAGGCATCGCCGCAGCAGCTCTTGGGGCTCTTCTGCAGGCGCGAGGCTATCGCGCGCGGATCAAAAAGCTCGATCCCTACCTCAATGTCGACCCCGGGACGATGTCGCCGTACCAGCATGGCGAAGTGTTCGTGACCGATGACGGCGCCGAGACCGACCTCGATCTCGGCCATTACGAGCGCTTCACCGGGCGCTCGGCGAACCAGCAGGACAACATCACCACCGGCCGCATCTACAAGAACATAATCGAGCGCGAGCGGCGCGGCGATTATCTCGGCGCGACTGTCCAGGTGATCCCGCACGTCACCGACGAGATCAAGCATTTCGTGCTGGACGGCAATGACGACTACGACTTCGTGCTGTGCGAGATCGGCGGCACGGTCGGCGATATCGAGGCGATGCCGTTCCTGGAAGCGATTCGCCAGCTCGGCAACGACCTGCCGCGCAACAATGCGGTCTATGTGCATCTGACGCTGATGCCCTACATCCCGACCGCCGGCGAATTGAAGACCAAGCCGACGCAGCATTCGGTCAAGGAACTGCGCGGCATCGGTATCGCGCCGGACATCCTTCTGGTGCGCGCCGACCGGCCGATCCCGAAGGAAGAGCGCCGGAAACTTTCGCTGTTCTGCAACGTGCGCGAAAGCGCCGTCATCCAGGCGCTGGACGTGCCGCATATCTACGACGTGCCTCTGGCCTATCACCAGGAAGGCCTCGATTCGGAAGTGCTGGCGGCCTTCGGCATCGACCCGGCGCCGAAGCCGCGCATGGAGCCGTGGCAAAAGCTTTCCAACCACATCCACAATCCGGAAGGTGAGGTGACGATCGCCATCGTCGGCAAATATACCGGCCTCAAGGACGCCTATAAATCGCTGATCGAGGCGCTGTCGCATGGCGGCCTCGCCAATCGCGTCAAGGTCAAGCTCGACTGGATCGAAAGCGAGATCTTCGAGAAGGAAGATCCGGCGCCGTGGCTGGAGAAGGTGCACGGCATCCTTGTTCCCGGCGGCTTCGGCGAGCGCGGTTCGGAAGGCAAGATCCTGGCGGCAAAGTTCGCGCGCGAACGCAAGGTGCCTTACTTCGGCATCTGCTTCGGCATGCAGATGGCTTGCATCGAGGCGGCCCGCTCGCTGGCGGGTGTCGACCATGCATCGTCGACCGAGTTCGGCCCGACCGACGAGCCCGTCGTCGGCCTCATGACCGAGTGGCTGAAGGGCAATATGCTTGAGAAGCGCAGGGTCACAGGCGATCTCGGTGGCACGATGCGGCTTGGCGCTTATCAGGCCGAACTCGCCAAGGGCTCGAAAATAGCGGATATCTACGGCGACACGCAGATTTCCGAGCGTCACCGGCACCGCTACGAGGTCAACATCGACTACAAGCAGCGGCTCGAGGATTGCGGTCTGGTGTTTGCGGGCATGTCGCCCGACGGCGTGCTGCCGGAGACGGTCGAATATCCTGACCATCCCTGGTTCATCGGCGTGCAGTATCACCCCGAGCTGAAGAGCCGCCCGCTCGACCCGCATCCGCTGTTCGCGAGCTTCATCTCGGCCGCGGTGGATCAGTCGCGGCTGGTCTGAGCGATCGGCTGGCGCACCGTGCCATGCAGACTTACGTCGCGCTGCTCTACAGCATCATCCTCGGCGAGGGACGGCGGGTCGTCATGTCGGACCTCAAGGCGATGGCCGAAAGGATCGGCCTGAAGAACGTCCGAACGCTGGTGGCGACGGGCAATCTGGTCTTCGAGGCGCGGAAGGCCAAAATTTCGGATCTCGAGCATCGGCTGGAAAAGGCCTTCGAAGAGACTTTCGGCCGCCATGTCGATATTATCGTGCGCGGCGCGGAGGATTGGTTGAAGCTCGCGGCCGGCAATCCATTCCCGGACGATTCCGCGGACGCCGCCGACCAGGTGGCGGTGCGCGTCATGCGCAGGCCGGCGCCCGTCGAGGCCGCCGCGGCGCTCCAGGCCTACGCTGCCGAGGACGAGAAGGTGCTTTTGGTCGACGGCGATATCTGGGTGGTCTTTTCCCGCGAAAGACCGAGCTCGCGCCTGCTCGCGGCAGCAAGCCACAAGCGCATGGGCATCGGCACGTCGCGCAACTGGAACACGGTGCGGCGCTTGGCGGAGATGGTAGGCAGTAGGCAGTAGGCAGTAGGCAGTAGGAGAGTGTCTTTATTGCCTAAGCCCTACTGCCTACTGCCTCATTTTCAAGCCTTCGCCACCTTCGCACCTGCTCCGAGCGCCATGGTGCGCAGCACGTAGTAGACGGCGCCCGCGATCGCCACGCCGAAGAACCAGCCATAAACGCCCCACCAGGACGGCAGCCAGTTGGTGAAGTTGGGCAGGATCGAGGAGAAGATGGCGCCGATGCCGGCGGCGATGAAGGCGTTGACATGCCAGCCGCTCTGGAAACGGAACTCGCCGTCCTCGCGATAGAGCGCATCGACGTCGACCTCGCTTTTGCGGATCAGGTAGTAGTCGACCATCATCACGCCGAAGATCGGTCCCATCGTCGCGCCGATGACGTTGACGAAGGAAGCGGCACTGCCTTCCCATGGCGCGAAGGGATAGAGCACCAGGGCGATCAGCGCCGCGATGTAGCCGCCCTTCTTGAAGTCGATCTGGCGCGGGAAGACGTTGGAGAAGTCGAACGCCGGCGAGACGAAATTCGCCACGACGTTGATGCCCAGCGTCGCCACCGCGAAGGTCAACGCGGCGAGAGCGGCCAGGAACCAGCTGTCGAACTTGGCCGAGATCTGGTCGGGATGGAGCAGCACCTCATGGTAGACGTCATAAGCGGCGATCGTCGTGACGCCGGCCACCAGCGAGAACAGGATGAGGTTGACCGGCAGGCCCCAGATGTTGCCCTTGCGCAGCGCCGCCTTGTCCGGCGCATAGCGGGCGAAATCGCAGAAGTTGAGGTAGAGCGCCGAAAAATAGGTCACCCAGATCGCCGCCACCGCGAACAGCGCGGTCCAGGAACCGGGCTCGCCCGGAACGCCGGCGTCCTTGGTCTTGTCCAGCAGCACATCCATCGGGATGTCGCTGGTGAAGGCGAAAGTGCCCGACTTGACGCAAAGATAGATGGCCAGGATCAGCATCATGATCCACACGGCCGGGCCGGCCCAGTCCTGGAAGCGGCGGACGGTTTCCATGCCCTTCTGGATGATCAGCAACTGCAGCGCCCAGATGATGACGAAGCAGATCACCTCCAGGGTCGAATGGCCCAGAAAGTGCGAGCTCTTGTTGAACTCGTCGAACCATTGCAGGCGCGTCAGCAGCGCCACGATGGCGCCCGAAGCCGCGGCCGTCTGGGCGCCGTACCAGAAGCAGGCGACGATCGCGCGCACCAGAGCCGGGATGTTGGCGCCCCAGATGCCGAAGGAGGCGCGGGCAAGCACGGGGTAGGGCACGCCGGTCTTCACGCCGGCATAGCCGACCATGTTCATCAGCGCGTAGATGATCAGCGAGCCGATGCCGATGGCGATGATGAAGTTGACGAAGCCGCCGCAGAACAGAAACAGGCTGGCCGCCAGGTAGTAGCCCCAGAGGCTGTGGACGTCCGAGGTCCAGACGTTGAAGATCGAAAACGGTCCCCAGTTCCTGACCGTTGCCGGAGCCAGATCCTCGTTGTAGAGGTCAGGCGATGCGCCTTGAATGGTCATTGCAAGTGTTCCCCTTGTTGCAAAACGCGCCGTCACGCGTTTGGCTGTAGAGGTTAAGCCTGACGCTGGGGAACCGGCAAGCAACCCATTTGCCGGCTTTCGCCTTAAAGATATTCAATGAGAATCGCCGTTATCCGACGGCTTCGGACTTGAACCGAGCTGAGTCGCCAAGCGGTTCGCGCAGGCTAGCCGGTTCCGAATTTTTTCCGACAGCAACCAAATTTGTTTGGAACCGATCCATAAGACGTGCGTTTAATGAAGTTCGGCTGCTCTGCGGCCGACCGGGAGGAAAACTATGGATCGCTTGCATTTCTTTACCCCAGTGCGAATTGCGCGTGGGCAGGGATACCCTGTGGAGGAAGTCGATAGCGTCTCCGAGGCGATGGTGTTCCTGCGGAAGTGGCCAACGGGCAGACGCGGCCCGGTTTATCAATGCGCCCTGAATTGCTGCGCGGCGGCTGTGTCGGGCAAGATGTCGGCCGAGGAAGCGCGCAAAGCCTTTGTCGGCTTTGCCCGCATCACGCGGCTGCTAGACGACGACATGGCGCTGCCGCTGGGTGGTGCGTCGATGGACAATGTCTACGCCTTGAGGCGGTAGGCTAAGCCGGTATTTGGCAAATAGAGAACGCCGCGCCTACTCGGCGCGGGTAGTTTGTCGTTTTGCATCGGTCCCGACACGGCCGAGATGTCTTCCCCTTTGTCCGTTCCGCGCAGTTCTGGGGCACCCGGTAGGAAATCGTCGCGAAATCGCTTATGTGAGCGCGATGCCTCGTTGATCGAGGATCAGAGAATCCGCCGGACGTGATGGAAAAGAGCGATTACAAAAAGGTGCGGCTTGCCATAGCCCCGATGATGGACTGGACGGATCGGCATTGCCGGTTCTTCCACCGCCAGTTGACGCGCCGGGCTCTGCTCTACACCGAGATGGTTGTGGCCGATGCCGTCATCCATGGCGCTCGCGAGCGGCTGCTCGGCTTCGATGACGCTGAGCATCCGGTTGCCCTGCAGGTTGGCGGATCGGATCCGGCAAAACTCGCCGAGGCGGCGCGGATCGGCGAGGCCTTCGGCTATGACGAGGTCAACCTCAATGTCGGCTGCCCGTCCGACCGCGTCCAGTCGGGCACGTTCGGCGCCTGCCTGATGAAGACGCCGGTTCTGGTCGCCGAATGCGTCGCGGCGATGAAGGCTTCGGTGAAAATCCCCGTCACGGTCAAATGCCGCATCGGCGTCGACGAGCAAGACCCGGAGCCTGCTCTCGATATGCTTGCCGACAGCGTTCTCGCCGCCGGCGCCGACGCGCTCTGGGTGCATGCCCGCAAGGCCTGGCTGGAGGGGCTGAGCCCCAAGGAGAACCGGGAAATTCCACCGCTCGACTATCCGCGCGTCTACCGGCTGAAGGCCAGAAAGCCGGACGAATTCATCGGCATCAATGGCGGCATTCAATCGCTCGCCGAGGCGTCGGCTCATCTCGGGCATGTCGACGGCGCGATGCTCGGCCGCGCGGCCTATCACACGCCCGGCATCCTTGCCGGCGTCGATGCCGCCTTCTACGGCGAGGCGGCAACCACCTCCGACTACGCGGCGCTGATCGACGCCATGGCCGACTACGCTGCGCGCCATATCGAGCGAGGCGGGCGGCTTGGCCACATTACGCGCCACATGGTCGGACTGTTCCACGGCTTGCCTGGCGCGCGCCGCTTCCGGCAAATCCTGTCGACGGATGCGAACAGGCCTGGCGCCGGGGCGGAGGTGTTGAAGACCGCGTTTTCCGCAATCGATTTCGCGGCGGCGGAAGCCGAGGCAGCCTGACCTTCGGTTGCGTCGCGTTTTAAGTCATTTTCTTATGCATGTCGTGGTCCCAGAACCGCTACGCCCTTCTGGGCGACATGCATTAGTCCCGCAGGATCATGCGGTCGCCGCGCACGTCGAAGCCCGACAATGAACCGATGAAGTTCATGCCGAGCAGGCTTTGGTCCAACATGCCGGGCGCAGCGACCATCACCGACATGTCCTTGCGCACGATGCCGCCGATCGCCACCTCGTCGGTCTTGACCGTCGCCGCGCGCGCCATGCCGTTGGCGGTGGAGACGTCCACGCTGTAGCTGAGCGCCGCCGGGTTGAACCCCGCGGCTTGCGCATCTTCGGACGTCAGCACCGTGCTCGTCGCACCCGTGTCGACCACGGCGCGCACCGGCGTGCCGTTGACCAGGATGCGGGCCTCGAAATGACCGTTGTCGGCCTTGTCGAGCGTGACGGTCGGGCGGCCGTTCTCCACGCCGAGCGCCAGCGGGCTGCCCGGGACGAGGCCGGCGGTCACGCGGCTCGCGACGTCCTGCAGTTCGTAGCGATACTGGTAGCCGGCGATCAGCACGAGCACGAACGCGGCCCAGACGCCGAGATTGCGCGCCATGTCGCCCATCGGCCGGCCGGAGCGGAGCAGGCTCGCGCCGATCACCATGACCAGCACGCCGACCCAGATCAGCCGGCCGAAATCGTTGTTGGCCATGCCGAAGGTGTGGCCGGCTGAATTGTTGAGCATCAGCAGCACCAGCCCGACGCCGATCACCGCCATGACGATCCAGAACAGCCGGTTCATCGGTTTCTTCTCACAAGACGCCGCGCTCGCGCGCCATGCGGCTGCGCCGGGTTTCACGACGCGGCCGCCGCTCGACCGTTTCGAGCCGCGCCGGCAATTCGGACATCACCGCCCGGCGCGTTTCGGGGGTCATCGTCAGCCAGCCGGAAATCTCGTCGCGCGTGCGGCCGCAACCGAAGCAGAAGCCGGTTTTCATATCGATCGAACAGACCAGGATGCAGGGGGATTCGATGGCGGACATGCTGTTCTCTTGCCTTTATTCCACATGGTGCAACCGCCGGAGCAATGCAAGCCCTCCGCAATGCGCCACAAGGCAACGCGTTCGCGGCATCGTCAGGCGGTTGTGCCGGCTGGAGAAGGCGGCTATGCCGCTTGCGATTTCCGCAACGAACCGCGACCGACATAAATGACCGCAACGCCTTTCGACGATTTCCGAAGCCTCCTGGCGGCGTTGCCGCCTGCCGATGATGCGGCGGCGGCCCGTGTCCGCGCGCTGTTCGCCAAAGCGGACAAACCGAAGGAATCGCTCGGCCGCATCGAGCACATCGCGGCCTGGATTGCCGCCTGGAGCGGACGCGCGCCACCGGCGATCAACCGGCCGCTGATGGCGATCTTCGCCGGCAATCACGGCGCCGTCAGGCACGGCATTTCGCCGCGTCCGGTGGCGGCGACCGCCAACGAGGTCGAACTCTGCGCCGCAGGCGGCGCCGCGATCAACCAGGTCTGCGTCGCCAACGATCTCGGCCTGAAAGTCTTCGACCTCGCCTTGGACATTCCCACGGGCGACGTTACCGAGGAAGCCGCGCTCGACGAACGCGGCTGCGCCGCGACCATGGCCTTCGGCATGGAGGCGGTGGCGGGCGGCGCCGATCTTCTGTGCCTTGGCGATCTCGGAGTCGGCAATTCGACGATCGCCGCCGCGCTTTGCGCCGCGCTGTTCGGCGGCAGCGGGGCCGATTGGGTCGGGCCGGGGTCGGGCGCCGACGCTGCGATGACCGCGCGCAAGGCCGAGGTCGTCGATCGGGCGCTGGCATTCCACGGTTCCGGCCTGGACGATCCGCTCGAGGCCTTGCGCAGGGTCGGCGGGCGCGAGTTCGCGGCGATCTGCGGCGCCATTCTGGCGGCGCGCATGGAGAAGATTCCTGTCCTGCTCGACGGGTTCGCGGCGATCGCGGCGGCCGCTGCCCTTTACGCGGCCAATCCTGGCGCGCTCGATCACTGCCTGCTTGCCAGCCTGTCGCCGGAGCCCGGCCACGCCAAGGCGGCCGAACGGCTCGGACTGCGGCCACTGCTCGATTTCGGCATCAGCCATGGCGAAGGGGTAGGGGCCGCTCTCGCCGCCGGAATCGTCAAGGCCGCGGCGTTGACCAGTTCCGGCATGGCGATGGCTATCCGGCTTTAGAGCCGACAGGGATTGCCTCAGCGGCGCCCCCGCGCCGCAACGGTCTTGGTCGGCAAAGCCGGCAGTTCTTCCATCACCCGGCTCAACGGGAAAATGGCGATCGCCTCGGTGCCCTCACGCAGCTTGGAATGCAGCTCGAACTCGCCGCCATGCATGGCGAGCAGGCCCTGCACGATCGGCAGGCCGAGGCCGGTTCCCTGTTCGGCGCTTTTGATGGCGATGGAGCCCTGGCCGAAAGCGGAAAGCACCACCGGGATTTCCTCCTCCGGTATGCCCGGTCCGTTGTCCTTGACCGAGATGTACTGGCCGCCGCCGGCGGTCCAGCCGACGCGTACGCGCACTTCGCCGCCGGACGGAGTGAACTTGATCGAATTGGACAGGAGGTTGAGCGTGATCTGCCTGACTGCGCGCTCATCGGCGAAGAGCCGCGGCAAGGTCTCCTCGAATTCCTGGATGACGCGGATGTCCTTGTTGCGGGCACGCAGCTCCATCATGTGGCAGCAGTCTTCGACGATCGTCGGCAGCACCACCGGCTCCTCGTTGAGCTGGTAGCGGCCGGCCTCGATGCGCGACAAATCGAGGATCTCGTTGATCAGGTCGAGCAGGTGCTGTCCGGACTCGTGCACGTCATGGGCATAGTCGCGGTAGGTCGGATTGTTCATCGGCCCCAGCACTTCATTGGCCATCACTTCGGAGAAGCCAAGGATGGCGTTGAGCGGCGTCCTGAGTTCGTGGCTCATGGAGGCGAGAAAACGCGATTTCGCCAGATTGGCGTCCTCGGCGCGCCGCCTTGCCTCGTCCGACATCGATTTGGCCGTCTCCACCTCGGCGATCAGCGCGTCCTTCTCCGAGCGGAAGGAGAGCAGCATCAACGATGCCCGGTTGAGATGACGCGCGACGTAGCCGAAGAAGGGAAGCGCGGCGATAAGCAACGCCGCCATCGTGGCTTCGATCGGCGTCCACAGGCGCAGGATGGTGTAGACGTAAACGGCAACGGGAATGGCAAAGGTGGCCAGCAGGGCGCCGCCAAGCGAGGAGGCCATCACGGCGGTCGTCGCCATGGCGACCAGCAGCACCATGGCCTTGGCCACATGGAACTGGTCGATCTGGCAGGTGTCGCAGCCGATCCAGGCGAACCACGCCCAGCCAAGGCCGCACAGGAAGTGGCCGATCAAGAAGTCGCGGCGCGTCTGCGCCGGGTCGAGTTCGGCTGCCTCGGTTCGCTCCACGCGACGCGCCATGAAAGCGACGATCGCGTAGCAAAGCAGCATCGACAAGGCCCAGATGGTGACTTGGCTGTCCAGGCCCGCTAGCCGACCAACGGCCGCCACGGCGAGCACGAGCAGCGGGATCGCGACCGCGCCGACCACCATGGCGCGCGCATGCAGTTTCAGCAGTTCACGGTCGAAGTCGAGGCTGCCAGCCTGCTGCGAGAGGCGGTCGCGCGTCTTGCGCACCGCGCGCGCCACATCGCTGTTGCGGTGCGGTTTACGGCGGTCCACAATAAATTTATCCGCTGTGTTCGAGCGTTGCAAAGGCATACAGACTTCAATTTCTGCGCGCAGCGACTATCAGTTCGTTAAGCTACGTTCGAATGATTAAGAGACTGTTTGCCATATGAGCCGTTTCGGGCCGCGAGGACCGCGCCGATGCTACGCGGCAAGCTCGCCGCGAAGCCTCTGGCGCCAGCTGCTGGACTATGGGCTGGCCTTCCTCTTGCTCGGATTGCTTATCCTGGTGGCGGCGCGCCTCGACCGCTTCGAAACACGCAAGGAGCAAGGCACGGCGATCGTCAATGACGGCGATTCGATCACGCTAGGGACCGAGCGCATTCGCATGCGCGGCATCGACGCTCCGGAGTATCAGCAGACCTGCCAAAAGGCCGGCGCCGACTATCCCTGCGGCAAGCTGGCGCGGCAGGCGCTGGTACGCCTGATCGCCGGCAGGCCTGTTTCCTGCAGCGGCTGGCAGCGCGACCGCTACGGCCGCCTGCTCGGCGACTGCAGGGCAGGTGACGCCGACCTGAACCGGGCCCAGGTGCGGGCCGGATGGGCGGTTGCCTTCGGCGACTTCGAGACCGAGGAAGCGGTGGCGAGAGCGGCCAAGGCCGGCATCTGGGCAGGCGCCTTCGAGGAGCCGCAGCAATGGCGTGACAGCCATCACAGTGCGCCGGTCGAGAGAAAGCACGGCATGCTGGCCTCGTTCGGCGACGTGCTGCGCGAATTTGTTCGCTTCTGGTGATGGGCGGAGCCGCCTATGATCCGATGGAGAAGCTGGAGGATGGAATGAAGTTGTTCGATGGCGGCCGAGCGCCCAACCCCCGGCGCGTGCGCGTCTTCCTTGCCGAGAAGGGATTGACGGTGCCGCTGGTGCCCGTCGACATGGGCGCGCTGGAGCATCGCGGCGAGCAGGTGGCGCAGCGCAATCCGCTGCGGCGCCTGCCTGTGCTCGAGCTCGACGACGGCACCATCATCACCGAATCGATCGCCATTTGCCGCTATTTCGAGGAGTTGCATCCCAAGCCCGCGCTGTTCGGCACGGGCGCGCTCGGCAAGGCCATGGTCGAGATGTGGCAAAGGCGCATGGAACTGAACCTGATGGCCAGTGTCGCCGCCGCGTTTCGGCACATCCATCCTGCGATGAAGGAGTGGGAAGTGCCGCAAATCCCGGAATGGGGCGAGGCCAACAAACCGAAAGCGATCGAATTCCTGCACCTCCTCGACCACGAACTGGCGGAGCGCGAATTCGCCGCCGGCGATAGCTACTCGGTCGCCGACATCACCGGCATGATCGCCATCGATTTCATGAAGCCGGCACGCATCAGGGTGCCGGAGGAGTGTACGAATGTGCTGCGCTGGTACGCGGCGCTTACAAGCCGACCGAGCGCAGCGGCCTGAGCGACAACAATTGGATAGTCAGCATGATAGGAGAGAAGCGCTGGAGCGCCTCACCGCCAGGGTGCGGACCTGCCGCATCTGCGTCGAGGAGCCGCTTGGGCGGCCTTTACCGCATGAGCCGCGGCCGGTGCTGCAGCCGTCCTCCACCGCGCGGGTCCTGCTTGCCGGCCAGGCGCCGGGCACAAAAGTGCATTTGTCGGGCGTGCCGTTCACCGACGCATCCGGAGACCGGCTGAGAAGCTGGCTCGGTGTGAGCAGCGATGAGTTCTACGACACCGAAAAATTCGCCATCGTTCCGATGGGCTTTTGCTTTCCCGGACAGGACGCCAAGGGTGGCGACTTGCCGCCGCGCCGCGAATGCGCGCCAGCCTGGCGCGCTCAATTGATGGCGCTGATGCCGCAGATCGACCTGGTTCTGACCATCGGCGGCTATGCGCAGGCCTGGCATATGGGTACGACACGCCTGCCGTCGCTGACCGAGACAGTCAGGAACTGGCGCGCCATATGGGATGGACCGGCCGTCCCGAAAGTGCTGCCGCTGCCGCATCCATCCTGGCGAAACACCGGCTGGCTGAAGAAGAATCCCTGGTTTGAAATGGATTTGCTGCCCTTCCTGAGGTCGGAAATCCGCTATCGCATCGATTAGGCATCTTGCAAGAAATCACTCGCTTTTGCCGCCATCGGCAGAATTTCTTTCTTGTGAAAGGCTTGGATAAAAGGGACTATAGCCAAACTATTCCCCTGGAGCTTCCCAATGGATCGTCTCGACAGAAAAATTCTCCGCCTCCTGCAGGAGGACGCGACGCTCGCGGTCGCCGATGTCGCCAAGAAAGTCGGCCTGTCGACCACGCCGTGCTGGCGGCGCATCCAGAAGCTCGAGGAGGAGGGCGTCATCCAGCGGCGCGTTGCCATTCTCGACCATGTGAAGGTCAATGTGCGCGTCACCGTCTTCGTGTCGATCCGCACCAATTCGCACAGCCATGAATGGCTGCGGCGCTTCTCCGAGGTCATCCAGGAATTCCCGGAAGTGGTCGAGTTCTACCGCATGAGCGGCGACGTCGATTACCTGCTGCGCGTGGTGGTTCCGGATATTGCCGCCTATGACGCTTTCTACAAGCGGTTGATTGCCAAGATCGAGATCCGCGACGTCTCCTCGTCCTTCGCCATGGAGCAGATCAAATACACGACCGAGATCCCGCTCGACTACATGGTGCTGGACAAGGAATCGGGCGCGAACGCGGCGTGATCACAGGGTGCTCGCCGATTCCCGCACTTGAGTGGGGCGGCGAGCTTAGTTCTTCCTTTTGTTGAGGAAATTCCACGGCGAGTTGACCGGCAGCGTGACCGTGTCCGGCACGCTGTCGACGCTTGCCACCCCGGCCCTGCGCACCGTGTAGCCCGACTGGACGATCGAGACGCCGTCGAGGATGAAGAGCTGGCTCTTCTCCATGCCGGGCTTCAGCACGCCGGTGACGGCGACCGGCTCGTAGGTCTCTTTCATCTTGTAGGGGTGCGCCGGCGTCACCAGCACGATCTGGTTCGGCGGCGGCGTCGGCATGTGGCTGCAGGCGCCGGTCCACGGCACCAGCAGGAACTGGTAGACGAGGTCGCCATCGCGATCGACTGGCAATGCATAGCCGGCTAATTGTATCGTCTTGTCCTGCAGATTGAGCGACAAGGTCTCACCGTGGTCTGGCAGTTTTGCCGCGATCATCGGCAGGTTCGCGTCCTCGGCAACGGCTTGCGTGGCTGGTCGCAGGTCCTTCCACAGGATATGCGCGACATCGGCCGCATCGGCTCCCGGGGCAGCGAACAGGAGCACGGCCGCCAACATCGCGCACGATCTGAAACGCTTGTTCATGGTTGCTCCATCCTCCGCCTGTCCATTGGCGGAATCGAGTAAAAGCGTCGTGACCGGTCCAGGCTCAACGGCTCAACCGCATCACATGCCGGCGCGTGCCGGCGGTGCCGATTTCATGGAAGCCTCGCGCGACGAACATGTCGCGAAAACCCATGAAGCGATAGCTCGGCGCCGCCTCGTCGACGGGATAGGCCTCGATGATGCGTGCGCCTTTGCGGAAGGCATGGTTGATCGCCGCATCGAGCAGGGCGGAGGCCAGCCCGCCGCCGCGCAAAGCCCTCGGCACATAGAAGCAGACGATCGACCATATGCCTGCTTCGGTGTCGTCCTGCTGCTTCGAAAGTCTCCGGTAGGTCTCGCGCGGCGCGACCGAGCACCAGCCGACGGGTCTGCCGTCCAACTCGGCGACGATGCCGATCGGGGTGCCGGCATCGATGAGCGCCATCATCATGCGCTTCTTCTCACCGTGCTCGCGGCTGGAATGGCGCCAGGCCATGCACCAGCAATATTTCGGCGCGCCCGGCTGCTCGAACAGGCTCTCGAAGCCGGCGCGTGTCTCCGGCGTCACCTCGACGAAGCGAATCCCGGCAAGGTCAGGTCTTTGCGGCTGCGAGCCTTTCGATCTGTCTGGCATCGGTCAGTTCCTTCACCGCATCCTTGCCGATCCAGCGTGCCGTCTTGTCGGGCGATGCCGCCAGTTTTTTCGCCAGCGCAAGGGCAGGGGCGTGCAGGCTCATCGACCGCTTGCCGATCTGCCGCAACGCCCAATTGACCGCCTTGCGGACGAAATTGCGCGGGTCGCCGGCATGTCTCTCGATCAGCGGCAGATAGGCAAGGAAGGTCGCGTCCGGCTCTTTCTTGAAATGCACCGCGCTCCAGGCCAGCATGGCGAAGGCGGTGCGGCGGACGAATTCGCGTTCGTCTTCGGCAAACTCGTCGATCAGTTCGCGCCAGAACGGCGTTTCGGCGAACAGGTCCGCGACGGTGTCGACGATCTCCCAGCTGTCGAAATCCGCCGCCCAGCGCCGGCATTGATCGATGCCGACCTTGTTCGGCTCGCCGGTGAAGGCCGCCATCAGCCGCGCTTCGCGGACACCGCTGTCCCACAGCAGAAGCGATCGCTCGTGGTTCTTCTTCAACTTGCGCGCCAGCGGCCGCAATTCGGAATTGCCGACGCCGAGCGCGCTCGTGGTGTTGATGCCGAAGCGCGCCATGCCTGCCCGGTTCGCCTCGGTGCCGATCGCGCGCAAATGAGCGACGATGTCGTCGGCGCTCCAGCTCGGATCGGGCAGGGGCATTGCGTCGCCTATTTTTCGAGGCGCGCGAGCAGCGAGGACGTGTCCCAGCGCTTGCCGCCCATGTCCTGCACATCCTTGTAGAATTGGTCGACAAGCGCCGTCACCGGCAGCTTGGCGCCGTTGCGGTTGGCCTCCGCCAGGCAGATGCCGAGATCCTTGCGCATCCAGTCGACGGCGAAGCCGAAATCATATTTGCCGGCATTCATCGTCTTGTGGCGGTTCTCCATCTGCCAGGAGCCGGCCGCTCCCTTGGAGATCACCTCGATCACCTTCTCGATGTCGAGCCCCGCCTTCTTGCCGAAATGGATGCCTTCGGCCAGCCCCTGAACGAGGCCGGCAATGGCGATCTGGTTGATCATTTTCGTCAGTTGGCCGGCACCCGCCGATCCCATCAGGCCGACCATGCGGGCGTAGGCGTCGATGACGGGCCTCGCCTTGTCGAAGGCGGCCTCATCGCCGCCGACCATGACGGTCAGCACGCCGTTCTCGGCGCCAGCCTGGCCGCCGGACACCGGCGCGTCGAGGAAGGAGAAACCCGCCTTGCGCGCGGCTTCGTCAAGCTCACGCGCGACCTCGGCCGAGGCGGTGGTGTTGTCGATGAAGATGGCGCCTTTCTTCATCGCGGCGAAGGCGCCGTTCGCACCTGTGGTGACCGAACGCAGATCATCGTCATTGCCGACGCAGGAGAAGACGAAGTCCTTGCCTTCGGCCGCTTCGGCCGGCGTCAGCGCCAGTTTGCCGCCATGCCGGGCCACCCACTGCTCGGCCTTTGCCTTGGTGCGGTTGTAGACGGTGACGTCATGGCCGCCCTTGTTCCTGAGGTGCCCGGCCATCGGATAGCCCATGACGCCAAGACCGAGAAATGCCACCGATGCCATGAGCTACCTTTCGCAAACGAAATTTCAGTTGCGGAAGCTCTAGGCCTTGCGGCGAATTCGTCAAGGCGCGGGGAGCCGCATCGACTGGCCCAGGCCCACGCGGTTTCGGCCTAGCGGTGCAGGTGGACAGTGATGCGCCGCTCGATCCATTCGACGCCGTGGCGCAGGATCTCGACCATCACCAGATAGACGATCGCCACCCAGATATAGGCCTGGATGTCGAAGGATTTTGCGTAGGCGAGCTTGGCGTTGCCCATCAGGTCGTAGACCGTGATGATGGCGACGATCGCCGAAGCCTTGATCATCAGGATGAGTTCGTTGCCGTAGGGTCTCAGCGCGACGATGATCGCCTGGGGCAGGACGACTTTGCGCAGCGTCTGCAATTTGTGCAGGCCGAGCGAGGCTGCACCTTCCCATTGGCCGCGCGGCACGCTTTCGATGGCGCCACGCAGGATTTCGGCCTGGTAGGCGGCGGTGTTGAGCGAGAAGGCAAACATGCCGCAATAGAAAGCTTCGCGGAAGAACCACCACAGCCCGACCGTCTCAAGCTCCGGCCGGAACGAGCCTACGCCGTAATAGACCAGGTAGGTCTGCACGAGCAGCGGCGTGCCGCGGAAGAAGTAGACATAGCAATAGGCAAGCCCGGACAGGATCCTGTTCTTCGACATGCGGCCGTAGGCGACGGGAAGCGACAGGATGGCACCAAGGACCATCGAGATGGCGACCAGCGACAGCGTGGTGCCCAAGCCTTGAAGATAGGCTGGCGCGTATCTGGCGAAGAACGCGGCGTTCCATGCGTAAACCAGATAGGCAACAATGCCGACGCCGAACAGAATCCAGATGCCGACCAGCGCGGAGCCAACGATGCGGGCTCGCGGCCAGCCGCGCGCTTGCGGCGGCGGCTTGTCGATGGCGATAGCCTGGCTGACGCTCATCGCGCCTCCCTCCGTCCGAGGTGGCGCAGGATGTAGCTCGTGGCGATCGACGACAGGACGGCCAGCGCCAGGAAGATCAGCGCCGCAACGCTGTAGAACAGGAAGGAATGTTTGGTGACGCGCGCCGCGACGCCGGATTGGCGCAAGGTTTCGGCCAGATTGACCACCGAGACCAGCGAGGTGTCCTTGAGCAGGCTCAGCCAGCAATTCTCCAGGCCCGGAAAAGCGATGCGTATCAGCTGCGGCAGGACGATGAGCCGCATCGTCTGCCATTTCGACAGGCCAATGGCGTAACCACCCTCATACTGGCCTTTCGGAATGGCACGAAACGCGGAGAGAAAGACCTCGCTGGCGTAGGAGGAGAAGATCAGCGACAGCACGATCATGCCGGCGATGAAGCTGTTGACGTCGATCGTCGCGTCGGGATTGAACAGCCGCACGACATGTTGCAGGAGAAGCGGCATGCCAAAGAAGAACAGGAACAGTGTCACCAGTTCGGGCAGACCGCGAAAGACGGTGGTGTAGATATTGCCGGCCAGGCGCAGCGACGGCTCTTCATGCTGCTTGGCGAAGGCGACGAAAAAGCCGATCACCAGGCCAATCGGCAGTGTGGCAAGCGCCAGCGCAATGGTGACCAGAACGCCAGACGCAATGTCGTCACTCCAGCCATCCGGTCCCCAACTGAGAAGTGTCCAAATGCTTTGGGCCGGCATTGACGGGTCGTGTCTCCGTGGCGATCCCGGAAGAATTTAAGGACGGCAAGGGATGCCTCACCGCCCTTGGCTTGTCGATCAGGATTCGGCGCCGTAGACGTCGAACTTGAAGTACTTGTCGTTGATTTCCTTGTACTTTCCGTTCTTGCGGATGGCGTCGATCGCGGTATTCAGCTTGTTGACCAGATCGGTCTCGCCCTTGCGCACGGCGATGCCGGCGCCCGGTCCGAAGATATCGACCGGCTGCGGCGAAGGCTGACCGAGGATCTTGCAGCAAGCGCCGTCCGGCGAATCCAGCCACTGCTGCAACACGACGATGTCGTCCTCGATGGCGTCGAGACGGCCATTGGCGAGGTCGGCCTGTTCCTCGGGGCTGCTCGGATAGCCCTTGATGGTGCTGTCGGTGTAGGTCTTCGAAGCATAGTTGTAATGCGTGGTCGTGGTGGCGACGCCGATGTTCTTGCCGGCGAGGTCTTCCTTGGTCACGCCCTTGAGCGGCGAATCCTTCGGCACGGCGATGGCCGACGGGGTGTTGTAGTATTTGTGGGTGAAGTCGACCTTCTCGGCGCGCTCGGGCGTGATCGACATCGAGGCGACGATGGCGTCGAACTTGCCGGCCTGGAGCGCCGGGATGATGCCGTCCCAATCCTGCGCGACGAAGGTGCACTTCACCTTCATCTCGTCGCAGAGCGCCTTGGCGATATCGACGTCGAAGCCGACCAACTGGCCGTCCGAGGTCAGGTTGTTGAAGGGCGGATACGCGCCTTCGGTGCCGATCCTCAGGGTCTTTTCCTGAGCCTGGGCGACGCCAAGTGTCAGCAGCGCGGCCGAAGCGGCAAGCGCGATACGCAGTGCAATACGCATGATAATCCTCTCATATTGTCATGGCCGCTGTCCCGTGCGGCTCTTGTGGGCGGAGCTTCTTTACCGCCCGCTGAGGCGGATACTCCCACTCTTTCCAAGAAAAAAGCAACTGCAAATCAACGCCAAACGACAATCAGGATGTGCCGCTGCGTTACTTGGTTTGAGCCATGAGACCTGTGCTGCGCTCGACAAAGTCGGCTATCGATTTCGTGTCATCGAGATCGAAAACCGGCAACGTTTCGCCTTCGACTGTAAAGTCGGCGGCAATGGCGACAATGTTGGGATCGTTGGCCGAAAGCGGCGTCCGGTCCTTGGCCTCGAGCCGCCTTGCCTCGATCTTCTTATGCGCTTGGCGCTTATAGCCTTCGACCAGGACGATATCCGAAGGCGCCAGGCGCGCCAGGATGTCGTCCAGCGTCGGTTCGTTCTCTCCGCGCAATTCGTGCATCAGCGCCCAGCGCCGGCCGGAGACGATCGCGACCTCGGTGGCGCCCGCCTGCCGATGGCGGAAGCTGTCGGCGCCCGGCTTGTCGATGTCGAAGTCATGGTGGGCGTGCTTCACCGTCGAAACCGTCCAGCCGCGCGCCACCAGTTCGGTGACCAGCTTTTCCGTCAGGGTCGTCTTGCCGGAGTTCTTCCAGCCGGTGATGCCGAATACGCGTCTCATGGCCCGAGGCTTTGCAACAGACGCTCCGCCGCCGCAAGGTCGTCCGGCGTATTGACGTTGAAGAACGGATCGATCTTCAGGTTGCCGGCCTCGATCATGGGGAATTCGACCTCGACATAACCTTGGCGCTGCATGAAGGCCGAAACCCGCCGGTTGTCCTCGTCAACCATGAAATGACGCAAGGCGTCGCGCAGGCTGAGCGGCCAAAGCGCGAAGGTCGGATGCCATCTGCCGCCCGAGCTGGCGGCGGCGATCGCGCCAGGCCGGTCGTGAACTGCCGCGACTAGGCGCTCGACGAGGTCGCCGGGGAAGAACGGCGTGTCGCCGGCGGCGCTCATCAGCCACCGGCAGCTCGTTTGCGTCGTCGCCCATTCGAGGCCGGTGAGAATGCCAGCCAGCGGCCCGGCATGGCCCGGCACCGTATCCTCCAGCACCGGCAGGTCCAGGGCGGCAAACCGCGCCGGATCGCCGTTCGCGTTGAGCCCCAGGGTCGCGACCTGCGACTTCAATCGGCGGGCGACATGATCGATCAATCTGTCATCACCAAGCGAAAGCAACGGCTTGTCGCCGCCGCCCATCCGGCGCGACTGGCCTCCCGCCAGAATGATCCCCGCAACATGTCGGTCCATCGGCCTATATGCCGTCCGGCGCCATGTCGGGTCCAGCGCTTTCAGCGGCGGGTTGCTGCTTGCCGACGACGCGCTCGCGGTAGAGCGCATAGAGGCCGGAGCCGATGATGATGACTGCGCCGACGATCATGGGCAGGTCTGGGACGTCGCCGAAGATGACGAGGCCGAGCAGGATCGACCAGAGCAGGGCGGTATAGCGGTAGGGTGCGATGAAGGAGATGTCGCCCGAGCGCATCGCCATTATGATGAACTGATAGCCGATGAGCACCAGCACCGCCGCCAATGCCAACAGAGCTGTCGCCTTGCCGCTCATCGGCGTCCAGCCGCCCATCGGTGACAAAAGCAGCGCACCAAGGACCGTCATGGCAAGCGCGGTCGCCGTCGACACCAGCATGGTCGGGATCGCCTCGGGGATGCGCTTGGTGGAGAGGTCGCGCACAGCGCAGCAGGCGACGCTGGCCAATGCCACCAGCGAATAGACACTGAACCCTTCGAAACCCGGCCGCACGATGATGAGCACGCCGACGAAACCGGCGGCAATGGCGGTCCAGCGTCGCCAGCCGACGCTTTCGCCGAAGACCAATGCCGCGCCCATGGTGACCGCCAGCGGCAGAGCCTGCATGACGGCCGAGACATTGCCGATCGGCAGATGCGCAAGCGCGATGAGGAACGACACGGTGGCGCCCGCTTCGCCGGCGACGCGCATGGCCACCATCGGCTGCAGCATGGCGGCCGGATTGGCAAGCGCGCCGCGCCGCCAGGCCAGCAGACCGACGAAGAAGGATGCGAAGGCGCCGCGCACCAGCATGACCTGCGCCATGTTCATCGATTCGGAAGAGAATTTGGTGATCGCGTCGTTCAAGGTGAAGCCGACCATGGCCACGATCATGAACAGCGCGCCGCGCAGGTTTGGCGAGAGAGGCAAAGGCGTTTCCGGATTCTATTTTAATTCAGCCGTCTAGCAGGCAGCCGGAAAACAGCAACGGCAAAGAAATGGGCCACGAATTTCTGCGTGGCCCATGAGGTCGATCTGCCGAGCTTTGGAAGGCTTACTTCGGCGTCAGAACTTCGGTGCCGTTGCCGTTCTGGCCGGCAATGGTCCACAGCCCGTGCAGGGAGCCGTCCTTCTCGATCTTGTAAACGACGAGACCGATCTCCTTGCCCATCGCATAGCCGGCGGAAAATGCATTGTCGTTGCGCATGCAGATGCCGTCCGAGGTCGAGCCGCCGGTTTCCCAGTGGATCGTGCAGGTCGTGTCGCTGGTCAGCGTGATGGTTGCCTCGCCGCCATATTTCGAGCCGTCGAAATTGGTGCCGGCGACGTTGTAGGTGCCGCCGATCGACTGAGCCGCGGCCGATACGGAAGCAACCCCAAGCATTGCAAGTGAAAGCATGAATGTGCGCATGTGCACTCCCCCCTAGCGCGAAAACAGCGCCGCGAAGGCTAGGCCGGAAAAGCTTGGCGGTAAATCGGCGGGAAGGTAACGCGGGCGCTTTATTTTCAGGGGAGCCGGCTGGCCTCAGGGGCCGCGCAGGCTGTTGGCGATGGCGCCGACCAGCGGGTCGTATTTAGCCTTGAGCGCGGCGGGATACTCGATCCAGACGGTACGTATGACGTCGTCCTTCCCGAAGAGGCGCCGCTCGTAGAAGATCTTGCCATCCCTGGTGCCGGAAAGCACCGCCCAATCCTTGCTGGTCTTGCTGTAGGTGACCTTGTAACCCGGTTCGGTGCTGGCTTTCTCCTGAGCGACGAAACCTTGCGGCGTGTCGTTGTCGACATTGTAGATGCCGGAACAGGTCAGGCTGGCGCGGTCGGCGCTAAGCCATTGCTGCCCGTCGCCATTTTCCGGCTCGGGCATCGGCTTGTCGAAGATCTCGTCGGGGAATGTGCATGACTGGCCGAATCGCGCATTCACGTAGGTGAACGGCTTGGCCGTCGCCTCGGTCGTCGTGATTATCGATAGGGATACGACAGCCGCCAGTGACGACAAGCCGAAGCGCTGCGGACGTTGCATGATCCCCCCTTCGGTCGATGACCAGAAGAGATCATGCATCAATCAGTGGAAAAAATCAGCCGCCGGTGACGCTCATATGCCGCGACACCGAAGGGCGGCTGGTGCGGCGGTCGATGATGAAATCATGGCCCTTGGGCTTGCGGCCGATGGCCTCGTCGATGGCCTCGCCGAGCAGTTCGTTGCCTTCGGAGGCGCGCAGCGGCGCCCTGAGATCGGCGGCGTCCTCCTGGCCGAGGCACATATAGAGCGTGCCGGTGCAGGTCAGCCGCACGCGGTTGCAGCTCTCGCAGAAATTGTGCGTCATCGGCGTGATGAAGCCGAGCCGGCCGCCGGTCTCGGCGACATGGACATAGCGGGCGGGGCCGCCGGTCTTGAAAGGAATATCGGAAAGCGTGAACTGGCGTTCCAGCGAGGCGCGCAGCATCGACAACGGCAAATACTGATCAGTGCGGTCGGCCTCGATCTCGCCCATCGGCATCGTCTCGATGAGGGTGAGGTCCATGCCGCGGCCATGCGCCCAGCGCATCAGTTCGGGGATCTCGGCGTCGTTGAAGTCGCGCAACGCAACAGCATTGAGCTTGATCTTCAGCCCGGCCTTCTGCGCGGCGTCGATGCCTTCCATCACCTTGCCGAGATTGCCCCAGCGCGTGATCTGGTGGAATTTCCCGGCATCGAGCGTATCGAGCGAGACGTTGATGCGCTTGACACCGCAATCGGCGAGCTCTGCGGCGAAGCGCGAAAGCTGCGAGCCATTGGTGGTCAGCGTCAGCTCTTCCAGGGCGCCGCTCGCGAGATGCCGCGACAGCTGGCGCACCAGATGCATGATGTTCTTGCGCACCAGCGGCTCGCCGCCGGTCAGCCGCAGCTTCTTCACGCCCTTTTCGATGAAAACGGTGCAGAGCCGGTCAAGCTCTTCCAACGACAGCAGATCCTTCTTCGGCAGGAAGGTCATGTCCTCGGCCATGCAATAGGTGCAGCGGAAATCGCAGCGGTCGGTGACCGACACGCGCAGATAGCTGATCGTGCGACCGAAGGGGTCGATCATGTCCATTTGCAAGCGTTTCCCATGGCCTGAGCGGCGTCGTTATATATAGCTATGTGATACGATCCAATGCCGCATTCAAGATAGAATGTCTCGATCTTTGGTAACATTCCCCGACCGACATCGCGTGTCGGCTGCTTTCTAATGATCCTTTTCGGATCGCGCGAAGCGGCGTAGGGAAGGGCGCAACCCAGACAGGACAGCCATGACCGCGCCAAAGGAACTCAGGGTCTCGAAGGACCGCAAGCTCTTGACCGTGACCTTCCCCGGCCACCAACCGTTCGAATTGCCGGCGGAGTTCCTGCGCGTGGCCTCGCCATCGGCGGAGGTGCAGGGCCATTCGCCGGAGCAGCGGGTGACGGTGCCCGGCAAGCGCAATGTCGCGATCCTCAAGATCGACCCGGTCGGCAATTATGCTGTGCGCATCACCTTCGACGATTTCCACGACACCGGCATCTTCACCTGGAGCTATCTGCATACGCTCGGCCACGAAAAGGACGAGCGCTGGAACGCTTATCTTGCCGAGCTGGCCGAGAAGGGACTGAGCCGAGATCGCTAGCCTGGCGCATGGCATCCAATTTCGGCAGCCGGCTGTCGTCAAGGCGTCATGGACATGGAGTAGCGCCAGCAAAAGGTCGGGAGGCGAAAAAGATGTCGCTCATCACATCCGTCGAACAGCTCGAGGCCCTTTACGGGTTGCCGGGCGAGGCTTCGGTCGTCAAGGAGCTCGACCATGTGATTCCCGAATATGCCGCCTTCATCGAGGCGTCGCCCTTCGTGGCGCTGGCGACCAGCGGACCGGAGGGACTCGATTGTTCGCCGCGTGGCGATCTCGGGGGCTTCGTACGCATCGTCGACGACAAGACGCTGATGATGCCGGACAGGCGCGGCAACAACCGCGCCGATTCGCTGAAGAACATCATTCGCGATCCGCGCGTCGGGCTGCTCTTTCTGGTGCCGGGCTCGGGCACCACGCTGCGCGTCAACGGCCGCGCTCATATCACAACCGATGCCGGGCTTTGCGCGTCCTTCATGGTCGACGGCAAGCCGGCTCGCTCGGTCACCGTCATCGATGTCGACACGGTCTATTTCCAATGCGCCCGCGCTATCGTGCGCTCCGAACTGTGGAACCCGGCTAGGCATGTCGACCCGAAGTCGCTACCGACGCCCGGCCAGATCCTCGAGGTCACCAGCCGCAAGAACATCGATGCCGCGGCCTATGACAGAGAATGGCCGGAGCGGGCGAAGAAAACCATGTGGTAATCGGAAGCCGGCTCAGGCTTCCTTCAGCACGTCGGCGATCTTGCGCATCTGCTCGCCGATCATGTCGCACTGCTCCGGCGTCGATTGGCTCATCGCCTTCTCGATCAGCGCCATGTGAACCTTCAGAGCCTTCATCAGCAGGGCTTCGCCCGCCTCGGTCAGGTTCAGCCGCAGCACCCGCTTGTCCTTTTCGTCGCCCTCGCGGCGAAGCAGGCCGCGCGCCTCGAGTTGCGGCAACAGCATGGTGATGTTGGAGCGGCCGACCAGCAGCTTGCGGGCAAGATCGTGCTGCGACATGCCTGGGTGGCGATAGAGGTTCATCAGCACGTCGAGCTGCGCCGGCTTGAGGTCGAGCGGGGCGAGCTTCACCGCCAGCGTGCGCTCCAGCACATGGCAGGCGCGCGCGACCGCAACCCAGTTGCGAAAGCGAGGATTGTCCCAGGGCAGCTCTTGTTTAATGTTCATGTTTGAACTATTATGTTCATGCTTGAACGAATGGATGGATCGCCAATATGGCATCATTTGGATTGAAGGTCATCCGCGGCGTCTTTGGCGCGGCCGAGCATGTCATGCCACGTCTCGGCGGCCGCGCCGCATTCGAATTGTTTTGCCGCACACCCAATGCCAGATCCTTGAGCGACGGTGAGCGTCGCGCTGTCGATCGCGCCTCGGACTTCATGGCCGAGGCGCGCCACCACCGGCTGAGGACCAGGACGGATTGCGTGGCGGTGCATGAATTCCGCCCGGAGCCGGGCAGGGAGCCGCGCGGAACGGTGCTCGTCATCCATGGCTGGCGTTCGCGCACCGAATATATGCGCGCCCTGATCGAAGGGTTTCGCGGCGCCGGCTACAAGGTCGTCTCGCTCGACCTGCCCGGGCATGGTCATTCGCTCGGCCGCCATCTCAACATGGTGACTGCCGTGGACGCGGCGCGGGTCGCTGGCGAATGGTTCGGCCCCTTTGCCGCCGTCGTCGGTCATTCCTTCGGCGGCGCCATTGCCGCCAATGCCGTCGCGGCATCGGTCAAGGGCATGCCGCCGCTTAAGGCGCAGAAACTGGTGCTGATTGCCGCGCCGAGCTCGCTGCCGGCAATCTTCGACGATTTCAGCGACATGATGAATGTCGGGCCGCGCTCCCGCCTCGCCATGGCGGATCGGGTAAAACATCTGTCGGGTCGGCCGCTCAGCGAATTCACTGGCGACCGCCAACTTGCGGAGGCGCCGGTGCCGACGCTGATCGTCCACGCGCCGGACGACCGCGAAGTCCATGCCGACCATGCGAAGCGTTATGCGGGCGCCGGCGAGCATGTCCACTTGCATTGGGCCAATGGGCTTGGCCATCGTCGCATCCTCGCCGACAGGGATGTCGTTGCGCGCGCGGTCGGTTTCGTGACCGGGCAACGCGAAACGACCCTGCACTAGATCGTGATGCGTTTCGTTGAATCGCCGTCACGATCTAACTCTTTGTTGGAGCATGATCTTTCTCCGAAAACCGGTTCCCACTTTTCAGGATCATGCACTAGGAGATTTGCGAGCCTGCGTTCGGTCCCGGGCCACCGCGGCCAAGGCGTGGCTCCGTTCCCGCCAGCAGCCGTTGAATGTTGGCGCGGTGGCGCAGGATCACGTAGAGGCTGCCCGCGATCACCAGCAACCGATAGGGCAATGGTTGCTCCAAGCCGCAGACAAGCGCGACCGCCGTCAGCGCCGCCAGCATCGAGCTCAGGGAAACGATCCGGAAAAGAGCGAGTGTGGCCGCAAATGCCGTGGCGGCACCCAATCCTACGGGCCATGACATCGCCAGCAACACGCCAAGTCCCGTCGCGGCGGATTTTCCGCCCGTGAAATTCAGCCAGATCGACCGGCCGTGCCCCAGCAGCACGGCAAGTCCGGCCAGGCAAACGAGCCAGGGCGCCAAGGTCTCCAGTTCAAGCGCCATCGGTGGCGTGGCGGACGATATCGCGTAGCACCAGGGATAAAACCAGCGAACAAAGACGATCGCCGCCACGCCTTTCAGCACATCGACAAGCAGAACCGCCAATGCCGGCCATTTGCCCAAGGTTCTGAGCACGTTGGTCGCGCCGGTGGATCTGGAGCCGTGCTCGCGTATATCGATGCCCTTGAGAAGTTTGCCGGCCAGGTAGCCGGTGGGCGTGGAACCGAGGAGATAGGCGACCGCCAATCCAACCGCGCTTGCTATCCAGAAAACCATTGGGTCGATTGATCCCAGACGTTGCGGAAAACTGTGATCAGTCGGCTTTTTTCTTCTGGCCGGGTTCGATCGGCAGGCCGGCCGCTTTCCAGGCGGTGTAGCCGCCGAGGATGTGCTTGACCGGTGTCAGGCCCATGTCCTGCGCCGTCTTGGTGGCCAAAGCCGAGCGCCAGCCGCCGGCGCAGAAGAAGACGAAGGTCTTTCCGCTGGCGAAGAACGGCTTGTGATAGGGGCTTTCGGGATCGATCCAGAATTCCAGCATGCCGCGCGTCACGTGCTTGGCGCCGGGGATCTTGCCATCGCGCTCGACCTCGCGCGGATCGCGCAGATCAACGAAGATGGTGTCTTCGTCCTCCAGCAATCCGGCCGCTTCCTCGGGCGACACAACCTCGATCTCGGCATTCGCCTCGTCGAGCAGCTGGCGATAACCTTTCTTCACGGCAAATCCTCCCCGGATTTCCAGCATAACGGCCGGAGCTTATCACGTCCGGGCCAGTTTCCGCCGATGTCTGGCGCAACGCCGCAAGCATGGCGCGAACCGAGGCAGGTCACACCGTCTCACAATGATGTGAAACTGTTCTGCAACACGGCTGCGAAAATTTATGAAAGCTTAACGAAATCGGTATGAATCGGTATAGTCACGTCATACATCCGCCATGCGGAGGGCGGGACCGTCCAGCGGCGCGGAACGGGAACCGGTTGCAACCGGTGCGGGTGAAGCATGAAAGTCCTCGGGAACAAGAAAACCCTCCTGCCGATCGCAATCGCGGCAACGCTCGCCTTCGGACAACAGCCGGCAAGCGCGCAAGGGCTGTTCGACATGCTGTTCGGCGGCGGTATCCGGCATAACCCGCAAGGTGAATTTCCGCCGCCGCCGAAGCCACGCAAGATACGGCCGGCAGAGCCCGACGGAGGCGGTGGTGTCAGGATCAGCAGCCCGACCTACAACACCTACAGGGCCGACAAGCTCGTTCGCGTCGATTTCAAGTCGCTGCTGCCGGCGCCGCAGCCGGCGACCGCGCAGGATGCCGCCTATGTGCCGTCGGTGACGGGCAACAGCTTCCGCGACGCCGTGGCTGGCTTGAGCGAGTACGAGCTGTTCGCCGAGCCGGATATCGCCAAGGCACTGATCGCCTATTATTCGGCCAATCCGGATTTCATCTGGGTGAGCGACAACATCCCCAACAGCCGAGCGCAGGATGCGGTGCGCGTCCTGGGCGAGGCGGCAAGTTACGGCCTGACGCCGGCCGACTATTCCGTCGACGTTCCGGCTGCCGCGACTTCCGCTACGCCTGAAGAGCGGACCAAGGAACTGGTCCGCTTCGAGATGGCGCTGTCGGCGCGCGTGCTGCGCTATGCGCAAGATGCCCAGAGTGGCCGCGTCTACCCCAACCGGATGACCGGTTACTACGATTTCCCGGCCAAGCCGTTCGATCTCGAAGGCGCGCTGAAGACGCTGGCGCATACCCAGGAGGTCCGCACCTATCTCGAATCGCGCCACCCGCAGAATGCCGAGTACCAGGCGCTGCGCGTCGAATTGGAAGCGCTCGAGGCGAGCGAGGAAAACGAGATCGTCGTCAATCCGAAGCTGTTGCTCAAGCCCGGCGAGAGCAGCCCGGAACTGCCGAAGTTGCTGACGCTTATTTCCCGCAATCTCGATGATGAGATGGGTGGCAACTATGGCGAGGTGCTCGCCAGGCTGGGCAAGAGCGAGCTCTACGACCCCGAACTGGTGCCGGTGATCAAGGCCGTGCAGCAGCGCGCCGGCATGAAGGGCGACGGCGTCATCGGCCCGCGCACCGTGGCCTCACTGGCCGGCGCCTCGAAGGCCGACAAGATTGAGAAGGTCAAGGTGGCGCTCGAGGAACTGCGCTGGATGCCGTCGGATCTCGGCAGCCCGCGCGTCTTCATCAACCAGCCGGCCTTTACCGCCAGCTATATCGACAATGGCGAGGAGAAGCTGAAGACCCGGGCGGTCATCGGCCGGGTCACCAATCAGACCGCCTTCTTCTACAACCAGATCAAGCAGGTCGACTTCCACCCCTATTGGGGTGTGCCGCAGTCGATCATCGTCAACGAGATGCTGCCGAGGCTGCGCAGCGACCCGGGCTATCTCGACCGCGCCGGCTATGAGGTGACGGATTCGCGCGGCAAGCGCATTCCGTCCTCGGCGGTCAATTGGGGTGCCTATGGCGCCAACATCCCCTTCAGCGTGCGGCAGCAGCCGAGCGAAGCGAATGCCTTGGGCGAATTGAAGATCCTGTTCCCCAACAAGCATGCCATCTACATGCACGACACGCCGCAGAAGTCGTTCTTCGCACGCGACATGCGCGCGCTCAGCCATGGCTGCGTGCGGTTGCAGGATCCGCGCGGCATGGCCGCCGCCGTGCTCGGCACCTCCGTCGACGATATCGCCGAGAAGCTGAAGCATGGGCATTCGACCGAGAATGTCACGCGTGTCATCCCGGTCTATGTCGCCTATTTCACCGCATGGCCAGACATGTCCGGCAAGGTCGAGTATTTCGACGACGTCTATGACCGCGATTCCAAGCTGATGCAGGCGCTCGACGCGACCGAAGCGGTGCGCACGCCGTCAAGCTGAGCGCTGTCTACTTTCAAGCAATTCCGGACGGAAGGCCACGGCGAAGCCACCGAACCCGACCGCTTCACACGTTTCTTGGAAGTGCCTTGATGAGCGGCCGGCGGAAGCCGGCGTCGCGCCCGGCGATAAGCCAGTAGACCAGCCCGGCCACGAGGCCGGCGGCGGCGATGATGCCCATGTCGGCCCAGCGTTCCGGATCATCGGCGGCGTCCGGCCAGATCAACATGAAACCGGCAGCCGCGGCGGCAGCGCCGAACAGCATGTGCAGCCAAAAGTTTCGCAACGAAAGGAACTCGGCGATCAGGGCGAAAACCAGCGTCTGCATTCCGGTCAGGATGATCGCCAGGAAGTAGACGAACATGCCGAGAGGCGGCACCACCAACACGGCGACTGGGGTGAACTCCATGAGCTCGAAGTAGCCCGGCGCGTTGGGCAGCGAGCTCAGTATCGCGTAGATCACCACCACTGCGATCAACCCGACAAGCACCGCGACCAGATAGCCGACAAGCACCATCAGGATGCGCTTCAGGACGTAGCCGATCATTGCCATGCACCCCCGTGCCCGCAATCATGGCGGGCAGTCAGCCACCAAAGTTGTGACGATGCAAGGGCGGTTTGTCGCGCTGGCTCCGCCCGGCGCCAAGGTCTTCAAGCGCCACCACACAGATGCTGGGAATCGGGCAGGGCCCATGCGCCTTTGGCGGCGAGGTCGACGGCGTAGTACACCATGCCGCAGAGGTCGTTTTTCGGGCAGTCGCGCGGGATAGAGATCAGGCGTATGACGACCGGATCGCCGACCTTGGAACTCGCCAGTCCCGGTTCGCGGTCATAGGAGACCGCCGTGCCGCCGTTGGTAAATCTCGCCGCGCTGCCGGCTTCCGGGCTGGCGGCTTCCAGCGGGTCGTCACCCAGCCTCGTCGTCAGCGCCGTGATATGGGTGAAGCCGCATTTTCCGATCGATACGGGCAAGAGCTGATCGGTTGGCTTCGGCGTCCTTGCCGCAAGGTCGAGCGCCTTCTTGCCGATGAGCGCGATGTTGTAGTCCTGCACCCATTGCGGCGCATTGCCGTAAGTCTGCAGCGCATTGTTCTGCGCGCTGACGATGCAGGCTGCGTCCGTCTTGCAGGCATTCCGATCGGCGACCAGTTTCCTGGCGATCCCGCGTTTGTCGCCGCCGAAGGCGGGCTCAAAACCGGCATAGGCCTTGGTGACCAAAGCATCGATGGCCGACATTTGCGGGTCGGCGCAGATCGCCTTCTCGGCTGGCAACTGCGCCTTTCGGCAGTCGAAAGAGGGGCCATCCGCGAGCGCCTGGCCCGATCTCCCAAGCATCGATACGGCTACCAGCAGGGCGTTAGCGCAGATGTGAAGCCGTATGTCTGTCCCCCGGTCCGGCCTGTTTCGACGATCAAGTCTATGCCGAACGCAAGCACCGCGAAATGGCGGAGGCAGGCAACCGAACGAGGCTATTTGGGTTCGCCGGTCACGGGATCGTAGGTGATTTGGACCTTGGCCTTGTCCGTGGTGTAGTAGGTGACGGTGTAGCCGTCGCTGTCCCAATCGACCTCCTTTACGTAGCGGAAGTCGGTGCGGTGCTCGACCTTGGCGACAATCTCGGACAGTTTCTTTGCATTTTGCGGCGGCAGCGGCTGGTCGTCTGCTGCGAAGGCTTGTCCACTGACAAGCAGGAAAGCGATACCGGTTGCTAAAACAACAGTGCGCATGAGAGCCCTCAAATCTCGTCGGCGTAAGTGCCGTCAGAAACTCGCACGCAGGCGGGTTGGTTCCGCAGCGCCACAATAGCGGGTTTTTGCAGCGCATGCCTCGATGCGACCGATCCTTGCCGGCGAAAACAGGGTCAGTATTGTTCGACGGAGAAAAAATAATAATTTCAAATGGTAAAGTCGCGGTTCGGATGTGTCTCCTGACGTAACGAACGACTAACCATGCGCCGGACGGTGAATTCGTCATATTAGCCGTTCGTGGTAGAGCTTTCGGCAAGACCCTGATAGAATTCCGGTCATAACAGGGTGGCAACAGTGCGCCGGGCCTGCCGAGGATTTCCGTCGGCAGACGGCGACGCGTTTTTTTGAGCGCAGGTCACCTGTTCTGGACTGAAACGGGGACTGGGGGCTCGATCATGGCTGAACGGAATTATACCCGTCAGCTTGCGACAATCATTTCGATCGACGCCGTAGGATTCTCGAGGCTTATGGGCATCGACGACGAGTCGGCTGTCGCCGCCTTCGAGGAAAGGCGCGACATCATCGCCGACAGTTGCGGCGTATTTGGCGGGCGCACGTTCGGCGATGCCGGCGACAGCATCATGGCCGAATTCGGCAACCCGATCGAAGCCTTGCGCGCGGCCTTCGATTTCCAGGCCCGGATCGTGGCGCTGAATACGGCAGTCGCCGAGGACATGCGCATGCCGTTTCGCGCCGGGATCAACACCGGCGACGTCATCGTCCGGGAGGGCCGTCTTTACGGCGACGACGTCAATATCGCAGCCCGCCTTCAGGAATTCGCGCCGCATGACGGCGTCGCCATCTCGGCGACGACGTGGCATCACGTGAAGGACAAGACGGCGGCGGTCTTCACCGATCTCGGCGAGTTCAGCCTGAAGAACATCGCCCTGCCGGTGCAGGTCCTGATCGCCGGTCGCGGCGGCAACGGCCCTGTCGCGACGGCGTCCTTCGCTTCCATTCCCACCACGCCCAGTCATTCCAGGCCGATCGCCAAGGGGCCCCCGGCAATCGCCGTGCTGCCGTTCCAGGGCAACGGAAGCGAACCCGATGTCGGCTATATGGCCGACGGTATCGCCGAGGACATCATCTACGGTCTTTCCAACACGCGCTGGCTTTCGGTCATCGCCAAGGGGTCCAGTTTCCAGTTTCGCGACGACAGCCTCGGCACAAGGCTCATCGGCAACGCGCTGGGCGCCCGCTACATCGTCAGCGGCACGCTGGCGCGCTCCGACAGGCAGCTTCGTCTCAACGCGTCGCTCACCGACACCTCGAACGGGCGCCTGGTCTGGTCGCAACGCTTCGACCGCGACCTCGTCGATATCTTCAGCCTGCGCGACCAGATCGGCAGCGAGATCGTTTCCATCCTCGACAAGGAGGTCGACCGCGCCGAGCAGGCACGCACGTTCCAGGTGCCGTGGGAAAGCCTCGAAACCTGGCAGTTGGTCAGGCGCGGCCGTTGGCACATGAACAGGCGGACACGTCGCGATACCGAAATCGCGCTCGACTTCTTCGACAAGGCCTACCAGGAAGACCCGAACTCGAGCGCCGTGCTCAATGAGCTCGCATGGTGGTATTTCTGGCGGGCCTGGCTGCGTTTCGGCGACAGCGACGATCTGGAGAAAGTCGAGACGCTTGCGCGCAAGGCGCTTCTGATGGACAGCCTCGATGCGCGTCCGCATGCCTATCTCGGCGCGGCCGACATCATGCGCGGCCTTCCGGCGTTGGCGGCCGAGCATCTTGCCGAAGCGGTCCACATCAATCCGAGCTTCGCCTTCGCCCGCTCGGCCATGGGCAGCGCGTACCTTCTGCTTGGCGATGCGACCGGCGCGATACCGTTCTTCCTCGACACCGAGCGGTTGAGCCCGTTCGACCTCTATCGCTTCCACAATCTGGGGGAACTGGCCGCGGCCTATTGCTTCGTCGAGGACTGGGAGGCCGCGATCGCCAACGCCGAGCGCTCGCTCAACCTGTCGCCAAGTTACTTCTACGCGAGGTTCCTGAAGATAGGCGCCCTGATGAGAAGCGGGCGGCGCGACGAAGCGGCGCATGAGCTTGCGATTTTCATGACCAGGCATCCCGATTTTTCCGAGCAGAGGATACGCTGGATACCGTTCGTGGATCCGGCCAAGAACAATTTCCTGATCGGCAATTTCGATCGGGCGAAGTCCGCCGCATGATCGCCGGGGCCGACAACAAATGACTGTGATCGAATTCACATACGCCGGACCGATGCAAACCTAGGCCAGACAATGCCGGCATCGCATTGACGTGGATGGCCGGGGGGCTTGAACGCGATGATCACCTTGAAGTACTTCGCCGCCGTCCGCGCCGCTCAGAAGAGCCAGCGTCCGCTCGCCGAAATGCCACCGTTCGACATCAATCGGCTGCGTTCCAAGAGCGGCTTTGCTTCCCGCATCGTCGGTTTTCTTCTTGGCGATCCGCGCTGGCTGCTGGCGCTGCTGCGCCGTTTCTGGCCGAATCTCGGCTTCGGCAATTTCCTGCTCGTCACCAAGGGCGCGGATGTTCGCGACATATTGGAGCGGGGCGACGAGTTCGAAACGCCCTACGGCCCGGAAATGGCCGAACTCGCCCGCGGCTCGAATTTCATTCTCGGCATGCAGGACGGCGCCGCGTACCGGCAGATGAAATCGGCGGTGCTGAGCGCTTTCCCGCCGGCGGAGGTCGAAGCCGCCGTCAGGCCGATCGCCGAGCGGCATTCGCGCGACATCATGACCCGCGCCAGCCCAGGCTTCGATGCCATCGCCGGATTGATGAAGATCTTGCCGGTGCGTATCTGTCGCGATTATTTCGGCCTTGAGATCGACGACGAAACCGAGTTTGCCGACTGGTCGATCTCGCTCAGCGCGCTGTTCTTTTCGGACCCGACGGCAAATCCCGCCACGCGCCAGCTTGCCGTGGTCGGCGGCGATCGGCTGATCAAAATCATAGACCGTTCGATTGCCGCGGTCAGGGAAAGAGCGGGCAAGGACGACCGGCCGCTTGCCCGCCTCGTCGCGCTGATGGACCAAGGGCGCCTGTCGTTGCCCGACATTCATTCCATCATGCTCGGCATGGTCGCAGGCTTTGTGCCGACCAATGTGCTTGCCGGCAGCAATTGCCTGGATGTGATCCTGTCGCGATCCGATGCGCGGCGGGCCGTGGACGAGGCCATCGCGGCCGGCGATACCGGCAAACTCGACCGGGCGATCATGGAAGCCATGCGGTTCAAACCGATCTGGATCGGGCCATGGCGCTATACCAGGCGTGACGCAATCATCGGCAAGGGCACGCGCCGCGAGCGGCTGGTCAAGGCCGGAACGGTGGTCATGCCGGCGACGCTTTCGGCGATGTTCGATCCGGAGATCGTGCAGCGGCCGAACGAGTTCGATACGTCGCGCCCGCATCGCGACTACATGGTTTTCGGCTACGGCATCCATTTGTGCATCGGCGCCGAAATCGCCCGCATCCAGATCGGCGAATGCATCCGCGCCCTATTCAGCAAGCCGAAGCTTGGCCGCGTTCGGGGCAGGGCCGGCAAGATGGCCAATGTCGGCGCCTATCCGGCAAGCCTCAAGGTCGATTTCGAGCGTTCGCCGCTTTGCCGTACCGCCGACCAGTCGATGGTGACGGTTGTCTGCCCGATCACCCGCTCCATGCCGCTCGATGCGGTGCGCGACAAGGTCGCCGACCTCGGCAATCCCGCGATCGGCGAGCTGCGCGACGCGCTCGACAAGGTCGGCACCATACATTTCACCAGCCTGGCCGTCGCTCCCACCGGCAAGGATGAAAAAACGGGGATGGAGGCCGGCGCGCTGGTGTTCGAAATCTCCGGCGACGGCAGCACCGACGATGTCATAACCGCGATCGCGCAATCGATCGGGCACTGGCTGCGGCCGATCTTCAGGGATGTCTGCGGCCTGCCGGACGGCGGCTCGCTGGAGGATTTCCTGAAGAGGAACCACATAGAGATATCGCCGTCCTTCGGCAGCGCCGCGGGGCTGGTCTTCTCCGGCACGCCCGGCCATTCCGTGCGCCGCATTCTTGCCGAGGCACGGCTCGCCGACAGCGTGCGCGAGATCGCCGAAAAGCCACGCGCGGGCGCCGGCAATGCGATGGATGTGCTCGCCGAGGCGCGCCGGCATGTCCGCTGCCTCGGGCAATTCGGCTGGGCGTTCGAGCCCGCCGAAAGCCTGCTGGAAAGACCGCCGGGTCACTGGGCGCGCGCGCTGACGACGACGCTGCTGACGCCGGCGATGTTCGTCACTATCGCGATCGTCGTTCTAGCCTTTTGGCGCATGACCTATGTGCTGGTGTTCGGAAACCCGCATGGCGTCACCTTTGCCAACATCGCGATCGCCGGCGCCGCGCTTCTGCTTACGGTGCTCGGTCTGCTGGCTATTCTGGCTCTGTTCGTGGTCCTTTGCTTCCTGGCGTTGCGGCGGCTGGAGGACAAGGACCGGCCGGCGAACACGCCCGTCGACATCGGCGCGCTGGAAAAGATCCTCGCCAATGAGGACCACTGCGCGCAGAACAACCTGACGGCGATCTCGACGATGAAGCCGGGCATCTTGCGGCGGCTGGCGCTGCGGCTCTCCTTCTATCTGATCTCGATATCGGCGCAGAAAGTGTTCCGACCGGGCTTCCTCGCCACCATCAACACCATTCATTTCGCCCGCTGGGTGCTTTTGCCCGGCACCGACAGGCTGGTGTTCTTCTCCAATTACGGTGGCAGCTGGGAAAGTTATCTGGAGGATTTCATTGCCAAGGCCTCAGCCGGTCTGACCGGCGTTTGGAGCAACACCGAAGGCTATCCGCGCACGCGCTGGCTGTTCCTGGACGGCGCGCGCGACGGCGATCGTTTCAAGCGCTGGGCGCGGCGCCAGCAGGTGCCGACGCTGTTCTGGTACAGCGCCTATCCGCACCTCAACACACCGCGCATCCGCATCAACTCCAGGATCAGGCGCGGCATCGCATCGGCCACCGGCAACGAGGCGCGCGACTGGCTGAGCCTGTTCGGTTCGCTGCCGCGCCCGCAAGCACGGCCGGCGGACGCGACCAGCCTGCCTGAACCGGCATCCGCGCCGCTCGAAGAGCTGGAATCCGGGGAAATCCAATCCATCTTCTTCGGACCCTTCGGCGCGCTCGGCCACGCGCATATGCTTGCGATCCAGGTGCCGGAAGGATTGCCAGCACCGAAGCGCAAGGCGTGGCTCGATTCCGTCATCGACAGAACCAGTTTCGGCGACGGCGTGCCGGCCGGCCGCGCCATGACCGTGGCGTTCGGCCCCAACGGGCTGCGCCGGCTCGGACTGGAAGGTGGCGTCGACGACGAGCCGCTGGACACGTTTCCTGTCGCCTTCCGGCAAGGCATGGGAACGCCCGAGCGCAGCCGCATTCTCAACGACACCGGTCCCGACGCACCCGACAAATGGCAGTGGGGGTCGTCCGCCAAGCCCGTCGACGTCGTCATCGTCTGCTATGCCGGGACGCCGGCCGCGTTGAAGGCGGAAATCGCGGCCATGAAGCGACAGACGACAGGCGCAGGGATGTCCGTGGCCGCCGAACTGCCGCTGATGGTGCGACGCGATGGCAAGCGGGCGGTCGAACATTTCGGCTTCGTCGATGGCGTCTCGCAACCGATCGTCCGGGGCACGCAGCGCGCTGCCAAAGGAGCGGCGCCCATGCATCTGCTGGCGCCCGGCGAGTTCCTGTTCGGCTATCGCGACGAGCATGGCTTCTATCCGGCTTCGCCGTCGGTGGAGGCGGCGCTGGATCGCACCGGCATCCTGTCGCAGGTGCGGCGCAACCGTCAGATACCGGGGCAACCACCTCCGCCGCGCGATTTCGGCCGCAACGGCACCTTCCTCGTCGTGCGCCAATTCGAGCAGCATGTCGAATTGTTTGACGATTATTGCAGGAAAGCCGCGACGCAGGCTGCCGATGAGACCGGCGACCCCGCCATCGATCAGCGCTGGGTGGCGGCAAAGATGCTCGGCCGCTGGCAGGACGGCAGCTCGCTGGTGCGCAATCCGAATGGTCGCCCGGGCCGCGGCATCGACAATGATTTCGCGCTCGGCGCCGAGGACCCGCAAGGACATGCCTGTCCGCTCGGCTCGCACATACGCCGGTCCAACCCGCGCGATTCGCTCGGCGAGGACCGCGAGACGCAGATCAGGATCGGCAAGCGCCACCGCATCCTGCGCGTCGGCCGCACCTACGAGAAGAAGGACAGGGGCGGAAAGACCGAGAAGGGCCTGCTCTTCATGTGCCTCAACGCGGATATCGAACGTCAATACGAGTTCATCCAGCAGACCTGGGTCTCGTCGAACTCGTTCCAGGGCCTTGTCGGCGAGACGGATCCGACGATCGGCGCACGGGGCGGCGGCGGCCGGTTCTCGATCCCTTCCTGGGAAAAGGTCACCGTGCTCAAGGAGGTGCCGCAGTTCGTCACGACAAAGGGCGGCGGCTATTTCTTCATGCCGAGCCGGTCGGCGCTGCGCTATCTGGTCTCGCGGCTCTGACCGGTGCGCTGAAAGCTGTTCGTCGTTTCTCGGATGCGACGAATCGACGGAGCCATGGCGAAACCGCCGAGCCAGCTACGGCGAAACCGCCGAGCCAGACTGCTCAGTCGTCGTCCTGCGAATCGGCGATGTGGTTCAGCGCGGCGGCGTTGGTGATGCGCAAGCCACCGCGCTTGATGGCGATCATCTGCCGGCTGCGCCAGTCGTTCAGCGTCTTGTTGACGGATTCGCGCGTCGCGCCGAGGAATTCGCCGAGCTCCGACTGCGAAATCGGAATCCAGCCGGCGCTGTCCGCCATGACGCCGCTCAGGAACACCAGCCGCTTTGCCAGCCTGGCCTCGATGCCGAAAAAAGCCTGGTCGCCCAGCTCGCCGCTCACCCAGCGCAGCCGCGTGCACAGCAATTCGATCATCGCGCGGGCAAGGGGCGGGTTTTTCTCAATGCGGTCAAAGAGTTGTGTCCGGCTCAGCGAAACCAGCTCGCAGGGGGTGAGGCAGATGGCGGTTGCCGTGCGCGGGCGCCCGTCCAGCGCCCCGATCTCTCCTACGAGGCTGCGCGACAGCTCGATATTGGCCACCAGCTTTTGCCCGCCGGGCGAATAGATCGAAATCTCGACGGTGCCGCTCATCACGCCATAGATGCGGTCGGACGCATCCTCCTGGACGAACAAATGCTGGCCGGCCGCATAGCGCTCCAGCTTGCAGCCGCCGAACAGCAGGTCGAACTGGCGCGGGTCGATGCGCGCCAGGCGCGGCAGGTTCCTGTCGTCCGCGCCATTTGTAGCCATCATACGCTTCCGCCTCTCGTTAGACGGAAATTGTAGGATAAGTGCGTGCTCGATCAAAGCGTCGTCTCCTTCTGTGGTGGCTTGCCGCATTCTCGGGGTGACGGACGGAAGACCAAAGTCACGCCTGACGCGCCGAAATCGGATAAGCCGGCAAACTGTAAGGAGACCGGGCGCACTGGCGGTTGCGGGCCGATCCTTGGAAACGCCGTCCGCGCGCTTGGGTGGGAGGTGCCCATGCGCGCAGACAGCAAACCTGAAAATGGCTAGGTGCTCGAAATTTCCTCGATAACCGCATCCAAATCGCAATCCGGCAGCAGCTTCGGACGCCGCAGTCAGCTAGCGCCGTCGATGCCGCCGTTGCAACATCCGAGCGCAAGCCCTGTCCGAAGTATGTGAAGGTGCTCACAGATATGCGCGCCGGGCGGACCGATGGTTATTTTGGAATCCATGGTTCACGCTTGGATCAATCTTTGCCTTGCAGCCGGCATGATTGCCTAGTCGGCAAAGAGATCAGTCGAAGCGTGGCTGGAATCTTGGCTTGACTGTAGCGGACGGTCGGCGCCATGGTTCATCTTGGGGGAGGGACGCCGTGGCAGCCGCGAAGGGACTCCTTGTAAAGGTTCGTGGCGACGGCGCGGGGCTCTCGGTGCGAGGCGGGCCGCCGCGGATTGGCGGGATCGAAGCCGAGCCGATCCTTACTCTCCCGCCTGGCGCTGTAAGCGCCGGTACGGCCGCGGCCGCGGACCGCGGCGCCACCTGGCTCCGCTTGGCCACGGATGCCGCCGAAGCAGACAATCCCTGGGACCACGCTCACGATCTTGTCGCCCGGACTCCGGCGCTGGCCGCCGCAGGGAGCGAGGTGCTCGCGGTCGAGCCCGATATCATGCAGCAATGGGATTACAGGAACAGCGCCGGCGATCGCGGCATGGCGGCAAGCGCGGCTCCGACATGTACTTTCGACGATCAGGATCCGAGCGGTGGACAAGCGACGGTGTCAGGCCGGGTCGCATGGAATGCCGCGCCGGACTTCAGCCAGTTCAAGGCCGCGCGCGAAAGCGTCGGCGCCAAGCAGGCCAACATCACCATCGCCCATCTCGATACCGGTTTCGATCCCGGTCACGAAACCCTTCCAGCAGGACTTCTTACAGCCCAGCAGCGCAATTTCGTCGACGACGGGAACGGCCCGAACAACGCGACGGACCACGCTCCGGCCGGCACGCTGACCAGCAATCGCGGCCATGGAACCGGCACACTCAGCCTGCTGGCCGGCAACAAGCTCGACGGCACGTCGCCGCACTGGCCGGGCTTCACCGACTTCGTCGGCGGCGCGCCACTGGCGAAGATCCTGCCGGTGCGCATCGCAGACTGGGTGGTGCGGCTGACCACCGGCACCATGGTGCAAGGCATCGACTACGCGCGCCAGCAGGGCGCGCAAGTATTGTCGATGAGCATGGGCGGCCTCGCCTCGCAGGCTCTGGTCGACGCCGTCAACCTTGCCTACGACCACGGCGTGGTCATGGTCACGGCGGCCGGCAACAATTTCACCATCACGCCGAGCAGCATCGTTTATCCCGCGCGCTACAACCGGGTGCTTGCGGCCTGCGGCGTGATGAGCGACGGGCGCGCCTATGCCGGGCTCGCCCTCGGCACCATGCAAGGCAATTACGGGCCGCCTTCGAAGATGAGCACGGCGCTGGGAGCCTACACACCGAACGTGCCCTGGGCCGAAATCGATTGCCGCAAGGTGGTCGACATGGACGGCAACGGCACCTCGGCCGCCACCCCCCAGGTCGCTGCCGCGGCCGCTCTGTGGCTGGCCGAGCATTGGGACGTGGTGAAGAATTATCCCCAGCCATGGATGCGGATCGAGGCGGTCCGCAAGGCGTTGTTCGCGAAGGCCTTGAAATCGACGGCCAAGATGAATGCGGTGGAGACGAAGGAGAAGATCGGGCAGGGCGTCTTGCGGGCCTTCGATGCGCTGGGCTTCCCGCCGCCGGCGGCGAACAGCCTGACGAAGCTCGCTCGAGCCACCTACACATGGAGTTGGCTCGACCTTTTGACCGGCGGGAATTCGTTGGCGGCGCTCCCGCCTGCGACGCTTCGGCAGCGGATGATGTTTGCGCTGGAACTGACGCAGATGGCGCAAGGTGCGGCGACAATCGAGCAGGCGATCGCCGACCCGGACGGCGATCCGGGCAATATTTCGGCCGCGGCGCGCAACCGCTATCTCGAAGCGGCGCTCGACCAGGGCAACCCGTCGAAGCCGCTGAAGGCGTTTCTGGAAGGTGTGCTCGGACGGCCGGGCGCCAGCGCGGCGGTTCCTGCGCCGGTCATGGGCCCCGCGCCGGCCATCAAGCGCAAGCCGCGGCCGCTGCCGCCGCCGCAACGGCGCCTGCGCATTTACGCGCTCGATCCGTCGGTGGCGAAACGGCTGGATTCGGTTTCGGTTTATCAGGCGATGCTTTCGGTGCCGTGGGACGACGAACCGGCGACGGACAGGCCTTTGCTGCCGGGGCCGATCGGCGAATATCTCGAGGTGGTCGATGTCGACCCCGCGTCCGACCGCGTCTACGATCCGGTAGACCTCAACGACAAGGTGCTTCTGGCGCAGGACGGCCTGCCGCCTTCGGAGGGCAATCCCAAATTCCACCAGCAGATGGTCTACGCCGTCGCCATGACCACGATCGGCCATTTCGAGCGCGCGCTTGGCCGGCGGGCGTTGTGGGCGCCGCATTATGCCGAGGCTCCCGGCCGCAGCGGCGACATGACTGTGAAGGCGCATTACGTGCCGCGCCTGCGCATCTATCCGCATGCGTTGCGCGCCGAGAATGCCTATTACAGCCCGGAAAAGAAGGCGCTGCTGTTCGGCTATTTCCCGGCGACCAGCAACGAGGGCGACGTCACCACGCCCGGAACGACGGTGTTTTCGTGCCTATCCAGCGACATCGTCGCGCATGAGATGTCGCATGCGTTGCTCGACGGGCTGCACCGCCGCTTCCAGGAAGCGTCCAACCCGGACGTGCCGGCCTTCCACGAGGCCTTCGCCGACATCGTCGCGCTGTTCCAGCATTTCACGCTGAAGGAGCTGGTCAGCTTCGAGATCGGCAAGGCGAGGGGCGAATTGTCGGCCGCCTCGCTGCTCTCGGGCATCGCCAAGCAGTTCGGCGAAGGCAGTGGCAGGGCCGGGCCGTTGCGCGAATATGGCGGCGCCGGCATGGCCGATCTCGACTACGACAAGACCTTCGAGGCGCATGACCGGGGCTCGATCCTGGTCTTCGCCGTCTACCAGGCGTTCCTGGCGATCACCGACCGGCGGACCGACGATCTGATCCAGCTTGCCACCGGCGGCTCCGGCATCCTGCCGGCGGGAACCTTGCATCCGAGCCTGGTCGAACGCCTGACCGACGAGGTCGCCAAGACCGCAAGGCAGATGCTGACCATGTGCATCCGCGCGCTCGACTATTGCCCTTCCGTCGACATCACCTTCGGCGAATATCTGCGCGCGCTGATCACCGCCGACCGCGACGCCTATCCGGACGATCCGCTGCACTACCGCCTGGCTTTCCTGGAATCGTTCCGCAAATGGAAGCTTTTGCCGCGCGACGTGCGCACCATCTCGGAGGAGACGCTCGCCTGGAGCGCGCCGGAAGATCCTTCTCCGACCTGGCTGAAAGGCCTGCTCAGCAAGATCGACCTCGGCTGGAACCAGAAATTGAGGCGGGCCGAGATCTTTGCGCTCAACGACAAGAACCGCTACACGCTGTGGAAGGCGATGCACAAGACCTTCGCCTCCAACCCGGACCTCTACAAGCAGTTCGGCCTGCTGCCGGATCTCCCGCGCTACAATGAAGACGGGACGGTTATGCACGCGCCGAAGAAAGGCGAGACGACCTTCGACATCTACAGCGTGCGCCCGACGCGCCGCGTCGAGCCGGACGGCTCGTTCCGCGTCGAGGTCGTGGCGGTCATCCAGCAACGGATTCCAGTCGCGCTCGACGGCACGGCGATGCCGCAAGGCATGGCCAAGGGCGACGGCTTCTTCTGGTTCCGGGGCGGCGCCACCATCATCATAGACCCGCGCGAGGGGTTCGAGGAGATCCGCTACTCGATCATCAAGAACACCGGCAGCGCGGACCGGCAGAAGCGTCAGGCCGGGACTATGGCCGCCAATTACCTGTCGCCGCTCAGAGCACTCTATTTCGGCGGCGAAGTGTCGGAGCCCTTTGCCCTGCTGCATGCCAGCGATGGAGACGACGACCATGTCTAGAAAGCCGGCGATAAGGACAAGGCCGGCAAAAGCGGCTGCCGTACCGGCGTCGGGCGTCACCATCCGGCATTACTGCCAGGGCATCGGCGATTGCCATCTGCTTACCTTCAAAAAGGCGGACGGCACGCCATTCCGCATGCTCATCGATTGCGGCATCCATGTCTCGATCGCGGGCGGTCCGGCGCTGGTCGGCGACATCGTCGCCGACATCAGGAAGGAGACCGGCGGCGAGATCGACATTCTCGTCGTCACGCACGAACACTGGGACCATGTCTCCGGGTTCCTGACGGCGAAGGATCTTTTCAAGGATTTCGTCGTCGCCGATGTCTGGATGGCGTGGACCGAAAATCCCGCCGACGCCGAGGCCGCGGAACTCGACAAGTTCAAGGGCCAGGCGCTGGCGGCACTGCAAGGCGTGGGCCAGAAGCTCGACGCAATGCAGGGGCTCAGCGCCTACATGGCCGGCGTGCGCGACGGCCTGCAGTCCGTGCTTGGCTTCCAGTTCGGCGCCGCCGGGGAGCGTGTGCGCGCGGCCCGCGACGCGGCGGCCAGGCTTTCGCAAAAACCGTCGCCGACCTATTTCGAGCCTGGCGGACCGCCGGTGACGATCGACGCATTGTCCAACCTTCGCGTCTATGTGTTGGGCCCGCCGCGCGACAAGGCGGCGCTGCGGCTGGAGGAGAAGGCGAGCGAGATGTTCCCGCTGGCCAGCGGCGGCCCGTTTGCGCGAGCGCTGGCCAGCGGCCTCAAGATGAACGAGGCGGCAGACGCTAGTTATCTCGACGAGCTCAGTCCGTTCGAGCGCAATGTCGGCGCGCCGCTTTCCGCGGCGCTCAACGGCGACAAGGGCAGCGACCCGGCCGTCGATGTCGCCACCTTCGTCCGCAAGCATTATTCCGGGCCGGTTTCGGCTGCTGCATCCATGGAAGACCGCGACCAGTCCTGGCGGCGCATCGACGCCGACTGGATGGGGATCGCCGCCGACCTTGCCCTGCAGCTCGACCGCGGCGTCAACAACACCAGCCTGGTGCTGGCCTTCGAGTTCATCGACAGCGGCCGGGTTCTCCTGTTCCCCGGCGACGCCCAGATCGGCAACTGGCTGAGCTGGAAGGATCTGAAATGGCCAGTGGGGCAGGGCACCGTCACATCAGCCGATCTTCTGGCGCGCACCGTCTATCTCAAGGTCGCGCATCACGGCAGCCAGAACGCCACGCCGGAGAAACAGGGTTTTGACCTGCTGACGAGCGCCGACCTGTCGGCCTTCATTCCGACCAACAAGGTCGACGCCTTGAAAGTGCACTGGGGTGAGATGCCCTATGACGGTATCCTGACCGCGCTCGAGACAAAGACCAAGGGCCGCGTCATCCGCGCCGACGATCCATGGCTGGCCGACAAGAACGGAAAGCCCGGCTTTTCCGCGCCGTCCGGCTCGATCCAGGCGGTGCGAAGCGCACCGCGCGATGCGGCACGCGGACCAGGCGGGCTGTGGGTCGAGGTGGAACTGGTCTAGGACCACCGGAGCGCCGCCGCACGGCAGGCGCCGATCAGTCCGGGCTTCAAGGCCGATTGCGAAAAATCAAAAACCGCTCTATGGAGCGATCGGCTGAATGAGGGCGGCTACTCGACACATTGCACAAGGTCGCCCCATGCCCGATGCATTCTCACGCGTCATCGCCTTCCTTGCCGTGGTCACGGCCCTTTTGTTTGCCGGGCTGCATTTCCACCAAGGCCACATCATCGCCACGCTCTATTTCATGACCGGCGCCATTCTGGTGACGGCTGTGACGCGCATGAATGTGCGCAGAGGGTTGATCTGAGGGTTCTCAATCAGGCTGTTGCGTAAACGCGGTCAGCCCGCCTTGTCGCCCGCAGGCATCGCGGAAACGTCCATCCACATCGCGCCCACGGTGTGACCATCAGGGTCAACAAGATCTCGGGGGTACATAAACCCATGATCTTCGACTGGATTGATGTCAGCTGTGCCGCCGTTCGCAGCTGGCTCACCTCTATGCGGTGTGTCCGTTTTGAGGGTGACGTGCATCCGGTGGTGACCGGAGCGCGGATTGCGGCACACAACGCGCACATTACGGCCATCATCAAGAAAAGGACTAACGCGAGACGATCCTGCATCGTGCGGAGCAAGTGCAATCGGTTCGCGCAGCGCCACGGTTGATCGAGTTGGACCTGCCGAGCAAGATCGTCGTGAAGAGTGGACCCAAAATTTGCCTGGCAGGCATTGCTGGTTTGTCTGCAACACGGGGTGAGGGAGATCCCACTGCCGACGACAGCCAAATGGGCAGTCATTTGGAAGGGTTAGCATTGCCGATCGCGATCTCTATGCCATGCGGACAACGTGCGAGGGCGCCCGAAGTTCTGCCGACTCTCCGAATGCCACCCGGCGAGCGATGACGGCTAGCTCACGACGCTGCATTGCTCCGGGCGTGGTCTCGACCTGCCTTCGCAAGTTCTCGAGGTCGAGCGCGCGCAGATAGATGCGGGCGCGCTCCTCCTTCGTGCCGGGATCGCTCATCCGAATTTCTTGGTCCGGACGGTCCTGCAGCGAGGGGTAGATGATGGCTGCCGCGCGGCGGGAGTCAGCCTGGGCGTAGAGTGCGAGCTGGTAGAGCATGTGGGCCGGCAGGGACATCTCCCACAGGTCGCGGTACTTGGCATCGAGCGTCGCGCGCGGCCGGCCCTGCACCGAGCGGATGGTGAAGTCGGGGCGCAACACGGGCGCGTTCCGCCGTGGGACATTGCTCGCGTAGCGGAACATCGGTTGTAGCCGCCGCTCGTCGAGCACTTCGCAGTCTTCCAAATGCTCGTTCAACAGGCGCGAGACCAGTGCCTGAAAGAAGCGGTTCATGTCGAACAGAAAGCCGGGCAGCTCAAGGCGGCGCTCGCCATCGTCCATTGACACGCCTGCGCCGTCACGCAGGATCTCGATCAGGTCCAGCAACGGCTCGTAGTGGCGGGATCGCCGGTCAACCTGCGCCCGTGCGCCTGCCAGAAGTTCGCGTGTGAGCGGTTGTGCTCCAACCTCGATCAGAACCGACAGTCGCTTCAGTTCCTGGGCGAGATCAAGGCTAGCCACCAGTTGGGCAGCTAGGCGTAGCCCTGCGCGCAGCGCTGCATTGAGCGCGTTGTGCTCTGTTCGCTCAAAGTACCGACAGGGAATCGCCGCGCGTGCCGAACTTTGAGTGCGCGCGAGCTCATCGAACAGAACTCGGCCGCGGAGGCTCGACAGCTCTGCCTTGTGCACTCGGTACTCCCGGTGCAGCCCGCGGGCGATGAGCCGCGCGACTTCGAGGGCGAGCTGCTGGCCGAGGATATCCTGAAAGGCGTAGGCTTCGGTACTGAACGGTACATGTCCGATCAGCGAAAGGCGCTCCAACCCAAAGGCGTAGCGAAGTAGCTGTACTAGAGGCGCCGCCTTGATTTTCGGCTGAATGCTGATCTCGACCCCGCCGAGCACGATGCGTCCAACCCATGAGGTGGTCGCGACCTCAAATCCCTGGCGCGTCTCGCTCACAGAGAGCCGACCCGACTCCCGAAGTTTCCGTGCCAGCGCCTGCTCGGAGTCGCTCAGCGCCTCCGCCTGGATGGTCCTGGGCCTTTCCCACTCCCGGAACACTTGGCGCGATATCATTCGTCGGGCTCGCCTAGATCATCGTCGAGATGGGCCGCTTCAAGGTCTTGCGCGACCGCCTCGGCTGAGGCCGTTAGGTCCGGGAACGGCTCAAGGAGCGCTGTCAGTAGTTCGCTTGTCCGCTCGGGTGCGAAGAGCTCGGTCCTAATTCGCTGCAGGGTCATGTCGACCAGGCCGCCCACCAGACGGTGGAGCACCGCATAGTCCTCGTAGCAATATTCCTGGAGCAGCGGCGCGACCTCCCCGGCGATCACCGCGGCAAACCTGCCCGGGTCGGCTACGGGTTTCCCTTCCTCAAGGAAGAATGCGTGGCCGATCTGGAGGCTGCGACCGTCGCGGCCGAGCGAGGACCGAATTGTGGCGTTCAGCGCGTCGAGCCAGCGGGCGAGCGGGAGGCGCTCACCAATCATCACGCTGTGAAGACGACTAATCTCAGGCAGCAGTTCCACGAAGCCGAACCGTCGCCGCAGCGCGACATCGAGAAGGGCGATGGAGCGATCGGCCGTGTTCATGGTGCCGATCACAAGGAGGTTCTTGGGCACACTCAGGGCCCGCCCGGACGGCAGTATCACCTCGAGGCCCCGCTTGTCGGCTTCGAGCAGGGTAATGAGTTCGCCGAAGATCCGCGGAATATCCCCTCGGTTAATCTCGTCGATGACTAGATAGTGAGGCCGGCCGTCGGCTCTCGCTTTGTCGCAAAGGCCTTTGAAGACGCCGTCTCGAAGTTCAAATGAGAGCTGCCCGCTCGCCGTCTGCGGCCGATAGCCTTCGATAAAGTCCTCGTAACCGAATCCCGGATGAAAAGTGACCATTCGGACGAGCCCGCCATGACCTTCCAGGTTCGCTCGTTGGTCTTTTCCGAGTTGCGCAAATGGCTTGCCAAAGACGCCTCGAGCGGCAAGATCAAGCGCGGCGCGGCGCGCCCAGTAAGTCTTACCTGTGCCCGGTGGCCCATAGAGGATTACTTGGCCCTTGCGCCTCAATAGAGCGTCGATTTCCTCGATCATCGGCTCGAGCGATTCAGAGTTGGACGCGGCCCGGCGCACCTGCGACGTGATCGGCCCCCGGGAGGACTGAATACTCTTCTCGAACTCCAGCTGGCTATTAGGGTTGGCGAATTGCCAGATGGTAGTCCGAAGCCCTTCCGACCCTGAAAGCTTCCACGGTTCGATGTCGAGCCATTGGACGGCACGCTGGTGCGGGGCGTTCAAAACGCGATCCGGGCGGTGCTCGTAATTGCCGCTGACCCGACCGATTCCTAGGATCTGTTCGCCGTCGGCGGCCACCGCTACATCGCCGGTCCCCATATCGGCGATGAAGTCGAGAATCTCCCCAGCCTTACGCGTCGCCACCGCGCCGTTATCACCCGCGGCGCGGAGCATTTCGGCAAGCCGTTCCTTGGAGGCTCTGTCATGCTTCAGGTCTGATAGGTTGGGCAGGTCCGCCCAACCGATGGCAGCAAACCCGCCGTCGCGCATGTCAGGCCACACGTGCCGGCCCGAAACAGTCGTCCCGATCCGCCAGTAACGGTAGGGGCGCCCGTTGATCTGATTCAGCACGGTCGTTAGGTGATTGATCGGCAGGTCCGCCGCCCTGGCAAGCTCAATGAAGCGGCCGGCACAGACGTACCGGCCGCGCAGCTCCGGTGGAAGTTGAAGAAGTTTGATGAGGTGGAACCGCTGGAACTCCTCAGAGTGATAGTCGTCCAGTTTGTTCGGGGCGTAGAGGCTGAGGTATTTGTGCCCCCAGGCGAGGTTAGCCACGTCCGGCGCAACTTGCATAATCGAGGCTTGCAAGCGCCTGTAGGCCTGGTCAATGTCCTCTGTCGAGCCTTCGGGCGGCGCAAACCTGTCGAGTACGCGCGTCGCCTCAATGAGATGATCGCGATGTCGGCGGGCGATCTCCACCGCTTGGGACTCGGTGATCGGCCGCTGGTCACGCGAGCTGCCGGTCATCCATTGGCCGGTCTCTCGGCTTCGGTAAAGCCCGAACTTCAGAGCGCTACCACCGGCGATGCTGCCGAAGATTGCTGGGAACTCTTCGTCATCCTTGAACTCCAGCCAGTAGACTAGGCTGTCGCCGGTACCATGCGCATGCATGCGCTCAAGTAACTCAGGGCCATCCAGGGCACCCAAGCGAACAGGACCGAACAGGTCCTGAAAGGTCGCATAGTACGAACTGAGTTTCACTACCGGGGTCAACTGCCCCGCCGCCAGCAGTTGCTGCGCTGCCGCCGCTAGTGCAGCGGGCGAGTTGTCTGCGCCTTTGGTGTCCATTAACTTCGCCCCCGATGACTCACATTGTGGTTGCAGAAGGGCACAAGAAGTGAGCTCGCTGCAAGCAGCGTCTGCCTATTGGGCATGTTGTCCAGCCGCATCTGTGGCACCTCAGACTATACACCGGTCGCCGGACAGCACGCCGGTGGTGGGACACGAAGCCAGCCCGTCCAGCGTGGCTGGCCGCGGACCTTGTCGATGAGTCCCATGCCTGAGGGTGGATTGTAAATCGGGATCTGCCTACGCAAGCGGAAGCGCGCCGATTGGTGGAGGCCGGCGCGTTCAGGCCATCTGTATGAACTTCAACCTCAATCCGATGCTAAGTGCTTGAGTTTGCTGGTACGCCCAGGGGGAATCGAACCCCTGTTACCGCCGTGAAGGGGACGAAGAAGACTTTTCAGGGCATCACGGCGCGGCCTGTCCATGCCGATACGGAAGTCTTCGCGGCGCGTGGCGGCATGGTGGCGACACGAAAAGGCAATAGCCATAGCTGACTTAGGCGCCCATGCTTCTAAATGATTTTCTTTGGAAAATTTGGTGGGCGATGCAGGGATTGAACCTGCGACCCCACCCGTGTGAAGGGTGTGCTCTCCCGCTGAGCTAATCGCCCGCCTTAGGCCCGAAGGCCGAAGCGAGCCGCGATATAAGGTAGGCCGGTGAGCGAAGTCAAGGCGATGTGCCGACGATCTTGGGGCTGAATTTCGGGGCGCGGAGGCGGACTAGCCACGGCTCAGCGCGCCGCCGCGATCAGCCGCTCGGCCAGGTCCGGCGTCAGCGTGTCGAAATGCGAGATCACCAGCGTGGGTTCGAATTCGCGCACATGGCGGTCGGTGTAGCCGAAATCGACCGCGACCACCGGAATGCCGGCTGCCTTGGCGGTGTCGATGTCGGTTTGCGAATCGCCGATCATCAAGGCGTTCTCCGCATCGCCGCCGGCCAGCCGGATCGTCTCGGTGAGATGGCGCGGGTCAGGCTTGCGGAAGGCGAAAGTGTCCTGGCCGCAGATCGCGGCAAAGTATTTTGACAGGCCCAGCGCGCCGATCAGCGCCGCGGAATTGGCCTCGTATTTGTTGGTGCAGACCGCCATCAGGTAGCCGGCGGCCTGAAAACGATCGAGCGCGGCAACGACGCCGGGATAGGGGCGGGATTTGCCGGGAATGTTCAGCGTGTAATGGTCGAGGAACAGATTCAGCAGCCGGTCGTGCTCTTCCGCCACCAGCGCCTTGTTCTGCGCGGCATGCGCGCGTTCGATCATGACGCGCCCGCCATGGCCGACGAAGCGCCGGAAACCGGCTTCGTCGACAGCGGCGAGGTCGCTTGCCGCCAGGCTGTGATTGAGGCTGTCGAGCAGGTCCGGCGCCGTATCGACCAGCGTTCCATCCAGGTCGAAGACGATGATCGGGCTCGGCATGGCGCGTTCCTGTAGCGATTGAATTGCCGCAGCCGATACAGGTTGGGCCCGGTTCAAGCAAGAAGCCTCGATCGGTCCACAGAGCCTTTGAGAGCGGCCCTTTGACGGGACAGGCAAAAATGCTAGGAGGCGCGCGAAACCGGCGAAATCGGGGCTCCCCATGGATGCAAGGCAGTTGAAGGTCGAAGCCGCGCGGGCCGCGCTCGCCCATGTCGGCGACGGCATGCGCCTCGGCATCGGCACCGGCACCACGGCGGAAGAATTCGTGCGGCTGCTGGCCGAGAAGGTTGCGACCGGCCTCAAGGTCATTGGCGTGCCGACTTCCGAGCGCACCGCGGCGCTCTGCCGCGAACTCGGCGTGCCGCTGTCTACACTGGAAGAAACGCCGGAACTCGACCTCACCATCGACGGCGCCGACGAGGTCGATCCGGACCTGACCCTGATCAAGGGCGGCGGCGGCGCACTACTGCGCGAGAAAATCGTCGCGGCGGCGTCCGACCGCATGATCGTCATCGCCGACAAATCCAAGATGGTCGGGACGCTCGGCCGGTTCCCGCTGCCGATCGAGGTCAACAAATTCGGCCTGCGCGCCACCGAGATCGCGGTTCGAGCCGCCGCGGCAGAGCTCGGCCTTTCCGGCCCGGTTACATTGAGGATGACGGGGGGCCAGCCATTTGTTACAGACGGCGGCCACTTTATCCTCGATGCATCTTTTGGCCGCATTCCGGATACAAGAGCGCTGTCGAATGCTCTCTTCGCCATTCCAGGCGTTGTCGAGCACGGTCTATTCATCGGGCTGGCGTCAACGGCCATCATCGCCGGCGGCGACGGTATCGAAACCGTCCATGCAGCCTGAAACCAGGGAGTTCTATCGACCATGATGTTGCCTAAACGAGTTCGCCGCTTTTCGATGCTTCTGGCGGCCTCGGCCGCCCTTGCGCTGTCTTCGCCGGTGTTTGCGCAGGATGTCAGCGAATCGCATCTGAAGGCGGCGCGCGCGGCCGTCGCGGCGATCCATGCCACGGACACGTTCGACAACATCCTGCCGCAGGCGGCCGGCGCGCTCGAGGCGCAGCTCATCCAGAAGAACCCCGACATGCAGGAGCTGATCGGCAAGACCGTGGCCGAGAAAGCGCTCAGCCTCGCCTCGCGGCGCGCCGATCTCGAAAAAGAAGCAGCACTTGCCTATGCCAAGGTGTTTTCCGAGCAGGAGCTCAACGACATTGCCACCTTCTACAGCTCGGAAGCCGGCAAGAAGCTGCTGGACAGCGGTCCCGCGGTGACGCGCGACCTCGTGAAGGCCGCCGACATCTGGCAGAACGGCGTCGCCCGCGACCTCGCCCAGCAGGTCGGCGAAACGATCGCCGCCGCCGCCAAGGCCGCGGCGCCGGCAGCACCGGCTCCGGACGCCACCGCGCCCGCCGATGGTTCCGCTCCCGCCGACAATTCGACCCCGGCGGACGACTCGCAAAACTGATCCCAGTCAATCCGCCGACCGCGGCTGGACCACAAAGCCCGGGTTTGCCCGGGCTTTTCTTTTGCCGCTTTGCAGCCTACCTGTGACCCGTCTTTCTCATCCGCAGGAGCCCACGCGATGGCCGGTTATGACTATGATCTGTTCGTCATCGGCGGCGGCTCCGGCGGGGTGAGGGCGGCCCGGGTGGCGGCGGCTGTCGGCAAGCGCGTCGCCGTCGCGGAGGAGTACCGCTTCGGCGGCACCTGCGTCATCCGCGGCTGCGTGCCGAAGAAGCTCTATGTTTATGCCTCGCAATTTCCCGAGCATTTCGCCGACGCCGCCGGCTATGGCTGGACGGTGCCCGAGGCAAGCTTCGACTGGCAGACGCTGGTCGCCAACAAGGACAAGGAGATCGCGCGGCTCGAGGCGATCTACAAGAGGAATGTCGAGGGCTCCGGCGGCGAGACCTTTCATTCGCGTGCAGTGCTCGTCGACCAGCACAGCATTTATCTGGTTGCCGAGGACCGCACGGTCAGCGCCGACCAGATCCTGATCGCGACCGGCGGCCGGCCCGCACCGCATCCGGCGCTGTCAGGCCACGAATACTGCATCTTCTCCAACGAGGCCTTCGATCTCAAGGAGCTGCCGAAGGCGATCATGATCGAGGGCGGCGGCTACATCGCCGTCGAATTCGCCAACATCTTCCACGGCCTGGGCGTCGACACCACGCTGGTCTATCGCGGCCAGGAGATCCTGAGCCGCTTCGACATGGATTTGCGCCGCTCGCTGCATGAGACAATGGAGAAAAAAGGCATCAGGATCCTCTGCCCCACCGTTTCGGAATGGGTGCGCAAGACCTCGGAGGGCCGGCTCGACGTGCTGCTGTCTTCTGGCCAAACCCTGACGGTCGATCAGGTCATGCTGGCGATCGGGCGTATTCCCAATACCGAGAATATGGGCCTGGAGGGCGTCGGTATCGAACTCAGCAAGACGGGCGCGATCGTGGTCGACCAATATTCGCGCACCAATGTCGACAACATCTGGGCGATCGGCGACGTCACTCATCGCGTGCAACTGACGCCGGTCGCCATCCACGAGGCGATGTGCTTCGTCGAGACGGCCTTCAAGGACAACCCGACCGCGCCGGATCACGACACCATACCGACCGCGGTGTTCTCGCAGCCGGAGATCGGCACCGTCGGCCTGTCGGAGGACGACGCGATCAAGCGCTATCCCGATGTCGAGATTTATCGCGCATCGTTCCGTCCGATGCGGCACACGCTGTCCGGCCGCGACGAGAAGATGCTGATGAAGCTGGTGGTCGACGGCGCGTCAAGGAAGGTGATCGGCGCCCATATTCTAGGCCCCGATGCCGGCGAGATGGCGCAGCTTCTCGGCATTCCGCTGAAGGCAGGCCTGACCAAGGACGATTTCGACCGCACCATGGCCGTGCATCCGACGGCGGCCGAGGAACTGGTGACGATGTACAAGCCGACCTATCGCGTGAAGAACGGCGAACGCGTCTGACATTTCAGGATTTCAGGGAGCCTGCGATGTCCGCCACCGCCGCGCCGCTGGACCGCAATTTCGCCCGGCGCGTCGATCAGGTCGTGGATGGCGCGATCGAGGAGCGCCGTATCGTCGGCGCGGTCGTTCTCGTCGCCCGGCGCGGCGAGATCCTTTATGGCCGCGCAGCCGGGGTCGCCGACCGCGAGGCGAACGAGCCGATGCGACAGGACGCGATCTTCCGCCTGGCCTCGGTGACCAAGCCGGTCGTCGCCACCGCGGCGCTTGTCTTGGTCGAGGCTGGCGTGATCGATCTTGCCGATCCGGTGACGAAATTCATACCCGAGTTCCGACCGAAGCTTGCCGACGGCAGCGAACCCGCCTTGACCATCCGGCATTTGCTCACCCATACAGCCGGCCTCGATTACGGCTTTCGCCAGCCCGCCGGCGGTCCTTATCAACGGGCCGGCATCTCGGATGGCCTCGACCAGCCGGGCCTTTCCATGACCGAGAACCTCCGCCGCATCGCGTCGGTGCCGCTGTCCTTCGCGCCGGGCGCGGGCTGGGGCTATTCGGTGGCGATGGACGTCCTGGGCGAGGCGATGGCGAGAGCCGCGGATGAAACCTTGCCGGACCTTGCCGAGCGTCTGGTCGCCAGGCCTCTCGGTATGAGCGACACGGCTTTTGCCGTCCGTAACCGGGCCCGGCTGGTGACGCCTTACGCGGACGGCCCCGGCGGGGCAGTCGCCATGGGCGAGCATCATCTCGTGCCTTTCGGCGATGGCGCCATCTCGTTCACGCCCGGGCGCACTTTCGATCCCGCTTCCTTCGCATCCGGCGGCACCGGCATGAACGGAACGGCCGGCGATGTCCTGAAGCTGCTCGAAGCGCTGCGGCGCGGAGACGGGACGGTCATCCGCCCCGAGACGGCAACGGCGATGACCAGGGATGCGATCACAGGTCTGAAGACGACCATGCCGGGCTGGGGCTGGGGTCTGGGATTTGGCGTGTTGCGCGACCCGGTGGCGGCGACGACGCCGCAGGCTCCGGGCACCTGGCGATGGGGCGGCGTCTACGGCCATTCCTGGTTCGTCGATCCGACGCTCGAGCTGACGGTGGTGGCGCTTACCAACACGGCGATCGCCGGCATGATGGGCGCCTTCCCGGACGCGCTGCGCGACGCGATCTACGGCCGCCAGGCCGGATGACGGAGACAACCCGCCGCCGTCAAATACCGGCGGCGGGTAAAGTTTTCAGGCCTAAAGCGCGTCGCGTCGAAACGGATTCACGCGACGCGCTTTAGGTCGTTGCTTGATGCATGTCGTTGTCGCAAAACCGAGGTCACTTTTGCGCGACATGCATTAAAGCAGCGTGCCGCGCAGGATCACCAGCGCCACCGAGAAGTAGATGACCAGCCCGGTGACATCGACCAGCGTGGCGACGAACGGCGCCGAGGCGCTTGCCGGGTCGAAGCCGATGCGCTTCAGCGCGAAGGGCAGCATCGATCCCGACAGCGAGCCGAAGGTGACGATGCCGACCAGAGCCGCGCCCACCGTCGCCGCAATCAGCATCCAGTGCGGACCGTAGTCGTAGAAGCCGAAATACTGCCAGAGCGCGATGCGGCAGATGCCAACAATGCCGAGGATCGAGCCGAGCACCATCCCGGTCGGCAGCTCGCGCAGCGCCACCCGCCACCAGTCGCGCAGCCCGATCTCGCGCAGCGCCAGCGCGCGGATGACGAGCGACGTCGCCTGCGAGCCGGAATTGCCGCCGGAGCTCATGATAAGCGGGATGAACAGCGTCAACACGATCGCCTTTTCCAGCTCGCTCTCGTAGCTCTGCATGGCGTTGGCCGTAAGCATCTCGCTGAGGAACAGCGCGCAGAGCCAGCCGGCCCGCTTCTGGATCATGGCGAGGAAGCTCATCTTCATATAGGGCTCGTCGAGCGCCTCCATGCCGCCGAAACGATGCACGTCCTCGGTCGTCTCCTCGATCATCGTGTCGATGATGTCGTCGACGGTGACGATGCCGAGGATCCTGCCATGGTCGACCACCGGCAAGGCGAGCAGGTCGTATTTCGAGATCGTCTGCGCCAGGTTCTCGCGATCGGTGAGCGGCGTCACCGTCACCGGCACGCGATCGGGCGCTACCGACAGGATCGGATCCTCCGGGTTGCCGGTGATCAGCCGGCGCAGTCCGGTAGAACGCAGCAGGAGCTGCGTCTCCGGATCGACGATGTAGATGGCGTAGATGGTTTCGCGGGTGCGCTCGACCTTGCGGATGTAGTCGAGCGTGCGCCCAACGGTCCAGTCCGAAGGCACGCTGACGAATTCCGTCGTCATGATCGAGGCAGCACTGCCTTCCGGATAGCCAAGGATGGATAGCAGCGTCGCGCGCAGCGGCGTGGCCAAGGCGCCGAGCAGCTCCGAGCGGGCCGGCTCATCCAACTCGCGCAGAATGTCGGCCGCGCGATCGACCGACATGGCGGTCAAAAGCTTGCTTGCTTTGGGGCGGGGCAGGGCTTCGGCGAGCTCGGGCGCTGCTTCGAGCTCCGGCTGGTCGAAAATCTCGACCAGCCGCTCGAACGGCACGGCGCAAAGCAGCTCGATGGCCGTCTCGCGGGGTTCGTGGTTGAGGGCTTCGACGACGTCGGCGACGTGATCGTTGGCAAGAACACGGGCGACGGCGGTTGCTTCGTCGTCCAATACGGGGGCGAATTCGTTCATGGCTCACTCCTTGCCGTCCGGCAGGACGTGAGCCATCAGGTCACGTCAGGGCGGACGGCGGTTGCGTTCGACTGTGACTGTCGCCAGGCATGGCGCGTTGACCTTTCTGCTCGCCGGGTTCGAGTTTGAATTTGGCGAGCGGGCGCAACATAGGAGCGCTTTTTGCCGAGTCAATTGTCAAAAGCTCGGAAATCGGGGGAGGGGAGGTCGGATCGCGAGACTGTGATCGGCAGCCGCAGCAGCCAAGCCATGGAAGCAGGTAAAAGCTTGGCCTGACTGCTATTTCTGCTTCAGCCGGCGGAACCGCAGCCATTTGTCCTCGGCCGGCCGCGGCGGCTGGGTGAGGATGGTGGTGAGCTCGCGCGGCAGGCTGGGAGCGAGCGGCTTCTTGGTGGCGACGCCGTCAGCGATCGCGACCACGCTGTGGTAGAAATCCTCGCCCGTAAGCGAGCGCGGTGGCACTGCCTCGTGCATGACGCTGATGACGGTGACGTTCGCGCAATTGTCCTTGATCGCCTGGTGGAAGGCGATCTTGCCTTCGGGATCGAGCGCGCCGGTCGCCTCGTCGAGGAACAGAAGTCCGGGCTGCCGCAGGATGATGCGGGCGACCACCAGCTTCTGCTTCTGGCCGCCCGAAAGCACCTGGTCCCAGACCTTGCCCTCACGGCTTTCGTCGGCCAGGTGCCCGATGAAGTCGCCGAGACCGGCTTTATGCAGGGCTGCGGCGACCTGCGTGTCGCTATGGTCGTTCTCGGAACCAGGCAGGCAGACGAGTTGCTTTAGCGAGACCTGCTGCAGCTTGACCTCCTGGGCGGCGTAGAAGCTCGTCACGCCTTCCGGGAAAACGATGGTGCCGCGGCCATATGGCCACAAGCCATTGATCGCCTTGATAAGCGAAGTCTTGCCGCAGCCGGACTCACCCTTGAGGAAGGTCCATTCGCCGCGACGGAAACGCAGATTGGCGGCGCTGAGGAAGGGCGTCGCATCCTCGCCCTGATGCGCCAACTCGAGCTTCTGGATGGTGAGGCCGAACACGGGGTTCTGGGTGGCGTAGCTGAAGTCGGAGCGGCCGGTCTGCTGATAGAATTCTTGCGGGTGCTGGACGTTCTCGATGGCGTTGGCGAGTTCGGTGACGCGCTGGCTGTTGGCCCGCAGCGTGGCAATCGCCGGCATCACATGGATGAACCACGAACACTGGCTGATTAATTGGGCGACCATTTCGGAGCCGGTGATGTAGCCCTTGTAGTCGAGGTGGTTGTGGATGAACGACACGAGGCCGGGCGAGTAGGCAACGATGCGGGCGCCGACGAAATTGTAGATCAGCTCGAACGATGTGTAGCTGGTGTTGACGATGTTGAGCCGCCCCCATGTCTTGTCGATATCGACATAGAGCCGGTCATGCATCGACTTCTGCACGCCCTCGCCATGCGAGGCGGCGACGTGGAAGCTGCGGCGCAGGAACGTCGTCAGTTCGCTGCGGTAGCTGCCCTCGGCCTGCTGCATGCGCACATTGAGCCGCTCGAGCAGGCGCCCGAGCTTGACTGCGATCCAGGTGTTCAGCGGCACATAGATGGCGACGGCAAGGAATGCCAGCACCGCGGTGCCGTAGCTGCCCAGGAATTCCAGGCCCTTGACCTCGACCGAGGACCCAATCAGGTTTTCACCGATGAAATAGAGCGAAGTCGCGACACCCAGCACGCCCATGGCAAGCCCGATGGCGCCGCCGGTCATGTCCTTGATCGATTCCTGGATACGCTGGTCGATGTTGTCCGGAGCGACGATGCCGCCGGCCGCCGAACCGTGCTGGGCGTGGAAATGGGTATGGTTGCCGTCGAGCAGGGCCTGGTTGAACTGGTTGTTCAGCCAACCCCGCCATTTGCGATGCAAGGTCGTTGAAACGAGATTGCGCACGCCGGTGAAGCCGGCATCCTTCAGCACGACCAGCAGCACCAATATGCCGGCATTGGTCAGGATGGTCTGCAACGGATGGGGGTTGGCGGCGTCGTGGAGGAAGGCGATCGAATTGCCCAATTCGCCCAACGCCACGGCAAACCAGACGCCAGCCTTGCTGGACAATGCCGTCAGCAGCGCAATGACGACGGTGAGGGTCCAAGCTTCCTTCCACCGGTTGGAGAACCAGTAGGCTCGCATCAGCCCCCAGAATGTACGCATCGACGATACCGGCGTGAGGGACGAGGTCTTTGCCTCGCTGGATGTTTGCTCCGGTAATGTACGTTGCGGTCTACCGACCCAAGTCACGATCCCGCCCAAACCTTTCTAGTTTTGTTACACATGGTAACACCAATTGATCATTTTCCATTAATTTTCTGCCGGCGAATGTGAACAGGGTTACCCGCCGTGGCCCGAGGGCAACAGAAGGGCCACGCCGAGGGGGCGCCTATCGAGCTGATTTCGTCTTTTATTCCAGCGCGTTAAAGACGATTGCGCCAGCCGGCGGCAACCTTCCCTTGGGGAAGCGAAAAACACGGGTTTGTGAATGGAAAAGAGGTATCCGCGGGCCGGGATGGCTACTGGGCGGTGACCGGAATGCCCGAAAATCTACCGTCAATGAGATCTTCGGGCTTGCCCGATTCGTCTTTTCCCGATGCGCTGAAATGACCGGAAACAGTCTTTGCGGCGGGATCGTATTTGTCGACGACGATCTCGCCGCTGGCGAAGCGGACATGGCCGACCATGGCGCCGGAATCGAGAATGTTGAAGCTGGCGCTGTTCGCGGACGACCCGGTCTTGAGCGGATAGGTGCCGGCAAAGTCGTTCGGATCTTTCAAAACCAGCATCGAATTGAAGGTCATGGTCGGCGAGCCCTGTTCTGTTCCCGACAGGTTCAAAACCGGCTTGCCGCCCATCTGCATCGTCTGGGCCAGGGTAAAGGACGCCGTCCAGGGTTTGCCTTCGAAGGTCGCCGACATAACGGCTTCCTCGGCCGATACGCGCTGTAACGACAATGGGAGCCCCAGGGCGAAAGGCAAAGAGAGCAGCAACCATGCGCCATGCCTGACTGCCATTTATGTCGCCCTCAAATCAGCCAAAACCCCTGTCAATCCTAGCCCAGCGCCGTGTCCGAGGCGATTCACCAGATCGTGTTCGGCCAGGACGGGCATGATTTGACAACACGGCTCCGGCAACATCGGCTGCATTTATACGCCGAAGGGCGGCACCAGCACTTACCAGCCGCAGGATGGCGGACCGGAGCTTTCCTGCTCACGCGTCGAGCCCAGCTACGTCACCGTAATCGTGGGGCCGAAAGGGCCGGCGACACTGATCAAGAATCCCGGCGAGCAGGGCTGTTGCAGCGACGTGACCAAGCTTGGCTACGGCAACAACTGGAGCAGGGGGCCGTTTCCTGCCAGTCGTCGAAGAAGGGCTTAAGCTGCACGGGCAGCAATGGCCATGGCTTCTTCCTGAGCAAGGCCAAAGCGACCGCGAAGTAGGAGCACGGAAAAGCGCGCGGCGTCAGATAGCGCGGCTTCGCCGCAGCCTTCCGCCCCGATTGCGCGGAAGGAGCATTCAGTTCGCGGTTTCGAGCTCGCCGCGCGCCTTGGCCTGGGCCACCTGGCGGATCGCGTCGGCAAGCGTGTCGGCATCCTGCGCGCCCATCACCGCGTATTTGCCTTCGAGCAGGAAGCAGGGCACGCCGGTGATGCCCATGCGCGAAGCTGTGGCGATCTCGTTGCGGACTGCCTCGACGTCGGCATCGGTCGGCAGCAGCGTTTCGACCACAGACGCATCCATGCCGGCCTCGCCGGCGGCCTTTATCAGCACCGCGTGGTCGCCGATGTTCACGCCTTCCTCGAAATTCAGCTGGAAGAGGCGGCGCACCAGCCGGTTCTGCACGTCTTCACCCGCGGCGCCCGCCCAGCGGATGACGCGATGAGCGTCGAGCGTATTGGCCGCGATCTTGATGGCGCCAAATGCAAAATGGATGCCCTCGGCCTCGCCGAGCGGTTCGATGCGCGCGTGGATCTGTTGGACGCGTTCCTCGCTGCCGAACTTGCCGAGCATGTATTGACGGCGATCCATGCCCGCCGGCGGGATGGTCGGATCGAGCTGGAACGGCCGCCAGTTGACATGCACGTCGACATCGCTTGCAGCAGCAATGGCCTTGTCCAGCCGCTTTTGGCCGATGAAGCACCAGGGGCAGACAACATCGGACACGACATCGACGGTGATGGAGTTCTCGGCGCTCATGCTCGTTTCCTTTTTGGTCCCGATTATGGCTGGGCTTGCCTCAGTTGGGCTTTCGCCACCAGGTCGGCAGCTGATAGCCGAATATGGGGGTCTTTTGCGGATGTTCCAGATAACTCCAGTAAGCGAGCCATTGCTGCGTGTTGTATTGCATCGGCACCAGGTAGTTGCCCGAGATCAGCAGCCGGTCGAGCACGCGCACCGCCGCGACATAGTCTTCCTTGGTGCGGCCGTTCAGCATGGCGTCGATCGCGGCGTCGATCGCCGGATCGGCGACGCCGGCGAGATTGAACGATCCTTCTGTCTTCGCGGCGATCGATCCCCAACGGCCGAGCTGCTCGCTGCCGGGCGACAGCGAATTGCTGAAGCCGCTCGCCCCGATCAGAACCTCGAAGTCGAAACGCTGCTTGCGCGACTGGATCTGGTCGCCGTCGAGGGTGCGGATGCCGACGTCGATACCGATCTTCTCCAGCGTGCGCTGGTAGACGGCCGCCAGCCGCTCTTCGTCCTGCGATGAGGTCAGGATCTCGAAGCCGAACGGGTTTCCTTGCGCGTCGAGCATCTTGCCGTCCTGCACGTGGAAGCCGGCGCTCTTCAACAATTCGAAGGCCGCTTTGAGCACCTTGCGATCCTGGCCCGAACCGTCCGTCACCGGCGGGCGCCAGGTGCCGTCCATCACATCTGGCGGCACGCGGCCGGGGTAGGGGGCAAGCAGCGCCTTTTCGCGACCGTCAGCCGGATGGCCGAGCGCGGACAATTCTGAATTCTGCCAGTAGCTCATGGTGCGGTTGAACTTGCCGCCGAACAGGTTCTTGTTCGTCCATTCGAAGTCGTAGAGCATGCCGAGCGCGCGGCGGACAACCGGATTCTCGAACTTCGGTAGCCGGGTGTTGAACAGGAAGCCGGTCACCACCGGGGGAATGCCGGTGTTGAAATATTCTTCCTTCACATCGCCCTTTCGGAAGGCCGGAAAGTCGATGTCGCGCTCACGCTTGACCGGATCGGTCTCGTCATCGAGGGCGCAGATGCCTTTCTTGAACGCTTCCGTCTTGGCGTTGGCGTTGAGAAAATACTCGATGGTGATCCGGTCGAAATTGTCGAAGCCGCGTTTCGGCGGAATGTCCTTGCCCCAATAGTCCGGGTTGCGCTTGAAGACGATGCGCTGCCCCGGCAGCACCTTGTCGACGGTGTAGGGCCCGCTGCCGATCAATGGCTTCAGCGTGGTTCTGTCGAACGTGTCCTTGTCGAAGGCGTGCTTAGGGACGATCGGCGTCAGCGCGACGATCATCGGGAATTCGCGGTTGGCCTTGTCGTTGAAGGTGAATTTCACGCTGTGGTCGCCGGTCTTTTCCAGCTTGGCGATCATGCTCATGCGGTCGCTGTAGGGCGGGCGGCCCTTGTCGGTAAAGACGTCATAGGTGAACAGCACGTCCTCCGGAGTCACCGGCTGTCCGTCCGACCATTTTGCGTTGGGGTTGAGATGGAACTCGATCGACTTGCGCTCCGGATCCATGTCAGCGCTGTCGGCAAGCAGTCCGTAAAGACTGAAGGGCTCGTCATAGTTGCGCTGCATCAGCGGCTCGAAGACGAGATTGCCGTAAACGGTATCGATCATGCCGCGCGCCGTCGTGCGCAGGCTTTTCAGGATGAAGGGGTTGAGGTTGTCGAAGGAGCCGACGACGCAATAGGTGACGCTTCCGCCTTTCGGCGCGTCCGGATTGACGTAGTCGAAATGCTGGTAGTCGGGCGGCAGCGCCGGCTCGCCTTGCATGGCAATGCCGTGCTTCGGCTCCGACTGTGCCGGAAGGAGCGAAAGAGCCAGAAACGAGGTCGCGGCGATCAGCCGAACGAGAACGCGGTCCATGACCGTCTCCTTGCCGGGCGGCTTTGTGATTCGCCATGCACCGTAGAGCATTTCGCCACCCGATTGAATCGGTGCCCGATTGGGAATCGGGTTCGGCCGCTCCGGCACCGATCGATGCTCGCCCCCGGGAGAGGAAACCGCGAAGAAATCGCGGAAACCGGGCTGGATTCGACGCCGCTGGCAGTGTAACACGCGCTCCGAAGTCATCCTGTTGCCTCATTTGGGCAACAGGTAGCTGGACCATACGGCACGAAGAAGCCGGTCCCCGGGATCATTTGAGAGGAAAGTGCACCATATGACGATCAACGCGTACCGCCTTTCGGTGCTGGCCGCAGGCGTGGTCGGCGTTCTGGGCGCCGGGCTTTTCACCGCCTCGGCCCAACAGCAGCCGCAGATCCCGCAGGGCTGGTTCAAGGCCTGCACCAAGCAGGAAGACGTCGACATCTGCAATGTGCAGAACATCGTCACCGCCGGCAACGGCCAGCTCGTCACCGGCGTCAGCCTGATCGAGCTCAAGGGCAAGGTGAACCGCAAGGTCTTCCAGGTTACGGTTCCGACCGGCCGCCTTGTGCCTCCGGGCATTGCGCTACAGATCGATGCCGGCAAGGCGCAGAAGCTCGACTATGTGATCTGCTTCCCGGATCGCTGCGTCGCGGAAGTGCCGCTGAGCGACCAGCTCGTCGCTTCCTTCAAGAAGGGGCAGGGGATCACGCTCACGTCGATCAACTTCCAGAACCAGCCGAACCCGATCAAGATCGCGCTCACCGGCTTCAGCGGCGCCTATGACGGCCCGCCGCTGCAGCAGTCGGACATCGAGGACCGGCAGAAGAAGCTGCAGGACTTCGTCGCCAAGAACAATCAGGACTTCGCCAAGAAGCTCAAGGACGAGCAGGACAAGGCCAAGACCGCGAACTGATCGCGGAAGCGTGTTTCTGCGAAAACAAAAAGCGGGGCAAATGCCCCGCCCAGACTGCTGACTAACCCCGTCGATTTTCGGCGGGGTTTTGTTTTATGTGATTGAAGAGTTTTGAGAAGTTGGTGTCAGGAGATTTTGAC
>NZ_VFTM01000049.1:0-35956 GCF_006439555.1 Mesorhizobium sp. B3-1-6 | reverse complement strand
CAACTTCATGGGCTTCGTCAAACTCGCCGCTATCGCCATCTGGCTCAAATAGTTAAATCGTCACCACCGCCTAGGCCGCTCCCCTGGTCACGGCGAACTCGCTTCGGATCCAGTCGGCAAAAGCCTTGGCGGGTTCCGGCAGATTCCGCCGGCTCCTGGCCACCAGCCAGTAGGCGCCGGAAGCGACATCGATATCGAACGGCTTGATCAAAGTGCCTGACGCGAGTTCTTCCCCGACCTGGAGGAGATCGCCGAGCGCCACGCCATGGCCGAGCAGCGCAGCCTGTTTCGACAGCGAGATGTCCGCCAGCATCGGGCCACGCGCGGGTACCGCATCGGCGGGCACGCCGGCTGCCTGGAACCAGCGCGCCCAACCCTGGCGGTTTTCCTCATGCAGCAGCGTGTAATGGCGAAGGTCGATCGGCTTCTCCAAGGGAGGGCCGGATGCCAACAACCCCGGCGACAGAACCGGTGAATCGACGGTCGAGACCAGGCGCTCGGCCTCGCTGCGCGGCCATGACGTGGCGTGCGCGCTGAAACGCAAGGCGAGTTCGGGCTGATCGCTGCGGAACTCGATCGGTCGTGGATCGACTTCGAGGGACACATCGATATCGGGCCGTAATTGGCGGAAGCGATTGAGCCGCGGCACCAACCATACGGCGGCAAGCGACGGTTCGACGCTTACACGGACGACGGCTTGCGCCGGCGAGGCCGTAAGCTCCGAAAGCACCCGGTCGATGTCATCGAAGCTCCTGACCAATCGGTCGAGCAGCCTTTGTCCCGCATCGGTCAGTTCGACGCGGCGATGGAGGCGCAGAAACAGCGGTCTTCCAAGGAAGGTCTCGAGCTCGCGGATCTGACGGCTGATCGCGGCCTGCGAGACATAAAGCTCCTCGGCCGCCCGGCTGAAGCTCAAATGCCGGCCGGCCGTTTCAAAACTCCTGAGTGCCGTCAGCGGCAGCCGTCCTCGCTTCATTCGCATAACCTCAAGTTATTCAAAGCGGAAATTATACTCGTTTGAGCAGGAAGACCAGCAGCAGTCTAATCCGTTTCAAAGGAGACCTGCCATGAACGAGTTCCTGGCCATTTTCAGTGATGTGATACGGATAGCGACCTTCCAATGGCACGGCGAAGTCGTGCGCGGCGGCCACCATAACTGTCGCGATCTTCCCTCTCACCATCGCCCATGGACCGGCAGCCATCCCGTCCGGCGCTCCAGGCCATGAGGGCATTGCGTTTCAGCGCCGGAGCCCACATCTATCGCGCAGTGAAACAGGCTGCGGAGAAATGGGCGACCATTCCGGGCATACCCATGGCGTCCGGCCGGTGCAGAGCGGGCGCAACTGGCCGGGGCCATGGCGCAAGACGCCTGGGCGCATCCTGGGCACGTCGCTCGTGCGCCTCTATCAACTGACGCTCTCGGGCTTCGTCGGCAACAGCTGCCGGCACCTGCCGACCTGCTCCGAATATGCGCATGAGGCGATAGCTCGCCATGGCCTTTGGGCCGGTGGCTGGATGGGCCTGTTCCGGGTCCTGCGCTGCGGTCCGCTCGGAACGCACGGCATCGACCGCGTGCCGGAGACGCTTGCCCAGCGCTATGTCTGGTTCATGCCCTGGCGCTACTGGCGGATCGGTAAGAAACGCGGCGAAGCCAATAGCTGAGGCTTGTCCCGAAACGGGTGGCGGCACCCGCTGGCCGAAGCGACACTGGAGCCCTCCAAGATGCGAGGTTCCCCATGATGTCGTTGTTCCTGGCCATTCACGCCCATGCCGCCAAGCGGGGCGATGGGCTGCGGCCTGAATTCCTCGGACTGATGCCGCAGCCACGCGATATGCCGAAAGCCGTGAATGAAAATCCGGCCGGCCCTGCCGCTGAGCCAAATGGCGCTTTGAAGGCCGACCCGCAGCCGGGCAAGACAGTTCGCAGGCCTGTCATCGTCTAAGCTTTGTTTACCGCCCGGTAGGGTTAACGCGAAGCTGCACGAACACTGCGAATTTGAGACAAAATCGAGACAAGTCGCCTCGCTAAGCCGCTCCCGCAATCTCATTCCGGAGTGACTTCGCCATGCGCCAGATGGACCGCTATCCTTTCATTTTCGCCATCGCCCCCCTCCTTCTGGCCTGGATGCTGGGCTTGCCGGTGCGGGCGCAATCGGCGCCGCTCGACGATATCCGCTGCACGCTGATCCAGGATTCACGGAGCGGCGAAACGCTTTACCAGGACGGCGTCTGCGACCACCGCGTCAGTCCGGCCTCGACGTTCAAGGTGCCGCTCGCGCTGATCGGCTACGATTCCGGCATTCTGAGCGATCAGCACACGCCGAGCTGGGACTACAAGCCGGAATTCAAGGCGGCGAAGCGTGACCAGAAGACCGTCGATCCGACGATCTGGGAGCGCGACTCCATCGTCTGGTACTCGCGCGAGATCACGCGGCGTCTCGGCGCCGAGAAGTTCGCCGGCTACGTGTCGAAATTCGGCTATGGCAACAAGGACGTCTCGGGCGATGCCGGCAAGGACAACGGGCTCACGCAATCATGGATAAATTCCTCGCTCGAGATATCGCCGGTCGAGCAGACGGCGTTCCTTCGCCAGCTGCTCGCAGGCAAGATGCCGGTGTCGGCGAAGGCGCATGAGATGACCGGGGCGATCCTTCCGACCTTCGCGGCAGGGGATTGGACCGTGCAAGGCAAGACCGGCAGCACAAGGCTCGGCCAGGACGGCAAGCGCACGCTCGGCTGGTTCGTCGGCTGGGCGGAGAAGAACGGCCGCCGCATCGTATTTGCAAGGCTGGTCGTCGATGCCAAACGGACCGATAAGCCGAAAGGCCTCGCGACGCGGGCGGCGTTCCTGAAGGATTTGCCCGGCCTTATCAAATAGAACGGCTTGCGGCTTTACGGCGGCGGAAACTCCTCATAAAAGACTGCCGCTGCCGGACGCCTCCGGCTAACCCTCTGCATGCCGCAACGCATCCTGCGGCATGCATTTTACCACCCGCGCTCGTTTGCGGGACTGGATAGGAGAACCCTGATGCCGAATTCCGTTTCCCTGACATTTCCCGATGGTTCCATCCGCGAGTACGATGCGGCGCTGACCGGCGCGGGTCTTGCCGAATCGATCTCCAAGTCGCTGGCCAAGAAGGCTGTCGCCTATAGCCTCGAAGGCACCGTTCGCGATCTTTCCGATCCGCTCGGCACGTCCGGCAAGGTCGAGATCATCACCCGCGAGGATCCGCGCGCGCTGGAACTCATCCGCCACGACACGGCGCATGTGCTGGCAGAGGCCGTGCAGGAGCTGTGGCCGGGAACGCAGGTGACAATCGGGCCGGTGATCGAGAACGGGTTCTATTACGACTTCGCGCGCAACGAGCCGTTCACGCCGGACGATTTCCCGGTGATCGAGAAGAAGATGCGCGAGATCATTGCGCGCAACAAGCCGTTCACCAAGGAAGTGTGGTCGCGCGAGAAGGCGAAGAAGGTCTTCGCCGACAAGGGCGAGCGCTACAAGCTCGAGCTGATCGACGCCATTCCGGAAGACCAGGACCTCAAGATCTACGCCCAGGGCGACTGGTTCGACTTGTGCCGCGGTCCGCACATGGCCTCGACCGGGCAGATCGGCAATGCCTTCAAGCTGATGAAGGTGGCGGGCGCCTATTGGCGCGGTGACTCGAACAATCCGATGCTAACGCGCATCTACGGCACAGCCTTTGCCGACCAGGCGCAGCTCGAGGCCTACCAGACGCTGCTGGAAGAGGCGGAGAAGCGCGATCATCGCAAGCTCGGCCGCGAGATGGACCTGTTCCATTTCCAGGAAGAGGGGCCGGGCGTCGTCTTCTGGCACGCCAAGGGCTGGAAGATGGTGCAGAACCTGATCAACTACATGCGCCGCCGCCTCGACGAGCACGGCTATCAGGAGGTCAACGCGCCGCAGGTGCTGGACAAGAGCCTGTGGGAGACGTCGGGCCACTGGGGCTGGTATCGCGATGCGATGTTCAAGGTGACTGTCGCCGGCGACGATACCGACGACGACCGTGTCTTCGCGCTGAAGCCGATGAACTGTCCCGGTCACGTGCAGATCTTCAAGCACGGGTTGAAGTCCTACCGCGAACTGCCCGTCAAGCTTGCGGAGTTCGGCAATGTGCATCGCTACGAGCCGTCGGGCGCGCTGCACGGGCTGATGCGCGTACGCGGCTTCACGCAGGACGACGCGCATATCTTCTGCACCGAGGAGCAGCTCGCGGCCGAATGCCTGCGCATCAACGACCTGATCCTGTCGACCTATGCCGATTTCGGCTTCGACGAGGTCAGCGTGAAGCTGTCGACCCGGCCGGACAAGCGCGTCGGCACCGACGAGGCCTGGGATCATGCCGAGGCGATCATGAGCAACGTGCTGGAGACGATCCGCGCGCGCTCCGGCAACCGCATCAAGACCTCGATCAATCCGGGCGAGGGCGCGTTCTACGGGCCGAAGTTCGAGTATGTGCTGAAGGACGCCATCGGCCGCGAATGGCAATGCGGCACCACGCAAGTCGACTTCAACCTGCCGGAGCGCTTCGGCGCCTTCTATATCGGCTCGGACTCGGAGAAGAAGCAGCCGGTGATGGTGCATCGCGCGGTCTGCGGCTCGATGGAGCGGTTTCTCGGCATCCTGATCGAGAATTATTCCGGCCATTTCCCGCTGTGGTTCGCGCCGCTGCAGGTGGTGGTGGCGACGATCACCTCGGATGCGGACCAATACGCCATCAAGGTCGTCGAACGGCTGAAGGCGGCGGGACTGTTGGCCGAAGCCGACCTGCGCAACGAGAAGATCAACTACAAGGTGCGTGAGCATTCCCTGGCCAAGGTCCCGGTCATCCTCGTCTGCGGCAAGCGCGAGGCGGAAGAGGAAACCGTCAATGTCCGCCGGCTGGGCTCCCGCGAGCAGGAATCGCTGAAGCTCGACGAAGCGGTGAAGCAGCTTTCCGACGAGGCGGTCTCGCCCGACCGCAAGCGTCGCGCAGCCTGATCTACCAGCACTTCCTAGAATGGCGGTGGCGTCTCCACCGCCATTTTCATATGCCTGTCACGCCAGCCTTGTAACGAGCCGCCATGCTCAAGTTGAAACTGCGGGAAAGACGATTTCCCGAGCTTTCCTACGCCAACCCGCATCAACCGGTGCTGACGCGCTGGTTCATCCATTCCGTTGAGGGTCTGTCGGGTCGCGACCGCTTTGCCGTGCTCTACGACTTCTGGCGCCGCCAGGTGGTTCCCACCGGCGACCGCGTGTTCACCCGCATGCTGGAGCTGATCGACGTCAAGGTCCGCAACGCCGTGCAATGGCCGCCGGCGGCGCTGCCCGATACGCCGCTGGTCATCGTCGCCAACCACCCCTTCGGCATCGGCGACGGCATTGCCGTGCTTTCGCTTGTCGAGCAGTTGGGCCGCCCGTTCCGGGTCATGATCCATAAGGACCTGCTCAGGATCCGCGAGATGGAGCCCTATTCGCTGCCGATCGATTTTTCCGAGACAAAGGAAGCGCTGAAGAACAATATGGCGGTGCGCCATGAGGCCGTGAGGCTGTTGAAGGAAGGTGTCACCATCGTGATCTTCCCCGCTGGCGGTGTCGCCACGGCGCCCAAGGTCTTCGGCCGCGCCATCGACCTGCCATGGAAGATGTTTCCGGCCAAGCTGGTTCAGGAAGCCAAGGCCTCGGTCATCCCGATGCACTTTTCCGGCCAGAATGGGCGTCTGTTCCACCTCGTCAGCGGTCCGATGAACATGGCCGAGCGCGACAACCGTGTGGCCAAGTTCATCGGCAAGGCATCGTTGACGCTGCGTCTTTCCCTGCTCATCCGCGAGTTCGCCCGTCTGTCAGGCAGGACAATCGAGGTGCGGGTAGGCGACGTGCTGAGCTGGCGCGACCTCGAGCCGCTGCGCGAGCGCAAGGCGCTGCTCGATCGTCTCTACCGCTCGGTCTTCGACCTAGCGATCCCGGCTGCGCAACGCGGACGTGTGCCGTTCCTGCCGAAGCGGATGCGCAAGGCCGCCTGACGGACAAGCTTCGTCTTGGCGACATAGTCACCCTTGATAGCCTTATTTTAGCTGTTGCTTTAGTAATTTATAGATATTCATACTGTGGCTTAATAGCCGCAGTCACGGGTTGCGCGATTTGCTATCAAAAGCTGGGTGGGGAGCTGAGCCGATGAATATCGCCAACACTATTGTATTGACGGGACTGGTCCTGGGTGCCGCAGGAGTTGGTATCAACTCCGCAATGGCCGGCGATGCGGCCCCCTCTTGGAGTGGCGCCTATATCGGCGCCAATATCGGCTATGGCTGGGATTCAGGCGACTTGGGTTTATTGTTGAAACCAGGGCCTGAACACGCACCGCCTGATTTTCCTATTGAAGACATTCAGGCGATTGTAGACGCTCTTAACGAGGCCGGTGCGTTTCCAACGTCGATGTCACCCTCCGCGCGCGGCGTCGTTGGCGGGGGCCAGGTTGGCTATAACTGGCAGCTGCCTTCCAACTGGGTCGTCGGCATCGAGGCGGATATTCAGGCGTCGGGGATAAAGGGCTCGGAGACGCAACTAAGGAGCCCCCAGTCTTTTGACCAGACAGATACGACCGTCAGCAAGAAAGTTGACTGGTATGGCACCGTGCGCGCCCGCGCCGGCTATCTCGTCGATCCGCAATGGCTGGTCTACGCGACTGGCGGTTTGGCCTACGGCAAGACCAATATTGGCTTCAGCACGGTCAATTTGCCTCCCATACCCGCGCAGAATCCCTGCTCCGAAGTTGATACTTGCGTAAACAGTTCGTCCGACAGCACCCGGTTGGGCTGGGCGTTGGGAGCGGGCGTCGAGACGATGCTGGCGCCCAACTGGAGCGTCAAAGCCGAGTACCTCTATGTTGATCTCGGGCGTCGGTCTTTTACAGCTCCCGCGACTGCTCCGGTGGATTTCAAAGTGTCGGCCAAGTTCCACGAGCAGACCGTTCGCATCGGCCTGAACTACCACTTCAACTGAGAGCGAGCCGTACCCGGTCAGTCCGCGCCTTCCTCCGGATCGATGGCGGACTGCTCATTGGCCACCACCTCGATTTCCTGATTCTGGCCGGCAACGACCGTGAAGTCCTTCTGGTAGATGCGGTCGCGGTTCTTGGCGATGATGGTGTACTGGCCTTCGGCCAGCACCATCGATGCGAAGGCGCCGACCGCTTCCTTGATCGGATCGCCGCTTTCGTTGAGCAGCGACCAGGACGTGTCGGCGATGGCTTCGCCGCCGGGCTCGCGCACCAGCTTCATCGTCATCTCGGCGGCGCGGTGCTCGACGGTCGCCTCCGTCAGCTTGCCGGCCTCGACGCGGATATCGGAGCGGATCACGGCGTTGACCGCGCCATAGGTGGAGACGACATGGTAGGTGCCGGCATTCAGCCGCACCACGGTGTTCGGCGCGACGTCGGGGGCGATCAGCGCCCGGTCGCCATTGGCCGCGGCCGCGCCTTCATAGATCGAAAAGCGCAGTTTCTTCGACGGGATGGGCGCGCCGCCCGATGTCACCGCGTCGAGCTTCAGGCCGCCGGCATCGAGCACAAGGCTTTCGCGCCGGGCCTCCTTGCCGACGGTGATGCGCTTGGTGGCGCCGGCGCGTCCGTAGGAGGCATGGACGAGATAGCTGCCCGGGTCGAGCTGGAACACGGCCGTGCCGCCATGCGCGGACGCCACCATCGGCAGCTTGCCGTCGCTGGCGGGTTCCGGCTTGAAGACGCGCCAGACGATGCCGCGAGTGATGTCGGCGCCCTTGTCGGTCAACTGCGCCGACAGGGTGATGGCGCCGCCATTGCCGAGCGCCAGCGGCGCCCCGGTCTTTGGCGTCGCATAGCTCGAAATGCCTGGAAGTTTGATGTTGCCGACATCATTGGCGTTCTGGGCGAGCGCGAAGGAAACCGGCACCGCGAACAACGCAGCGACCAGTGCGATCACGAAAAGGCGCAGGTACCCCTCAAACATGCTTGCGTTGAAGCCCAAGGCGGTGGCAATTTCAAGGCCTAGAGCCGGATGATTTCAGGTCGAATTGACCTGAAATCTGAATCCGGCTCTAAGTCAAAGAAGTAGAGCATGATGTCGTCCGAAAACCGCTTCACACTTTTCGGCATCATACTCTAGAAGCGCGTCGCCCCGGCGCGGCAGCTTCTTATCCGGCGCAAAACGCCACCGCCCGAGCCGCCCGACCTCCCGATGGCGTGCTTCAGCTCAAAATTGAATGCTATTGAATGCTTAGGAGACTTGCGCCCATGGCGTCGCCGATCATCGACTTCCTGCTCACCCGCAATTCCGCGCCGATCCCCGACCTCAAGGAGCCGGCGCCGAGCGATGCCGAGATCGCGACGATGATCGCGGCGGCCTCGCGCGTGCCCGACCATGGCAGGCTCGAGCCCTGGCGTTTCATCCTCTATCGCGGCGAAGCGCGGGTCGAGATAGGCCGGAAGCTGGCGGCGCTTGCCGAGCAGCGCGAGGGGCCATTGCCGGAAGGCCGGCGCAACCAGGAATTGGCGCGCTTCTCGCGCGCGCCTCTGGTGATCGGCGTCGTGTCGGTGCCAAAGGAGAACCCGAAGATCCCGCAATGGGAGATGTTCCTGTCGGGCGGCATGGCGGCCATGAACCTGATGATCGCGGCCAACGCGCTGGGCTATGGCACCAACATGATCAGCAACTGGTATTCCGATGTGGCCGAGGGCAGGGCGATCCTCGGGCTGTCGCCGCAGGAGCGCGTCATCGGCTTCGTCCATATCGGGTCGTATCATGGGCCTGCGCCGGAGCGGCCACGGCCCGATCCGGCGAAGCTCTATGCCGATTACGCCGGTCCCTGGGCCGGTTAGGATCTTTTGGGATTTTCGCAGAACGGCTCGGCGGGCGGCCAATAGTGGCGGGGGACGTCACGGAAGGTTGGTCATGGTCTCGAGATTGGTTTTCCAGACATTCGTATGGTTCGGCATCATGGGCGCGCTGATGTTCGTGTCGGCCGGCACGCTGCACTGGACCGGAGCCTGGGTGTACATAGTCGTGATGGTCGGACTGAGCCTGACCATGGGCGTGGCGCTCGCCCGGCGCGATCCAGGCCTGATGAACGAGCGCCTCCGCCCGCCGATCCAGAAGACCCAGACCGCGGCCGACAAGATCGTGCTGAGCCTATTGCTTATCGGCATTTTCGCCTGGCTGGTCCTGATGGGGCTCGACTTCCGCTTCCGCTGGTCGGCAACTCCCGTATGGGTGCAGGTGGTCGGCGTGCTGGTCCTGCTCGTCGGCATCTGGATCTGCTATCTCACGATGCTGGAAAACAGCTTTGCGGCGCCTGTCGTGAAGATCCAGGACGAGCGCGGGCAGAAGGTGATCACCACCGGTCCATACGGCTATGTCCGCCACCCCATGTATGCCGGCGCCATACTCTATTTTGCCGGCACGGCGCTGCTGCTTGGTTCCTGGTGGGGGTTGGCATCGGTCCCCGCCTTCATCGTCCTGCTCGCCATCCGCACCTTCATCGAGGAAAAGACCTTGCGGACCGGCCTGCGGGGCTATGACGATTACGCCGCGCGCGTTCGCTACAAACTGATCCCGATGGTCTGGTAGCGGTCAGGCGGCGCTGCCTGCCGCCCTAGAGCATTTCACCGTTTCCGTGAAACGGTGAAATGCTCCTTGTTTTTACGCAATTCCGGACAGAAAACCGCTCACACTTTTCCTGGAATTGCTCTAGCGCGAGCCAGCAAACGCTCGGCCAGGCGCAGATGCGGCCGGTCGTACATCTTGCCGTCGATGCCGACGACGCCCGGGTTTCCCGCCGCCGCGAAGGCGTCGACGATCGCCTGCGACCGCCCGACCGCTTCGGCGGACGGCGTGAAGGCGGCGTTGATGACCGGCACCTGCGCCGGATGGATCGCCATCTTGCCGGTGAAGCCGTCGCGCTCGGCCTCGCGGCATTCCTTCTCGAAGGCGGCCATGTCGCGGAAATCCGGAAAGACGGTGTCGATGGCGGCGACTTCGGCCGCGCCGGCCGCCAGAATGGTCATGGTGCGCGCCAGGCGAAACAGCTCGGTGTAGCGGCCGCCCTCGTCGCGGGTCGAGCGCGCGCCGATCGCGGCCGACAAGTCCTCGGCGCCCCAGGTCAGGCCGGCGAGCCGCGCGCTCGTTCCGGCATAGCTGGCCGCCGCCAACACGCCCGCCGCGGTCTCGGTGATGATCGGCAGGATTCTTATGGCGCCGTCCGGCAGCCCGTTTTCGGCCTCATGCACCCGGAGCTTCGCCGCCAGCTGCTGGACGTCCCGTCCGCTGTTCGACTTGGGCAGCATGATGCCGTCGGGCTTCGCGGCGACGAGTGCCGCGAGATCGGCGTCGGTGAGGCCGGTCGACAGGTCGTTGACCCGCACATAGATGGCGGAACCCGTCCGGTGTCTTTGGCTCGAAATGGACCCGGCCGCGGTCGTGCGTGCCGCTCCCTTGTTCGCGGCGGCGACGGAATCCTCAAGATCGACGATGACCACGTCGGCACCGGCTTCAAAACCTTTTTCCAGCTTCCGCTCGGAGTCGCCGGGTACGAAAAGCAGCGAGCGCATCAGGCCGCCTTCTTCAGCATCATCGCCTGCCTTGTGCATTTGGCGACGAGAACGGCATTTTGATTGTAGGCGCGATGCTCGAACTCGACGATGCCGCGGTCGGGTTTCGACTTGGACTCGCGCACGGAGACGACCGTCGTCTCGACCCGGATGGTGTCGCCGTGAAAGACGGGATGCGGGAACACCGTCTCCTTCATGCCGAGATTGGCGACCGTGGTGCCGACGGTGATGTCGTTCACCGAAATGCCGATCATCAGGCCGAGCGTGAACAGCGAATTCACCAGCGGCTTGCCCCATTCGGTCTTTGCGGCGAAGTCGAAATCGATGTGCAGGGGCTGCGGGTTCAGCGTCATCACCGAAAACAGCATGTTGTCGCTCTCGGTCACTGTCTTGCGCAGCGTGTGATGGAAAACGTGGCCGACGACAAACTCTTCCAGGTAAAGCCCGGCCATGGTTCGATCTCCTCCAATGCACCTGCTTGATAGGCGTTGGCCGCGCCTCCATCAAGCCGGTTAAGAAACATGGTGAACCGTTCGTAAACCATTTCCAGCCTACCGTTGACAACGGGGCCGGGAACATCCCGGCGAGGGCGTAGCTGGTCGGCATGGTTGTTTCGCACTTTCTAAAATGGATTGATACGGCACGGGTTTCCGAGCGTGCCGCCGCCGCGAGCGCGCTGGCGCGTGCCTATATCAATTCCGATCTGCCGTTCGAGGATCGCTGCGCCGCCGAGGCGGCGCTCACGCTGCTTCTGGACGACGCTTCCTCCAAGGTGCGCCAGGCGCTCGCCGAGGCGCTGTCGATGAGCCATCACGCGCCGCCGCAGGTGATCAGCGCGTTGGCCGCCGACCAGCCGGAAGTCGCGGCGCTGGTTCTGGCGCGTTCGCCGCTGCTTACCGATGCCGATCTGGTCGAGCGCGTCGCCTGCGGCCAGAAGGCGACGCAGAAGCTGATCGCCAACCGTCCGGTCGTCTCGATGTCGCTGGCGGCGGCGATCGCCGAGATCGGCGAACCGGAGGCCTGCGCCGCGCTGGTCGGCAACAGCGGCGCCGAGATTGCTTCGCTGAGCTTCCGCCGCATGGCCGAGCGGCACGGCCACCTGCCGCTGGTGCGCGAGGCGCTGATTGCCGATCGACGCCTGCCCGCCGATTGCCGGCACATGCTGCTGGTCAAGCTCGGCGAGACCCTGAAAGGTTCACCCCTGGTGCTGGCGATGATGGGTGCGGCGCGCGCCGATCGCGTGATGCGCGACGCCTGCGTGAAGGCCTCGGTGACGCTGATCGAGGGAACGCGCCTGGAAGAACATGCCGCGCTGATCGAGCATCTGAGGCTGCGCGGCGACCTTACGGCAAGCTTCATCATCCGCACCATCGCGCATGGCAAGGTGGACTTCTTCGGCTCGACGCTGGTGGCTTTGGCCCAACAGTCCGAGCAGCGGGTGACGGCACTTCTCGCCGGCGGGCACGACGTGGCCCTGCAGGCGCTGTTCCGCAGCGCCGGACTTGCGCCGGCCACGCATGCCATCATCCTGCGCGCGCTCAAGATCTGGCGCGAGGTCGCCAACGGCCGGCGTGTCGCCGGCGTACAGGAAGTGAGCTGGCTGATGTTGAAGGAGCTCGGCGGCCAATCCGCCGAGGGCGATCTTGCCGGACTGGTGAAGTCTATCCACCTCGACGCCTTGCGGGAAAATGCGCGCGGGCACGCGCTGGCCATCGCCGCGGCCTAGGGCATATTCACGTCTCAGCCGAGTTCCTGGGCGAGGCCGATGAGAAGCCCTTCAGGCCCGCGGATGTAGCAGAGCCGATACGCGTCCTTATACTGGACCACGTCGCCGACGAGCTCGGCGCCGCGCTTGCGGAGTCTCTCAAGCGTCTCGTCGACGTCGTCCACGGCGAACATGACGCGGAGATAGCCCAGGGCGTTCACCGGAGCGTTGCGGTGATCCGCGACGACAGGCGGTGTGATGAAGCGGGACAGCTCGAGCCGGCTGTGACCGTCCGGCGTGCGCATCATCGCAATCTCGACGTGCTGATCGCCGAGTCCGGTGACACGTCCGGCCCATTCTCCCTCGATAATGGCCCGTCCCTCGAGTTCAAGACCGAGCTCGCGGAAGAATTCAATCGTCTCGTCGAGGTCCTCGACGACGATTCCTATGTTGTCCATCCGTTTGAGCGCCATGTGTCCAACCTAGAATGTCTCGACCAGCCTAACAAGAACCATTCCCGAACCGGTCTCACCTGAAACGGGGCTCCGAATTGTTCAGTGGCGGCCCTTCGCAAAGAAATCCGGACAATCTTCCATCGCCGCGGCGATGATGCGCAGCGAGGCGGTGATCTGCAGCATTTCGAGCCGATCGCTGCGTTGGGCGATGCTGGCCGCATATTCCCTCGCCACCGCGACGGTCGCGGTCTGCGGCTCGCCCGGCCGTTTAAACAGCAATTCGCGCGCCAGGCCGCGCAGGAAATTGCCGATGGACTCGACCGTTTCGTGCGGGACGGCGGAGTTCAGTTGCGCGTGGCGCAGCCGCAGCACTTCCAGCCCGACGGTGACGGCCGAAATGCTTCCGCCAAGAATGGGATCGCCCTTGCGGCCCGTTTGCTGCACCTGCGGCATCAACTGGTTGATCCGGTCATAGGCGAGGCTTTCGAAGGCCGAGCGCCGGGGAATGCGCTCATGCAGGCAAAGCCGCGCCAGATCCTCGCGCATCGCCTGCGAGATACGCTCCACGGTGACCCAGGGGTCGGCGGGCAGCACGACGATGAAGACGCCGATGGCAATCAGGATGCCGACCAGGATCGACGCCGAGCCGGCGAAGAACGGCCCGGGATCGTAGATCATCTGCTGATGCGGGCTGAGGAAGGCGAGGAAGTTGATGGCGAAGGCGGTGGCGACGCCGACATGGCGGGGATTTGCCATGCCGAGCGCCGCGGGCACCAGGATCGGCACCACGAGGAGCGTGAACCAGCCGAAGCCCGGCAGCGCCGGCAGCGCGACCTGGCCGACCAGAAAGGCAAAAGGCAGCGCGATCAGCGTTCCGGTGAAGAAACCCCAGGCGGACTGCACCGGATCCGGGCGCGCCGCGAACAGGCTGGAGACGACGGCGACGAGGATGACGGTGCCGGCGGCTTCCGACCATTTGGTCGTCAGCCAGAAGATCGCCACGAGCAACGTCGCGAGCGCGGCGCGCACGGCGTTGCGCCACGCGGCCTGGTAGTCGCGGTGGACGACCAGCGCCGGCTGGGCCCGCTCGCTCGACTTCCGCGAGACGGGCGAGCGAAGCGCGTCAAGGCCGCGCATCACCTGCTTCAGCGCCTCGGCGAAATCGCCGGCAATGGTCAGGCGGGTGATGGTGCCGACCTTGTCTTCGGCGGTATCGCTGGAGCCGTCATCGTTGGGAAGGTCGGGCATCTCCCTGGCCTTGCTTGCGATCGCACCGAGCCGCGCCACCCAGGGGCCGGTGTCGTCGAGCGCGCCGGGTGTCGCCGCCAGTTCGCCGACGAAGGCCTTCAATTCGCTGCGCATGGGAATGAGCGCCGCGTTCTTCGGCCTGCGGTGGCTGTGCAGTGCGCGCGCCGCCGAAAGCGCCCACAGAAGCTGACCGATCGTGCGCCGCACCGGGTGGGCGCGGGTGGCGAAGCTCGGCGCCTCCAGCCGCGCATAGGTGCGCATCTCGGCAAGCGTCTGGGCATCGGTGATCAGCTTGCGCTGGAGTGCGGCGAGGCTTGCCGGATCGCCGTTGGAAAAGGCGCCGCCGGCATATTCGGCGAGGTCGAGGATGCTGCGCTTCAACCTGGAGATGATGGCGTCGGCCGCGAGCTTCGGCAGGATCAGCCGGCTGGTGACGCCGGCGCAGACGATGCCGAGCGCGATCTCCGCGCAGCGGGCGACGGCCAGGTCGACGACTATATGCGGTTGTCCGAGGGCCGGCAGGCTGATGATCATCGCGGTATAGCCGGCAAGCGCGGCGCCATAGGCTTCCGGGTTGCGCAATAGCGACGAGACCAGCGTGCAGACGCCGATCCAGAGCGCCAGCACGCTCACCAACAGCCAGGGATTGGCGCCGAACAGCGATGTGATGCCGACGGCCGCCAGGCCGCCGGCCAGCGTGCCGAGCAGCCGGTAGAAGCCCTTTGCCAGCACCATGCCGGCGACCGGCTGCGCGACGATGAACACCGTCATCATCGCCCATTGCGGATGGTCGAGCTTCAGCGCGTAGGCGACAAGCAGCGCGATCAGTCCGGCCGAAACCGTGCGCAGGGCAAAAATCCAGTCCGAACGGGTCGGCTGCGTCAAACCGCTTAAGGGCGTCTCGACAAGCTCTTTCAACCGCGTCCAGGTCACATCGGTTCTCCGTGCCGGAGACTGTTATGGACCGGCAGGCGATCAGATATCCAGCACGTCCGCCTCTGCGAATTCGGCGCGCTCCTGGATGAAGCGGAAACGCGCCTCGGGCTTGGTGCCCATCAGCGCGTCGACGGCATCCTTGGTGGCCTGCTCGGCGTCGATCACGTCGACCCTTAGAAGCGTGCGCTTCCTCGGATCCATCGTGGTCTCCTTGAGCTGCGCGGCCATCATCTCGCCGAGGCCCTTGAAGCGGCCGATCTCGACCTTGCCGCGGCCGGTGAATTCGGTGCGCAGCAGTTCGTCCTTGTGCGCGTCGTCGCGAGCGTAGCCGACCTTGCCGCCCTGCCGGATCGAATAGAGCGGCGGCACGGCCATATAGAGATGGCCGCCGCGGATCAGGTTCGGCATCTCCTGATAGAAGAAGGTGATCAACAGCGAAGCGATGTGCGCGCCGTCGACGTCGGCGTCGGTCATGATGATCACGCGGTCGTAGCGCAGATCCTCGTCGCGGTATTTCGAGCGCGTGCCGCAGCCGAGCGCCTGGATCAGGTCGGAAATCTGCTGGTTGGCAGCAAGCTTGTCGTTGCCGGCGGAGGCGACGTTGAGGATCTTGCCGCGCAGCGGCAGCACCGCCTGGCTGGCGCGGTCGCGCGCCTGCTTGGCCGAGCCGCCGGCCGAGTCGCCCTCGACGATGAAGATCTCGGCGCCGGCGGCGGCGTTCTGCGTGCAGTCGGCGAGCTTGCCCGGAAGGCGCAGCTTGCGCACCGCGCTCTTGCGCGAGACTTCCTTTTCCTGGCGGCGCCGCACGCGTTCGTCGGCGCGCGCGATCACCCACTCCAGAAGCTTCGAGGCTTCCTGCGGATTGTCTGCCAGCCAGTGGTCGAACGGGTCGCGAAGGGCGTTCTCGACGATGCGCATCGCCTCGATCGTCGCCAGCCTGTCCTTGGTCTGGCCGACGAATTCAGGCTCGCGGATGAACACCGACAGCATGCCGGCGGCCGAGATCATCACGTCGTCGGTGGTGATGATCGAGGCGCGCTTGTTGCCGATGAGGTCGGCGTAAGCGCGCAGTCCGCGCGTCAGCACGTTGCGGAATCCGGCCTCATGCGTGCCGCCTTCGGGGGTCGGAATGGTGTTGCAATAGGAGTTGAGGAAACCGTCGCCGCCGAACCAGGTCACCGCCCATTCGAGCGAAGCATGACCGCCCTGCTTGTCGCTCTTGCCGGCGAAGACCTCGCGCGTGACCTGGAATTCGTCGCCGAGCGTCGCCTTGAGATAGTCCTTCAGGCCGCCGGGGAAATGGAACTCGGCCTTGGCCGGCGTCTGGTCCTTTTCCTTGATCAGCGACGGATCGCAGGTCCAGCGGATCTCGACGCCGCCGAACAGATAGGCCTTCGAGCGCGTCATGCGGTAAAGCCGCGCCGGTTCGAAGGCGGCGCCCTTGCCGAAAATCTGCTCGTCGGGATGGAAGCGGGTCCTGGTGCCGCGGCGGTTGTGGACCTCGCCGAGATGCTCAAGACCGCTGACCGGGACGCCGCGCGAAAAACGCTGGCGGTAGAGCTGACGTCCCCGCGCGACCTCGACCTCGAGATGGTCGGACAACGCGTTGACGACCGAAACGCCGACGCCATGCAGGCCGCCGGAGGTCTCGTAGACCTTGGAGTCGAACTTGCCGCCCGAATGCAGCGTGGTCATGATGACTTCGAGCGCTGGCTTCTTGAATTTCGGATGCGGATCGACCGGGATGCCGCGGCCGTTGTCGGTGACGGTCAGGAAGCCGTCGGCGGAAAGCTCGACGTCGATGAAGGTGGCGTGACCGGCCACAGCTTCGTCCATGGAATTGTCGATGACCTCGGCGAACAGGTGATGCATCGCCTTGTCGTCGGTGCCGCCGATATACATGCCCGGACGGCGGCGCACCGGTTCCAGCCCTTCCAGCACCTCGATGTCGGCGGCGCTGTAGCCCTCGCTGCCGTCGCGGGCGGGGGCCGAACGCTTCGCGGCCTGCATGAGCGGATCGGCCGGGCGCGACGGCGCGCGCACCGGCTGTGCCGGCTTTTCCATCTTGCCGAAGAGGTCGTTGCTGTCGTCCATGCTGGGCCTAGCGTCCGGTAAAGCGAATCACGTCTCGATACTGCCACGCTTTTGGCGGGCGAACGAGTTCCTGTTCCGTTCAGGGATCAAACTGTCTCTTATTCTAAAACCATTCGATAACCAAGCCGGCCGAAATAGGGCGGTCGGCGTGCCCCGGTATTCCCGATTCTTTAACATTAACGCCTAGCGTGAGGCCCAACCAACAAAAGACCACGGGCGTCAGGGGTTTCGTTGTGAGGGGCAGGGCCATTACCATGATCGGCATCGCCGCCGTGTTCGGCGCGATCTCGATCTTTGCGGCGGATTTCTGGGTCAAGAGCCAGGCAAAGGCTCAGCCCGAGGTCAAGGTCGTCTCCGTCATGGCGCCGCAGCAGCCCAAGGTCGAGTTCAAGACCATCGTGGTGGCGCAAGCGCCGCTGCGTTACGGCATGGAGCTCGGACGGCCGCAACTCGCCGAGATTCCGTGGCCTCAGGATTCCCTGCCGCAAGGTGCTTTCCCGACGATCGACAAGCTGCTTGCGGACGGCAGCCGGGTCGTGCTGTCGCCGATCGAGGTCAACGAACCGGTGCTGCTCACCAAGCTGTCGGGGCCGAATGGCCGCGCCACCCTTTCCAACATGCTGTCGCCGGGAATGCGGGCCGTCACCATCCGCACCGATGAGATCGCCGGGGTCGGCGGCTTCATCACGCCGGGAGACCGCGTGGACGTCGTGCTGACGCGCGACGCTGGCGATATCCAGGAAGTGTCCAAGAATGCGCAGGGCGCCGCCGGGTCGACCGTCACGTCCGAGATCGTCGTCTCCGATGCCAAGGTGCTTTCGGTCGGACAGGGCGCCGACGAGCGCAAGACGGAGCCGCAAATCGCCAATTCCGTGACCCTCGAAGTCACCAACGAAGGGGCGCAGAAAGTGGCGCTTGCCCGCACCGTCGGCACGCTGTCGTTGTCGCTGCGGTCGGCCGCCGACGCAACCGCCAGCAATGGCGGGCTTACGACCATCTCGTCCTTCGGCGGCTCGGTTGCCGCAAACGCGCAGGCGAACGCCGCCTCGCTCGTCAAGGCGATGACGAAGGACCAGGGCGAGCCGAAACTAAAGACGGTGATCGTGACGCGTGGCGACAAGGTCGAGGAATACAAGGTTCCTTCACGGGAACCGCCGCAGGAACTGCAGCAATAGCCGGTGGGGACCGGCGGGGACGGGGCAAGATGTTCGGGTTTGATGCATTTCGGACGACCGGGGGATGGCGTCTTCTCGGCGCGATAGCGCTGGCGGCGGCAATGCTTGGCGTCGCCGCGCCGGCAAGGGCTGGCAATGACGTCGTCTATGTATCGGCGAACAAGAACGCCTCGATCAAGGTGGCCAAGGGCAAGCCGAAGACGATCATGACAAGCGCCGCCTTCTACCAGATCGTCATCGGCGATCCGGAGATCGCCAACGTCAATCCGCTGACCGACAAGTCCTTCTACGTGCTCGGCAACAATCTGGGCACCACCGGTATCGCCCTGTTCGACCAGAACAAGCAGCTTGTCGGCACCATCGATATCGAGGTGACGCTGGATACAGACCAACTGGCCAGCACCATCCGCGCCAGCGTTCCCGACGCCAAGATCAAGGTCGGTTCGGCGAACGGCCGCGTCGTGCTGTCGGGCGAGGCCGACGATGCGGTCGCCGCCGACAAGGCCAGCAAGATCGCGTCGCGCTTTTCCGGCAACGAGGAAATCATCAACTCGGTCAACATCTCGTCCTCGCAGCAGGTGCAGCTCAACGTCCGCTTCGTCGAGATCAATCGCCAGGCCGGTCAGGATCTCGGCGCCAAATACGCCGCCAATTTCGCCTATGGCATCGGCAACCGCAAAGTCGTGCTGAGCCCGGATGGGGGAAACCTGACGGCTGCCGGAACAGGCGAGATCATCGGCAGCCTGCTGTCGAACGGCGTTTCGATCGACATCGCCATCAAGGCGCTGGAGGAACGCGGCCTGGCGCGGCGGCTGGCGGAGCCGAACCTGATTGCGCGTTCGGGCCAGACGGCGAGCTTCCTTGCCGGCGGCGAGTTCCCGATCCCGGTTTCCGAAGACAATGGCAAGATCAGCGTCACCTACAAGAAGTACGGCGTCGGCCTGGATTTCACGCCGACGGTGCTGAAGGACGGGCTGGTAAGCCTCGACATCGCGCCGGAAGTGTCCTCGATCGACCCGTCCGCTTCCATCCAGGTCAGCAGCGGCATTTCCATTCCGGCCTTCATCGTGCGCCGCGCCAGGACATCGGTCGACCTCAAGAACGGCCAGAGCTTCATGATCGCCGGCCTCCTGCAGTCGCAGAACGACATCACGACATCGCGGGTGCCGGGGATCGGCAGGCTGCCGGTGCTCGGTCCGCTGTTTTCGTCGAAATCCTATCAGCGGCGCGAGACCGACCTGGTCATCATCGTCACGCCTTACCTGGTCAAGCCGGTCGATCCCTCGAAGAAGATGGTCGAGCCGACCGACGGCACCCAGCCGGCAAGTCCCGCCGACTATTTCCTGAACAACACAGAGGAAGTGGACGCCTCGGCGTCGAAGCGTCCGGTGACGCTGGCGGACGGCAGCGCCGCCCGCCCGATAGCTGCCGCCACGTCCGGCCACTTCCTCGATCTGCCAAAGGACTAAGGCCATGCGCATCCCCGTTTGCATCGCTCTGCTCCTGGCCGGTTTCGCCGGCGGCTGCACCAGCGACGACTATGTCCGCACCGAAGGGGTGACGCTCGGAGTCGGCAACGCACAGGCGTCCAACACCGCCATGCAGATGGTCGATCCGTGGAAGTACGGCGTGCAGAACACCCGGCTTCTCGTGCCGGCCCAGCGTCCGGGTTCCGAGAGCACCGCCGTCGGTGCGAAGGCCGGCTCGGGGTCGGCGCCGACGACATCATCATCAACGACATCGGACTGATGGGCTGACGACGATGGCATCTGGTAGCAAGACCAAGAAGATCCTGCTCGTTTCGACGGACACGACGTTCTTGCAAGACACACGGACAGCTTTCGCGGCCTCCGAGGTCATCGAGCTTTTGACGCTGGAAAAGAGTGTCAACGAGCTGCGCGGCGAGATCCTCGAGACGGACTTCGGCACGGTCATCGTCGACATGGATGCAGCCAAGCTCGAGGAAATCGAGTCGCTGCAGCGTGTCATGCGACGGCTGGAAGGCAGCATTCCGGTGATCGTCGTGACCCAGGAATTCAACGCGGCGGCGGTGCGTATCCTGGTGCAGCTCAAGGTCGCCGATTTCCTGGTCAAGCCGATCACCACGGCCGACCTCGTGCGTTCCGTTATCCGTGCGCTGCAAGGGCCGGGGCGGGAAGAGAACACCGAATCGCACATCTACACGTTCATGCCGGCCGCCGGCGGCGTCGGTACCACCACGCTCGCCTTGCAGACGGCGTTCCAACTGCATCATTCGGTGACGCGCGGCGCCTCGACATGCGTCGTCGACCTCAATTTCCAGCAAGGCGCCTGCGCCGAATATCTCGATCTCGAACCGCGCTTCGACATTACGGAAATCGAGAACCAGCCGGAGCGCCTCGACCGGCAATTGCTTGACGTGATGCTGTCCAAGCATGCGAGCGGGCTGTGCGTGCTAGCCGCTCCCACGCGCCCGTCGGACATGCGCTCGTTCAAGACCGATGTCGTGGTGCGCATGCTCGACCTCGTGGCGGCCTATTTCGACAATGTCGTCATCGACATGCCGCGTACATGGTTCCCCTGGACCGAGACGGTGCTGCTCGGCTCGAACAAGCTCTATATCGTCGCCGAGATGACGGTGCCCTGCCTGCGCCATACGCAGCGTCTCATCCAGGCCGTCTATGAGACCGCCGGCAAGGAAGTGAAGCCCAACGTCATCGTCAACCGCTTCGAGCAGAAGATGTTCGACAGCGGCATCAAGCAGGCCGACGTCCAGGAGATACTCGGCGAGCATTTCGTTGGCGGCATCTCCAACAATTACCGGCTGGTGCGCGAGGCGGTCGACCGCGGCGTGCCGCTGCACGCCATCGACCCCAACGCCAATGTCGTCAACGACCTGAAGAAGATCATCCTGCCGGAGGAGGCCGTCCAGATGATGGCCAAGTCGAAGTCGCTGTTCGGCCTGGGCAAGGGCTTGCTGAAGAGGAAGGCAGGATGAACAGCCGCTTTTCCAACCTGCAGAGCCGCGACGTTCGTCCGCAGCGGGCGCCCGAATCCGCGCCGGTCACGCACAATGCCGTGATCATCCCGACGACCCGCAAGCCGGCGCCGCCGAAGCCTGAAGCAGCGCCTGCAAAGAGCGCCAACAAGGTGCTCGATGCGCGTGTGCGTATCCATCGCATGCTGCTCGAAGAGATCAACCTCGTGGCGCTGGAGCGGCTGCCCCGGGATGAAATGCGCCGGCAGGTGCATGAATTCGTCTCGGAAAAGACGCGCAATGAGCGGATGGCGATCAACAACGCCGAACTCGACGCCCTGGTCGACGACATCGTCGACGAGATGGTGGGCCTCGGCCCGCTGGAGCCGCTGCTCAAGGACCCCGAGATCAACGATATCCTGATCAACGGCCACCAGAACTGCTTCGTCGAAAAGCGCGGCAAGCTGCAGCAGGTCAATATCCCGTTCAAGGATGAGGCACATCTCCTTCGAATCATTAATAAAATCGTCGCGGCGGTCGGCCGCCGCGTCGATGAATCGCAGCCGATGGTCGACGCCCGCATGCTCGACGGCTCGCGCTTCAACGCGGCGATCCGCCCGGTCGGCGTCGACGGGCCGCTGGTGTCGATCCGCAAATTCTCCAAGAACAAGCTCGGCCTGCACAAACTGGTCGAATTCGGCGCCATCACCCAGAACATGGCCGAGGTGCTGGCGGCGGCGGTGCATGCCCGCAAGACCACGATCATCTCCGGCGGCACCGGCACGGGCAAGACGACGATGCTCAATGCTTTGTCGGCCTTCATTCCGGAAGACGAGCGCTTGATCACCATCGAGGACGCGGCCGAGTTGCAACTGCAGCAGCCGCATGTCGCGCGCATGGAAACGCGCCCGGCCAATATCGAGGGCCACGGCGAATTGAAGCAGCGCGACCTGGTCAAGAACGCGCTGCGCATGCGCCCCGACCGCGTGATCCTCGGCGAGTGCCGCGGCGAGGAAGCCTTCGACATGCTGCAGGCGATGAACACCGGTCATGAAGGCTCGATGGCCACCATCCATGCCAACACGCCGCGCGATGCTATCTCGCGTCTGGAACAGATGCTCGGCATGACCGGCATGCCGATGACCGTGCAGTCGATCCGAAGCCAGATCTCCAGCGCCATCGACATCATCGTCCAGCTGACGCGCCTGTCCGACGGCAAGCGCAAGGTGACCAGCGTCGCCGAAGTGACCGGCATGGAAGGCGACGTCATCCAGATGCAGGAGATCTTCCGCTTCGTGCGCACCGGCATGGAGGCGGACGGAAAGATCCTCGGCCACTTCGAAGCGACCGGCATCCGGCCACGCTTCCTCGAGGACCTGCGCAACATGGGCATCGAATTCCCGGGCAAGTATTTCGAACCCGGCCGGCCGCAGGACTAGGCCGGTGTTCGAGGGATTCAGCCCGGTCTACGTCGTCTACGCCGCGGCGGCGCTCACCGGCATCATGATCGCCGAGGGCCTTTATTTGCTCTATGCCGGGCGCAGCGACAAGCGCACGGCCATCAACCGCCGCATGAAGCTCGCGGAGAATAAGATCAGCCAGGAGCAGGTGCTGATCCAGCTGCGCAAGGAACGCGGGATCGACGGCGGCGGCTCCATCTTTTCTCTCGACCGCTTCCGCGCCCTGCGCACGCAGTCCGGCATGACCACGCCGCTGCCGAAGTTCCTGACGATCACCTCGGGCGTGGCCGCGGCGCTGGCGCTTGTCGGCATCTGGAAGGGCCTGCCGCTCCTGTTCGGCCTCATCCTGTTTGTCTTGCTGTTGCCGGTGCTGCCGGTAATGGCCATGCGCTTCCTGCGCAAGCGCCGGCACAAGCGGTTCGGCATGCAACTGCCCGAGGCGCTGGAGCTGATCACGCGCGGCCTGAAGGCCGGCCATCCGGTGCCGGTGGCGATTGCCATGGTGTCGCGCGAAATGGCCGATCCGATCGGCACCGAGTTCGGCGTCGTCGCCGACGAGGTGACCTATGGCTCCGACCTGGTCTCGGCGCTGAACAACCTTTTCGACCGGGTGGGGCATGAGGACCTGCCGCTGTTCGTCACGGCGGTGTCGATCCAGAGCAGTTCGGGCGGCAATCTGCGCGAGATCCTCGACGGCCTGTCGGCGACGATCCGCGACCGCGGCAAGCTGCGCCGCAAGGTGCGCGCCATTTCGACGGAAGGGCGCATGTCGGCTTACATCCTGACTGCGGTCCCCGTGCTTCTGTTCACCGCCATCATGGTGCTGATGCCGCAGTTCTACCAGGATGTCTGGGACGTGCCGAAGACCTGGTACATGCTGAGCGGCTCCGTGATCTGGCTGCTCCTCGGCAACGCCATCATGTTCAAGATGTCGAATTTCAGGTTCTGAGATGGAAGACGTCATCCGCTTCCTCGCTTCGCTCGCGCCGACCTCGCCGATGCCGGTCGCCGTGCTGCTCCTTGTGCTGGGCGGCGGCGCCGTCGCCTGGCCGCTGGTGCTCGCCAAGGGCGATCGCGGCGACGTCAAGCGCCGGCTGAAGGTGGAGATTTTGCAGCCGGCCGAGCAGGCGGAGCCCGCGCCCAAGAAGAGCACCAACGCCGTGCGCGAGAAGGCGGTGAAACGGGCGCAGGAGTTCTATGCCAAGAGCGATCCGGAAAATGTCGCGCGGCTGCGCCTGAAGCTCATCCAGGCCGGCTACATGGAGCCGCGCGCCGTCGGCATGTTCTTCCTGATCCGTTTCGCCGCGCTGGTCGGCGCGGCGCTCGGCGCATTCCTGGTCAACCACTGGGCGGCCAGCGCCGAGTCGACCATGACCAGCCGCTGGACCTTCATCATCCTGTCGGCTGCAGGCGGCTATTTCCTGCCTGGCCTGGTGCTGACGCAGAAGGTTCGGGAAAAGATGCGCGAATACCGCAACGGCTTTCCCGATTTCATGGATTTGATGATCGTCTGCTCCGATGCCGGCATGAGCATGGAGGCCGGCATCGAGCGGGTCTCCAGGGAGCTTGCCAGGACCTATCCGTCGCTCAGCCAGAACCTGATCCTGGTGTCGCTGGAGTTGCGGGCCGGGCGCAGCCTCGACGACGCGCTGAAGGCGCTTGCCGACCGCCTCAGCCTCGACGAGGTTCGCTCCTTCGCGACGCTGCTGCAGCAATCCAAGGAACTCGGCACCAGCCTGTCGGGCTCGCTGCGCGTCTTTTCCGACGAAATGCGGCACAAGCGCATGTCGCTGGCCGAGGAGAAGGCGCATGCCCTGCCGGCCAAGATGTCGGTCCCGGTGACGGTTTGCATCCTGCCGGTGGTGCTGATGATCGCCATCATACCGATCATCGTGAAGCTGACCGCGCACTAAGGATTCAGGTGAGGCCGGCCTGCAAGTACCGGCTTCCTGCGCTTCCGGCCTTCGCCGGCCGAAGCGCTCGTGAGTGTCTCCGCTCTATGAAGGTAACGGCCGGCGTAGGCCGGTTCTCGGAACCCGTCGCTTTCGGCTCGGCCTGACCTGAATCCGGGCAACCGTGGTTAACGCATCCTCTGCGGGCAACCAAAATTTAGCTGCATTTCGGCACCGAAGCTTAATCGCTCTTCTGTATGGTTTTTCCTGAAGAACGACCCGGCAAATCGGGCGATGGGGCAGGGGCATGCGTCAGAGACTTCCCAGGGCAGCGGCGGCGTTGGCGGCCGTCTTGATGATTACCGGCTGCACGACGAACAACAACGTCGACACAACCAAGACCACGGCGATCCAGCCGGTGGCCAAGGATGTCAGCGCCAACGACCTCGTTGAAGGCAAGGCGCAGTTCCGCGAGGCGAATTTCGGCCTTGCCGAACAGCATTTCCGCAAGGCGGTAGAACTCAAATCCGACAATGCCGAGGCCTGGATGGGGCTTGCCGCATCCTATGACGAGCTTGGCCGCTTCGACTTCGCCGATCGCGCCTATATGCAGCTGTTGAAGGTCGCGGGGCGCAAGCCGCAGATCGTCAACAATATGGGTTATTCGCAGCTTCTGCGCGGCAACAAGAAGAAGGCGCGCGCGCTGCTGCTCGAAGCCAAGGCCGGCATGGCCGACCAGACGGTGGTCAACGCCAATCTGGCGCTGCTCGACAAGGGCTGATCCGTCTGCGGGTTCTCGTTTCCCGTGTATCGTCACGGGATTTCGCCTCACATGTCGACGCTTTGTAAACCCTGTGTCGAGGTAGCGTTGGGCATCGTCCGAAAACGGTTTGCGCCGGCCGCAGCCAGCCTACATTGAGGGGACGGGCACCGGCTAGACGCTAAAGGCAGTTCTTCACGGATGTTGGATTTCAGTTCGCTCCTGCTCGCGGCGGCACTGTCGGGCACATGCCTCAGCATCACCATGTTTGCAATCTGGCTCACCACGCCGCGGGCGCGCTTCGTGCTCACGGTCGCCTGCGGCACCCTGGTGCTCGTCGCCCATGTCGTCGCGTTCTGGCGCTATGCCAAGGATGCCGATCCCTGGCTGTGCCAGGTCGTGCTGGCGCTGTTGACCCTGGGTTTCCTGATCATCTGCCTGTCGGCCATGCAGTATCTCGGCTTTCGCGACTACCGCCGCGCCATTGTGCCGGCGCTGGCCGCGATGGCGGCCTGCGCTCTGGTCACCTATCTCGGCTTCGACGGCATCGGCTTCCAGATCACCTATGCGGCCGTGACGGCGCTGCTCGCGGCGATCGGGGCGATGTTCTGGATGAAGGGGGATCACGACCGGCGGATCCTTCTGGTCGTCTCCTTCCTCAGCGGAGCCTGCGGTCTGTCCTTCGCGCTGTGCGGCGCGGTGTTGCTCGTCCAGGGGCAAAGGGTCCTCGGCGCCGCGCCCGACAATTGGGCGGAACGGCTGAACTCCGTCGTCGCGGTCGCCTGCATGACCGGCCTCGGCGCGCTGACGCTTTCGCTGCACCACCTGCAGGCGCAGATCGAGCTCAAGGCCGAGACGATGACCGATCCGCTGACCGGCCTGATGAACCGCAGGGCGCTCACCGAGCTTTACGGCGATCGCAGCTTCGGTCCGTTCATGGCGATCGCGATGTTCGATCTCGACCATTTCAAGATGACCAACGACGTCTTCGGTCATCCCGTCGGCGACCAGGTGCTTTGCCGCTTCGCGGCGGTGATCAAGAAATACGGCAGGGCAGGGGTCGACGCATTCCGGCTGGGCGGCGAGGAATTCGCGCTCGTCATGACGCGCGTGACGCCGGAAAAGGCGCATGACATGGCAAGCCGGATCGGCGTCGCTTTCGGCACCGAGATCGTTGCGACCCATCGCGGCCCGCTGCGCAGCAGCGTCAGCGGCGGCGTGGGATTCGGCTCGACCGCCGGCCGCCCCCTCGACGAGGTGCTGGCGCAAGCGGACGCCGCGCTTTATGCGGCCAAGCGTGCAGGACGCAACCGCGTCATCGCTCAGACCGAATTGGGCCAGCCCGATGTGGGGCCGGCCCTGAAAACCGCCTGAGCAAAACCTGGGCTGCTACTCCGCGGCGCCGAGATATTCCGACAGCGGCGGGCACGAGCAGACCAGGTTGCGGTCGCCGGCGACATTGTCGATGCGCGAGACCGGCGGCCAGTATTTCGCCGACAGATCCGCGTCGCCCGCCGGATAGGCCGCCTCCAGCCGCGAGTAGGGATGCTTCCACTCACCGGCAAGCGCCTCCGCCGCGGTGTGCGGGGCGTTGACCAGCGGGTTGTCGCTGGACGGCCACTCGCCCTTCGCCACTTTCGCCGCCTCGCCGGCGATGGCGATCATCGCCTCGCAAAAACGGTCGAGCTCGCGCTTGGGCTCGGACTCGGTCGGCTCGACCATCAGCGTGCCGGCGACCGGGAACGACATGGTCGGCGCATGGAAGCCGTAGTCGATCAGGCGTTTGGCGATGTCGTCGACGCTGATGCCGGCGCTTTCCTTGAGCACGCGCGTGTCGAGGATGCATTCATGCGCGATGCGATCGCTCCTGCCCTTGTAGAGCAGCGGGTAGTGCGGCGCGAGCCGCGTCGCCACGTAGTTGGCGGAAACGATCGCCGTCTCGGTCGCCTGCTTCAGGCCGGAGCCGCCCATCATGCGGATGTACATCCACGTGATCGGCAGGATCGACGCACTGCCGAAGGGCGCGGCGGCAACGGCATGCTCCGAGCCTTCGGTGACATGGCCCGGCAAATAGGGTTTCAGATGCGCCCTGACGCCGATCGGGCCGACGCCCGGGCCGCCGCCGCCATGCGGGATGCAGAAGGTCTTGTGCAGGTTCATGTGGCAGACGTCGGCGCCGATGTCGCCGGGGCGGGCGAGGCCGACCAGGGCGTTGAGGTTGGCGCCGTCAAAATAGACCTGGCCGCCATGCTCGTGGATCAGCGCGCAGAGATGGCGCGCCCCTTCCTCGTAGACGCCATGCGTCGAAGGGTAGGTGAACATCAGCGCCGCAAGGTTCTTGGAATGCTCGTTGGCCTTGGCGCGCAGATCGTCCATGTCGATGTTGCCGTCGTCCAGGCAACGCACGACGACGACACTCATGCCGGCCATCGCGGCGCTGGCCGGATTGGTGCCGTGCGCGGAGGACGGAATCAGGCAAACGGTGCGGTGGCTTTCACCGCGCGCGCGGTGATAGGCGCGGATGGCGAGCAGGCCGGCATATTCGCCCTGGCTGCCGGCATTGGGCTGCAGGCTGACGGCGTCGAAACCGGTGATTTCCGACAGCCAGGCCTCCAGATCGCCGACCATCTTGCGATAGCCCTCGCAATGGCCGGCCGGCGCGAAAGGATGCAGATTGGCGACGCTCGGCCAGCTCACAGGCATCATCTCGGCGGCGGCGTTGAGCTTCATGGTGCAGGATCCGAGCGGGATCATGGTGCGATCGAGCGCGAGGTCCTTGTCGGCCAGCCTGCGCAGGAAGCGCATCATCTCGGTTTCGGAATGGTTGTCGTGGAAGACCGGCTGGGTGAGGAATTCCTTGCCGCGCGGCTTGCCCGGCATGGAGCCGCCTTCCGCCGCGCCGGGCTTGGCCCCGAACAGGGCGGCGATCGCCTCGAGGTCGGCTTCCGTGGAAGTCTCGTCGAAGGCGACACTGACGCAGTCGGCATCGATGACGCGCAACAGCCGGCCGGTCTTCTGAGCGGCAGCTTCTATTGCCGCGGCCTTGCCCTTCACTTCCGCGGTCACTGTGTCGAAGCGGCTTGCGCCAAGCACAGCAACGCCTGCAGCCTTGAGGCCCGAGGCGAGGCGATCGGCAAACCCGTGGATCTGACCGGCAATCGCCTGCAGGCCGGCAGGACCGTGCCAGATCGCATAGGCCGTCGCCATATTGGCCAACAGCGCCTGCGCGGTGCAGATGTTGGAGGTCGCCTTGTCGCGGCGGATGTGCTGCTCGCGCGTCTGCAGCGCCAACCGGTAGCCCGGGCGGCCCATGGTGTCCGTCGACTGGCCGACCAGGCGGCCGGGCATCAGGCGGGTCAGCTTGTCGGAAACGGCGCAATAGGCGGCATGCGGGCCGCCAAAGCCCATCGGCACGCCGAAACGCTGCATCGGACCGACGGCGATGTCGGCGCCAAGCTTCGCCGGCGCGTCGGTGAGGGTCAGCGCCAGCGGATCGGCGATGAAGACGACGAGCGCGCCGGCGGCACGGGCCTTCTCGATCGCCGCCTTGTGGTCGCCGTAGACGCCGAATGTGTCCGGCCAGGATACGAGCAGGGCGGCGGTGTTGTCGTCGATCGTCTCGCCGTCGACCTCGATGCCGAGCGGTTCGGCGCGGGTGCGCACGACGTCCAGCGTCTGCGGATGCGGCGTGCCGGCAAGCGCCACCTTGGTGCGCTTGTCGCGGTGGTGGCGCAGCGCGATGCCGACGGCTTCGGCGACGGCGGTGGCTTCATCGAGCAGCGAGGCGGACGCCACCGGCAGGCCGGTCAGTTCCGTCACCAATGTCTGGAAGTTGAACAGCATCTCCAGCCGACCCTGGCTGATCTCGGCCTGGTAGGGGGTGTAGGCCGTGTACCAGGCCGGGTTCTCGAACAGGTTGCGCTGGATGACCGGCGGCACGAAGACGCCATGATAGCCGGCGCCGATGAAGCTTTTCAGCACCGTGTTCTTCGCCATGATCGCAGACAGTTCGGCCAGCGCTTCCGCTTCGCTGGCCGGAGCCGGCAGGTTGAGCGGCTGGTCGAGGCGGATCGATCTCGGCACGGCCTGGCTGATCAGCGTTTCGACGGACGGAACGCCGAGCACGGCAAGCATGGCTCTGACATCGTTGACGCCCGGGCCGATATGGCGGGCCGAGAAGGGAGTAAGCGCTGCGGTCATGTCTTTATGTCCTGATATCAGCCGATATGGGCTTTGTAGCCGGCCTCGTCCATGAGGCTGTCGAGCTGGCTTTCGTTGGCGAGCTTCATCTTCCAGAGCCAGCCGTCGCCGGTCGCGGCCGAGTTGACCAGCGAGGGATCGGCCGACAGCGAGGCGTTGGCCTCGGTGATCTCGCCGTCGACCGGTGCGTAGACGTCCGACGCCGCCTTGACGGATTCGACGACCACGGCGGTGTCGCCCTTGGCAAGCTTGCGGCCGATTTCCGGCAGCTCGACGAAAACGAGATCGCCGAGCTGTTCCTGCGCATAGTCGGTGATGCCGACGGTGGCGACGCCACCCTCTACGCGCAGCCATTCATGGTCTTCGGTGAAATAGGTCTTTGCCATTGGGTCTTATCCTTTGCGGTAGCGATGTGGGGTGAAGGGCAGGGACGCGACGTCGACCGGGATTTTCGTCCCGCGGACGTCGGCGAAGAGTTTCGTGCCGGGCTTGGCCAGCGGGGTGTTGACGTAGCCCATGGCGACGGGGTGCCCGGTCGAAGGGCCGAAGCCGCCCGAGGTGACGTGGCCGGCCGGATTGCCGTCGGCATCGATGAGCGCCGCGCCGGCGCGCACCGGCTGACGCCCTTCGGGCTTCAAGCCGACGCGCTTCTGCGACGGCCCACGCTCGATGACAGAGCGCAGCGCGTCGGCGCCGATGAAATGACCCGAGGCCCGAACCTCCTTGGGAATCGCCCACATCAGTCCGGCGCTTGCCGGGTCGATTTCCGGCGTCAGGTCCTGGCCGTGCAGGCAAAGCCCGGCCTCGAGCCGCAGGCTGTCGCGAGCGGCAAGGCCGATCCACTGCACGCGCTCGTCTTCCAGGAGTCTGGCAACAAGATCGCGGGCATCCCTCTCCGGCAGGCCGATCTCGAAACCGTCCTCACCGGTGTAGCCGGAACGGCTCATGAACCAGTTTTGCCTGGGCTCGACCCCGTGCATGAAGAGCAGCGAGCCGGTTTCGATGCTGGCCCGCGCAAGGGCTGCCCAGGCGTCCGGTCCCTGGATCGCCAGGAACACGCGGTCAAGCGGCTCGACCTTGGCATCGAAATCGGCGGAGAGGTCGCGCAGATGCTTCTCGTCCTCGACGGCGTTGCCGGCGTTGGCCACCACCATGAACCGGTCATCGCCCAGGCGCGTCACGATCAGGTCGTCGATGATGCCTGCCGCCTCGTTGAGGAAGAAAGTGTATTTGGACTGCGAGATGTCCAACGCGCCGGCATCGAGCGGGCAGGCGCGGTTCAACAATGCGATGGCTCCCGGACCGGCGACCTCGAACAGCTTCATATGCGAGATGTCGAACAGGCCGGCATGCTCGCGTGAGTGAAGGTGCTCCTTCATCACGCCGGGCGGGTAGGTGAGCGGCATCGACCAGCCGGCGAAGGCGCCGAAACGCGCGCCCGCGGCCTGATGCAAATCCTCAAGGGGTAGATGTCTGGTGTCGTCGCCTGTCATGTCTTCTCCAGAGTCGCACGCAATCGACCGCCGGCGGCGGCCTAATTCGTGCCCCTCTGTCTGAAGCCTGAGAGACTCGCGCCCCGTAACTCTGTCGGCAGCGCTTACACCTTCGGCGCGGGACGAATCCCGACTTTCCAGAGTTGTCTTTCCCGTCTACGGTTCTTTTGCCTGAGAGATTTCGGGCGATTTCCCCTTCGGCGACAGCTTGCGCTGCTCTCTCTCGCAAACAGGTAGGACTCAGTCGCCTGAGCCCCCGACGCGCCATCCATAGCCCGTCGGCGACACCTTGTCACCTCCCAGCGACATTTAAAGCGTGCCCTGCGTTTCGGCGATATGCATTGGCCGACAAGGCTTCGCTAACCACGCCGTTTGCCGGTTTCTCAAGACAATGCTGATAAAGCTCGGTGGGGTAATGCACTGAGTTCGCCGGCAGCGGGCGACGGGCAGGGACGGCAAATGGGCGAATTGATCATGAGCGCTCCGGTGGCGGGGCTGACCTCGAAGAACAAGATCACGGCCGAAGACGTGACGATGCTGCGGCGCGAGGTTTTCGCGGATGGCGTGATGGGTCGCGGCGAGGCGGAGGCGCTGTTCGCGCTCGACCAGACGGCGCGAGACAAATGCGGCGAATGGGCGCCGTTCTTCGTCGAGGCGGTGACCGACTATATCGTCCACCAGGAAAAGCCGGAAGGCTACATCTCCGAGCAGAATGCCGACTGGCTGGTCCGCACGATCTCGCGCGACGGCATGGTCGACAGCCGCACCGAGCTGGAGCTGCTGGTGCATGTGCTGGAGGAAGCGAAATCCTCGCCCGGCCAGCTCTCGGCCTATGCGCTGGAACAGGTCGCGCATGCGGTAATCGACGGCAAAGGCCCGTTGATGCTCGGCGATCTCGTACCTGGGCTGATCACCAAGGCCGAGGTCGATCTGTTGCGGCGCATCCTCTATGCCTATGGCGGCGACGGCAACATCGCCATCAGCAAGGCCGAGGCGGAGGTCCTGTTCAGGATCAACGACCGGACCGCGGCCGCCGAAAACGATCCGTCCTGGAACGACCTCTTCGTCAAGGCGATCGCCAACTATGTCATGTGTTCGACCGGCTACGAGCCACCGACGCGGGAAGTGGCGCTGCGCCACGAGACCTTCCTGGACGAGGCAGGCCCGACGCTTGGCGGTTTCTTCAGCCGGATGGTCTCGGGCGGGTTCGCGGCAATCCTCGAAGCCTACCATTCGCCCGGCGATATCGAGGCGGAATGGGAAGCCAGGAACCGGGCCACCGAAGCGCTTGCCCGCCGCGCCGAGACGATCGATGCGAGCGAGGCCGAATGGCTGGCCGAGCGCGTCGGCGGCGGCCAGCGGCCGCTGCGCGACAACGAGCGCGCACTGCTGACGCTGATCAAGCACGCTTCGCCGGAAATCCACCCGGCGCTGAGGCCGCTGCTCGACAAGGTTGCTTAAGCCTCCGTCGCGCCCGGTCGATGCCGGGCGGCTATCGTCTTACAAAGGATGACGTTGGAATGGCCTTCGGGCCATTGCGGCAACTCGGCCATGCGCTCGAAGCCGGCTTTTTCGTAAAGGCCCGGCGCCTGGAAGTCGTGGCTCGAAACCCATACCCGCCCGACGCCCCGGCTGGCGGCCTCGGCTGTGAAAGCATCGAGCAGCTTCTTGCCGTAGCTGCGGCCTCGATAGGCTTCATCGACCCACATCAATTTGAGTTCGGCGGTTCCTGCCCACGAGTAGCCGGCGGCAATGCCGATCACGCCTCCGGCCTCGTCGCGGATCACGAAGATCAACCCCCGATCATCATCGCAGCCGGTTTTGCGTCGGTTGTCGCCGTTGAGACGTTCCTCGAGGGCAGCCAATTCGATGGGCGACAGATCGTGCTCGGCCTGCAGGCGAGGGACCATCAAATCCCGCCATACCAGTCGTAGCCATTGTCCTCCCAGTAGCCGCCGCGGCCGCCGCCGACATTGGCAAAACTGTCGACCAGCTCGATCTTGTAGATGTATTTGGGCATCTTGTAGCCGAGCTGGCGCTCGACCCGCACGCGAAGCGGCGCGCCGTTCTCGACCGGCAAGGGCTTGCCGTTCAGGCCATAGGACAGAATCGTCTGTGGATGGCGGGCGTCGATCAGGTCGATGGTGCCGTAATATTTGATGTTGCCAGACAGGCTTTGCTCAATGGTGTCGAGGCAGTGGAACATGACGTAGCGGGCCTGCGGCTTGACCACCGCCTGGTCCAGCACCAACGACAGCGGCGTGCCGGTCCATTTGGCGATGCAGCTCCAGCCTTCGACGCAGTCGTGGCGCGTGATCTGGGTGCGGCTCGGCATGTTCTGGAGCTGCTCGCGGGTCAGCGACAGCGGTTTTTCGACGAGGCCTGAAACCTCCAGGCGCCAGTCGGCGAAATTGTTGGCGAGCAGACCCTTGTAGGTGTCGTCATCGGGCGCCGTGATGCCATTCGGCCGCTGCGGCTGGCGGATATCGGCCTCGGTGAATTCCGGCGCCAGCGCGTCGCGGCCGGCAAGCAGGCGCTGCGCGCGCCAGGTCAGGCCGTTGGCGTTCTCGAGGAAGCTGCGCAGGCCGCCACCGATGCCGAGGCCGTTGTCGAAGGCATCGCAACCCGACAGCGCGATCCCGGACAGTCCGAGGCTGCTGGCGGTCAGGAACTTGCGGCGGCTGATTTGGAATTTTGCCATGTCAGGCGCTCCTCTCGCTCGGCTCGGCGTGCTTCGTGGGCGGGTCGGTGCGGTACCAGCCGGTGATGATCGAGCGCAGCTCGTTGATCGGGCCGGCGGCGAGAATCATCAGGATGTGGATGACGAAGAAAAGGACGAGCAGCACCATGACGGTGAAATGGATGGTCCGCGCCGTCTGCCTGCCGCCGAGTATCTCATTCAGCCAGGGCAACACCGAATTCATGCTCGGCGACATTGCAAGCCCGGTGATGATCATCAGCGGCAGCAGCACGAAGAGCACGCCGCCATAGGCCATCTTCTGCAGCGTGTTGTATTCGCGCGTGTGATGGAACTTCATCTTGGCGTGATCGACGATGTCGCGCGGCAGCTTGCGCAGGTCCGACACGCGAGGGGCGAGATCGCGACGGATATGGCCGTTGACCAGGCCGGCGATCAGCCAGACGAGCAGCGTCGTGGTCAGGATCCAGGCGAAGAAGAAATGCACGACGCGGGCGGTGCCGAGATCGTAATAAGAGGGAATTGTCGCCCAGGCCGGGAAGGCGCGCGGCGTCTCTTGTCCCGGCGGCCCGGACCAGCCGAGCACGCCTGTGGTGTCGAAGCGATGGCCGAAGATTTCGGTGAAACCGCGCGGTCCGTTGGCGGTATTCTCGGCGCCGATCTGGAGGATGGTGTTGTTGAACTCGAAGCCGGACTGCTTGCCGACATAGAGCTGCGGTCGCGCATTGAAGATCTGCAGACCGGAAAGCAGCATGAAGAACAGCGAGAAAGCCCAGAGCCAGTGGGTAAGGCGGGTCCAGCCCGACTGCCGGTAAATGAGCGGCCCATTTTTCGGCGCAGGTTTATCGGCTTCTGCTACCGGCTCGTTCCTGGCAATGGTTTCCATCTTCGTCTCCGGCCCTGCACCGCTCACCGCTTACCGGCTTGCGTTCTTCCTCCCAATACGCCGTCAGGCAAAGCGTTGTTTCATGCGATCACGGATTTATTACGGAGAACCCAGGCTGACCGCGAGATTGACCGCCGCGGCAACGATCACCGTGTTGAAGAAAAAGGTCAGGACCGAATGGACGAGCACGACCAGGCGCATCTGCGAGGTGGTGATGGCCGTGTCCGCCGTCTGCGCCGTCATGCCGATGACCGTCGCGAAATAGAGGAAGTCCCAGCCTTCCGGTCTTCTACCGCCCGGAAAATCGAGGCCGCCGACTGGCATCTTCTTCTGGGTTTTCTCGTCGAGCTCGTCGCCATCCTTCCAATAGACATGCGCATAGTGCAGCGACGCCATAGCGTGGATGGTGAACCAGCCGAGCGGGATCGACAGCATGGCGAAGGCGAGCTGCAGGCGATGAGCGGCATCGTTCTGGTTGATGAGCAGGAACAGCGACACGATGGCGGCGCCGACGACAAAGAGCGTGACGGCGAAGATCAGAAAGACGGGCAGGTCGGTCGCGCGCGCGTTCTTGCTGAGATAGCGCCCGGTAAGGCTGGGCATCAGAGCCAGCACCAGGGCGATATAGCTGGCGAAGAACACATTGGCGCCGATCGAGTAGGGCAGCGGCGCGCGCAGCAACAAGGCAAGCAGCAGCGCGACGATGCCGATGGCCGCGGCGAGGGCGAACTGCATGTGCCGATGCATCGGCGTGTTGAGATCCTCACCCATGGCCCGAGGCCCCTGAAGACGTTGGATCAGTCCGGTGTGACGGATTTCAAAGCCCGCCGCAAGATGCGGTCGAGCTCGCCGAGAAACTGCGAGCGGTCCTTCTGCGTGAAGCTGGCGTTGAACCCCCGGCTCTCGCCGGTTTCGCGCAGATGCTGCTTGAGGTCGCGCATCGCCACCGCCATGCCTATGGTTTCCGGCGTGAAGGGGCGGCCGGTGGGGCCAAGCACATGCGCGCCGAGCGCCACCGTGCGCGCGGCAAGTGGAATGTCGGCCGTCACCACGACATCGTTGGCCTTGGCATTCTCGACGATCCAGTCGTCCGCCGCGTCGGCGCCCTTGGAGACGACGACGTTGCGGACCATCGGATCGCGCGACGGCCGCAGGCCGCCATTGGAGACATAGGTGACGATGACGCCATGGCGCTCCGCGACCTTCTCGACCTCGGCCTTGACCGGGCAGGCGTCGGCATCGACGTAGACAACGGGTGCGGGCATCGTTACTTCCAAACAAACATGGGGCCGGCGTGTCAGCCAGCCCCATGGCAGAAATCGTAGGATTTGTCAGGCCGCCAAGGCGCCCGACTTCTTGGCGGTCCAGGTGGCGATATAGTCCATCAGGCCGGGGCTGAGGCAGTCATAGGG
>NZ_VFTM01000048.1:0-35995 GCF_006439555.1 Mesorhizobium sp. B3-1-6 | reverse complement strand
GCCCTAGAGCGCTTCACCGTTTCATAGAAACGGCGAACCGCTCTATCTCTTTGTTTTTACGCAATTCCGGACGGAAAACCGCTCACACTTTTCCTGGAATTGCTCTAACGCATCAAACCGGCCAAGCCGGTAAAGACGCGGCCCGGTGACGATGTGCCACCGGGCCGCGACGTCTCACAAGCCAGCCTACATGCCGAGCGAGGCTTTGTAGAGCTTGACCTGATTTTCGCGACCGATCTGGTCGGTCAGCTTTTCCCAGGCCGCGGCGATGGCGTCGGCGCCTTCCTGCGCCTTCATCTTGCCGGCGAAGGTGTTGGCCAGAATGTCCTCGGCGGCGGAGTAGTACTGGAAGATGCCGGGGATGCGCGGCTCGATCGCCGCGTTCGGATGGTTGTAGGAATCGCCTTCCGACTTGAGATAGGAGGTGATGAAGGCCTCGTCGTAACCGGCCGCCACCCACTCCGGAATGTTGAAATGGGAGTTGCGGTAGGGCTGGAAGCCCGATGGGTACATCGCCGTCCAGATCGACAGGTCCTTGCCGCCGAGATGGGCGGCGGCGGACCATGCCGCCTTCTTCTTCTTTTCGTCCTTGTCGACGCGGGCCATGACATAGACGCCCCAGCCGAGATAGGCGCAGTTCGGCGCATAGTTCGGGCCGCTGGCAAGCTTGTCCCACTTGCCGGTCTTGGAATTGTAGACGTCGTCGGAGCCCGGCAGGATCGAGAAGCCGGTGACGTCGCCGATGACCGAGGAGTCATTGGTCTTGACGTTCGAGCCGACGTCGCCCCACCAGGGGATCATCGAGCCGGTGCCAGCCAGGAACTGCTGGAAGGCCGTGGTGTTGGGATCCGCGTTGATCTGGTCGGCGGGCTCGGACGGCAGGGCGTCGATCACGTCCTGGATGGCACGCACCCAGGCGGGATTGTTGATGCGCGGCTTCATGGTGTCGGCATCGAACAGCCAAGCCTTGTCGTCGGGATGCTTGGCGTAGGCGGTGGCGCGGCTGCCGAGGAAGTAGAAGCCGAAACCGCCCCAGGGCTTGGGCGCGTCGAGATAGCCATAAACGTCCTGGCCCTTGAATTTCTTGCCCTTGAGGAACTTGGTGACGGCCTGCACTTCCTGCCAGGTCTTCGGCACCCCCCATTCGGTGGTTGCGCCGCTGTCCTTCCACTGCTTGGCGAGATCGGCATCGGCGAACACGTCGGTGCGGTAGTTGAAGTTGTGCGTGTCGCCGTCGATGGTCACGCGATACTGCTTGCCGTCCCAGGTGCCGACCGGCGGCTTCAGGTAGTTGACGAGGTCGTCGAAGTCGATCTGCTTCTTGACCCAGTCGGGCATCTCGGAGGTGAGGCCCTTGCCGCAGACATCGCCTTCGAAGGGCGCACCCATCTCGATGATGTCGAAGTCGACGGTGCCGGTGGCGATCGACTGCTGCAGGCGGGCGTTGTAGTCGGCCTGGGCGAGGTCGATCCAGCTGATCTTGGCGCCCGTATAGGCCTCCCATGGCTTCAGGAAGCCGCGGAACAGCACATTGTGCAGGTTCTGATTGTTGAGGCCCATGAAGGTCAGCTCGACACCGGCGAACTCGCCTTCCTTGACATTGGCCTTGGTCGCTTCGAGGCAGAGCTCGCCGACTTTCTGGAAGTCGGCGTCGGTGGGCTGGCCTTTGCCGACGCCCGGGATCTGCAGGATTTTCTTGCGCAGGTCGTCATCGGCCGCGGCCGGCCTCGTCAGCGCGCCGAGCCCGGCGCCGGAGGCGGCGGCGATTGCGGCCATGCTGGCCGCGCCCTTCAGCAGATCGCGGCGGTTGGCTCCGGCGCGCATCAGTTTTTCATACAGATCGACTCTCATCTACAGGTTCCTCCCAAAACAACAGCCATTGAATTGAAGTGCCAATCTCTCGGACGTCGAAGCGTCTCTCGGTTCTCCTCGATCATACCGGACGTGGGACCCCACCCTGCGTCGCCGGAGCTCCGATTTCAGGGTAACAGGCCTGCTCTCGGATTGGCACTCGCCACTATTCGCGTAATCGATTACCTTGTCAACAAGATTGGCTTTTTATCTATAAGATACCGACTTGCCGTCGCCGTTGGCAATGGCTAGCTTCACCGCAAACGATAAAGGGGAGACGATGGCTCAAGTCGCGATCAGCAGTGTGGCCAAGGCGTTCGGAACCGTCAAGGTCCTGCATGAGGTCAGCGTCGATATTGCCGACGGACAGTTCGTCGTTCTGGTCGGTCCGTCAGGATGCGGCAAGTCCACGCTTTTGAGGATGGTGGCCGGGCTGGAGACCGTTTCCGGCGGTACGATTTCGATCGGCGACCGCGTCGTCAACAACCTGCCGCCGGCGAAGCGCGACATCGCCATGGTGTTCCAGAACTATGCACTCTATCCGCACAAGACGGTGGAGCAGAACATGGCCTTCGCGCTGAAGCTGCGCGGCACCGATCCGGCCGTCGTCGCCGAACGCGTCAAGCGTGCCGCCGACATCCTCGACCTTGCTCCGTACCTCAAGCGCTACCCGCGCCAGCTTTCCGGCGGCCAGCGCCAGCGCGTCGCCATGGGCCGCGCCATCGTGCGCAATCCGCAGGTGTTCCTGTTCGACGAGCCGCTTTCCAACCTCGACGCCAAGCTGCGCGTGCAGATGCGCACCGAGATCAAGGAGCTGCACCAGCGGCTGAAGACGACCACCATCTACGTCACCCATGACCAGATCGAGGCCATGACCATGGCCGACAAGATCGTCGTGATGCGCGACGGCCGCATCGAGCAGGTCGGCGCGCCGCTTGAGCTGTTCGATCGGCCGGCGAACCTTTTCGTCGCCGGCTTCATCGGCTCGCCTTCGATGAACCTGCTCAAGGGCACCGTGAAGAAGGCTGAGAAGCCGGTCGTCGAGATCGCGGGCACGGCATTCCCGATGCCGTCGGGAGTTGCCGCCGAGGATGGCCAGCCCGTTGTCTACGGCGTGCGGCCGGAGCATCTGGAGATCCATCCGGACGGCGTCGCATCCACCGTCTCGGTGGTCGAACCGACAGGCTCCGAGACGCTGGCCTTCGTGCGCTTCGGCGAGGGCGAGATGGTGGCGCTGTTTCGCGAGCGCCACGACTTCAAGCCTGGCGACACGCTCAAGCTCAAGCCGCGTCTCGACCAGGTCCACCTCTTCGACGCCGGGACCGGCAAGCGTCTCTGACCGCACACAACCCCTCAAGAGGAAACCATGCTCAAAGGGATCAATCCGCTGCTCAATGCCGATGTGCTCCAGGCGCTGCGGGCGATGGGCCATGGCGACGACCTGATCATAGCCGACACCAATTTCCCGTCCGATTCGGTGGCGCGGCAAACCGTGCTCGGCAAGCTGTTGCGCATCGATGCGACGGCGGCCGAAGTGGTGAAGGCGGTGCTGTCGGTCTTGCCGCTGGATACTTTCGTCAACGATGCGGCGGCGCGCATGGAGATCGTCGGCAAGCCGAACGAAATCCCGCCGGTGCAGAAGGAGGTGCAGAAGGAGATCGACAGGGCCGAGGGCAAGCCCTGGCCGATGATCTCGATCGAGCGCTATGCCTTCTACGAGCGCTCCAAGAAAGCCTATTGCGTGATCCAGACCGGCGAGCGCCGCTTCTATGGCTGCTTTGCCTTCCGCAAGGGCGTCGTGCCGCCGGATGCGGAGTAAGGACATGGCCACCGGCAAGCCTGTTGTGATCCTGGGTGTGTTCGTCGCCGACACCGCCTATCGCGCCGACCGCCAGCCGCGCCTGGGCGAGACGATCCTCGGCAATTCCTTCAAGCTCGGCCCGGGCGGCAAGGGATCGAACCAGGCCGTGGCCGCCGGCAAGCTCGGCGCCGACATCACCTTCCTGACGCGCCTCGGCGTCGATGCTTTCGCCGACATGGCCAAACAGACGTGGAAGGACGCGGGCGTGAAAAGCGCCGTCATCGACACGGCGGACAGCTATACGGGTGCCGCCTATATCTTCGTCGAGGAAGGCAGCGGCAACAACGCCATCATCGTCAGCCCAGGCGCCGCAATGTTGATCTCGCCCGCCGACATCGAAGTGCATGCCGAACTCATCCGGTCCGCCGGCGTCTTCGTCACCCAACTCGAACAGCCGATCGACGCGGCATTGAAGGCGCTGGAGATCGCGCGTGGAGCAGGGGTGACGACCATCCTCAATCCCGCGCCGGCCGCCAGCCTGCCCGACCGCATCTACGCGTTCTGCGACTATGTCACGCCCAACGAGACCGAAGCCGAAGGACTGACCGGCATCAAGGTTTCGTCGATCGACGACGCCCGCCGCGCCGCCGACGCTCTGCTGGCCAAGGGTGTCGGCGCCGTCATCGTGACGCTCGGCGAGAAAGGCGCGTTGCTGCACACCAAGACCCGCTCCGAGCATGTCGGCGCGGTCAATGCCGGCCCGGTGGTCGAGACCACGGGGGCAGGTGACGCGTTCAATGGCGGCTTGGCCGCGGCCCTGGCAAAGGGCGTCGAGCCGCTGGAGGCCATCCGCTTTGCCTGCGCGGTCGCCGGCATTTCGGTGACGCGCCCCGGCACTGCGCCGTCCATGCCGACCCTCAAAGAGGTCGAAGCGCTGCTCGCCAGGGCCTGAGACCTCCCGCAGTCCATTTTTCGCGGCTTTGTTAGAGGCCGCTTATTCCGGAACGCTACCGAGGCGAGCGCGTTCATCGTCCTGCCGGCGGCGCCGATTTGGAACGGTAGGATGAAAAAGCCTTACGAAAAGCCCACGCTCGTGAAGCGTCAGAAGCTCACCGAACGGACGGCCCAGATTATCGCGTCCGGGGTTGTCCTGGGCGAATGATTTTCCAAGGACAGCGCTACAGAATCCTGCTGGTCAGTTCCAGCATCGTCGTTGCACCTTGCTCGCTGCCGGGCATATGCACGACGCGCAGCACCCGCAGGTCCCTGCTCGATCCTTCGACCGGCATCGACACGCTTTCGCCGACCCGCGGCAATTCCTGGAAGGCGAGCTCGTCGACATCCCTCTCGTCGTCGATGGAAATCCGGCATCTCACAGCCATCTTTATCTCCCGTTTTTTCGCCCGTGGGCTGAACGGGACAAGGTTGGAATGGTTCCGAGAAAGACCTCAGCTGGCGAACCTGCCGCGATATTCGCGCGGCGTAAGCCCTTTCAACGCCTTGAATTGACGGCCGAAATTGGCCAGTGAGCGATAGCCGACAAGCTCGGCGATGTAGGCAATCGGCTTGTCTTCTTCTGTGAGAAGGGCGCAGGCTTCGCCGATGCGCAGCCGTGTCACATACTCGACCAGGGTCAAGCGCGTGTGCCGCGTGAACATGCGGTGAAAGCCTGACGGGCTGAGCGCGGCGAGGCGGGCGAGACGGTCGATGCTGAGATCGTCGGTGTAGTGCGCGTGCAGATAGTCCAGCACGCGGTCTATGCGCGATCCGCTCGAGGCGATGGACGAGGGCGAACGGGACGGCGCAGTCAATGGCTCGGCCTCGTCATCCCCGGCAAGCGTCAGCAGGACCGAAATGAGGTCGAGCAGCCGCTCCGCGGGCGGCTTGTCGAAGATTGCTTCGATACGCGCCCTGACGCGCCCGGTCGCGCCTTGCGAGAATTTCAGCCCGCGCGCCGATCTTTCCAGCAGGCCGGCGACCGGTCGCAGCTCGGTCAGGAGCCCGGTCAATCCACGTGCCCATTCGGGCCGGAACCAGATGACCATGACCAGATGCGGCCTGCCCACGTCGATCTTGCCCGAAGAAGACCAGGTGTGCGGCAGGTTCGGGCCGAGCAGCACGAGATCGCCATCGTCATAGTTGCCGACATGGTCGCCGACGAAGCGGCGCCCGCGCGAGTTCAGGGTGAACGTCAGTTCATACTCCGGATGATGGTGCCATTCGAAGGGAATGGTCGGGTCGCGCGGGACCCTTACCATCGACCATGAGGCGTCATCGGCGATTGTGACTTTCTCAAGATACGGCTTCATGGCGTGCCACCAAGGAATTTGCCTCGAACGGCGTAGAAAGAATGATGGACGCCAGAATAGTATCATTGATGGCCTGTCAGGGGCAACATGCAGGTCCGCCGTTCGGTTAGCCTCGTGTTCGACAAGACAAGATCGAGGAGGAAATCGATGGCCCACGCGAAGGACATCACCAAGGACGATCACCCGACGTCCAGCCGGGTAACGACCCAATTGTCCAGGATCAAGAAAATGCTTCCGCTGCGCGTGCTTTCAGATGAGGATTTTGCCCACTGGCAAAAGCGAGGCTTCGTGATCGTGCGCAATGCAGTGCCAAAGGAAAATGTCGAGCGCCTCAAGGGGTTGCTTTGGCAATTCGAGGAAAAGGACCCCAGCGATCCGACGACTTGGGACGTCACCCAGCGGCGCGACTATGCGCTGAAGGAAATCAACAACGCCGGCATGGTCGAGATCTACAACCACCAGCTCCTGTGGGACAATCGCATGGCGCGCCGCGTCTACGACGCCTTTGTCGACATCTGGGACATGGAGGATCTGTGGGTCGCCATCGACCGCGCCAACCTCAACACCCCCAACAAGGGCAGACGCGCATCCCCTGGTTTCATCCACTGGGACGCCGACACCTCGCTCGAGCCCAAGCCGATCTCGGTCCAGGGTGTGCTTTCGCTGGTTCACCAGGACGGCGGTGATATCGGCGGTTTCCAATGTGTGCCCTATCTGTTCGAGCATTTCGATGAATGGGTCAAAACCCAGCCAGCCGACCGCGATCCGCACCACCCGGACATGAGGGGGATCGAGGACAGGATCGAGAAGCTCGAACTTTTCCCGGGCGACCTGATGATCTTCAATTCGCTCCTGGCGCATGGCGTGGCGCCGAACACATCCGACGGCAAGGTGAGGATGGCGCAGTACATCTCCATGTTCCCGGCCGATGAGGGCAATCTCGTCGAACGCGAGGCGCGGATCCGATCCTGGCGCGAGCGCGAGGCGCCGCGGCGCGCCGGCTTTGCGGGCGATCCGCGCGGGTGGGAGAAGAGAAACGCCGAGACGGCAAAGCTGACGCCGCTCGGCGAAAGGTTGTTGGGGCTGGTCAGCTGGAACGGATGATGGCGTTTTTAGGGGTCCGCTCCTCCACCATGCAGCACCGCAGGAGCAATCAATTCTCGGGAAGCGGCGACGGCTTGTCACTCAGGGTCCGCAGGTAAGCAATCAGGTTTGCTCGCTGGTTCTCGTCCCGCAGGCCCGGGAAAATCATGTCTGTTCCAGGCAATGCGAATGCCGGGTTTGAGATGAAGGAATTGAGATCTTCAAAGGTCCATGTGCCGCCCGCTTCCTTTAGAGCCGATGAATACGGGACATCGCCTTGCGAAGCTTTTGGTCGCCCTACAACGCCCCAAAGATTGACCCGTTTGGGAACCTTGAGGCCCGGCGCTGAAAGATGACAGACCCCGCATGTTTGGTCGAAAATCCCCTTGCCCGATTCAACGTTTGCCGATGCAAGTCGCGCCGAAATCGGCGCAATGGCCGGTCGTCCGGCGCCGTGATCCCGCAAGTAGGCGACGACGTCTTCGTGACCACCGAGCTTGGCCAGGTGTATGGGTGGATTTCCATTTGATGTCAGCGCGTTGACGTCTGCTCCAGCGTCCACGAGATGGATTACGCAACGAAGACAGCCTTTCTCGGCAGCCACGTGCAGCGGGGATTGCGATTTCGCCACCTGATTTGGATCGGCTCCGTTATCCAGTAACAGCTTCACGATGTCTGGGTAGCCACCATTGTTGGCAGCGTAGAGTGGCGTTCTTTGCCAGCTGACGGGCATGTTAACGTCCGCCCCACGATCTATCAGAAGCTTTGCTATTTCGACATTCCCGCCCTCACAGGCGATATAGAGCGCCGTAACACCGTCAACTTCGTTGACGGCGGCGCCTTTGTCCAAGGCAGAAGCCACCCTCGCGGTGTCGCCGTGTCTGACAAGGTCACCCAAGCTGCTTGCTTGGACGGGCAGGGTAAAAAGCCAAAGAAACCACGAAGCCCATATTATCCACATGCTTGGACTGGTCATCGCATCCTCCGTGATGAGTTTTGCGCCCCTCCAACTGCGAGACAGCATCAATCGGCAGTGCCAGCATTGGCTGGCGTGCAATCACGCGGCCGGCCCACTGCTGGGAAAAGCGCGGAAGGTTGGCTCGCACGGCGGCTCGGACTCTTGTAAAAATTAACTTTAGCAGATGCTTATATAAAGGCCAAGCGGAGACGGCCGAAGCGCTCTCGTTCGGCTGCCTACAAGGTCCCGTTCTTTCTCCCGCCAGTGTCAGGAGTCACTTTGGAATATAGCCATTGGGAAATGAATGGCGCGAGTGACGGGGCTCGAACCCGCGACCTCCGGCGTGACAGGCCGGCACTCTAACCGACTGAGCTACACCCGCGCACTGACGAGCACGTGTCAACCGTGTTCGTCGTTGGGGCGCTGGATAAGGGGTTCGCCTGCGGGTGTCAAGCGCGGCATTCAAGCATTATAGCAATCAGGAGAAGGTTTTTTGACAGCGCCATTGAGCCTGGGAAAATCCGCACTGCAGGGCGCACGCCGTCCGTTCATTTGGCCTTGCGAATACGGCCCTAACTGCTTAAAGGTCCGCGCTCAAGCGGGCGATTAGCTCAGTTGGTAGAGCGCTTCGTTTACACCGAAGATGTCGGCGGTTCGAGCCCGTCATCGCCCACCAGTCCGCCGAACAAGCAGAACGCAGAATGCGGCAGCGGCCCTTACAGGGCCGCCACCTTGTCGAGAACCGGGTTCAGGCCGCTACTGCCTCACGTAACAGCGCTTGTGAGCGCCCGGAGCGGGATCATCGCCGAAAGCGTTGTTGCCGCAGCGGACGCCGTTTCTGAAAACATTCTGCGTGTATTGGCCACGTGCGCCGTATCTGACCATCGCGCGGCCGCGGAAACCGCAGAACTCACCCTCCCTGGCGCAGGCTACCCATTCGCCGCGGTCCGGACGTGAGCCGTAATCATTGTCCCCGTAATTGTTGTCATCGCCATAACCGCCGCCGCGCGCCACGAAATAGCAGGCCTTGTCGCGGCCGGGAGCGGGGTCGCCAAAAAGGCGATTCGAGCAAGGCACGGACTGGCGATCGAAAAACCGCGAGGTTGTTCGACCCCGTGCGCCGTAAACGACCTCCGTGGGATAGGGCAAGCGGCATATGCCGCCTTCATCGGCGCATCGCCGCAGCTGCTGCGCCGAGGCCGAGGTGGGGAAAAGGGCGGACGCCGCGGCGACCAGCCCGGCCAGACACATGAAGGCCAGCATCGTTCGGATCGAGACGCGAAAAGTTTTTAACACGAATTGTCTCCCGGTTTGGTTGTACGCAGGCATCCTATCGCAGACCGACTAAATGCGCGATGAATGCCTGATTGCTGTCGGGAGCTGTCAGGCAAGCACTTTGACGGCCGTCTGCCGGTCGCCTTAGCCGACATCGAGCTTTTGGGCTTCGATCGCGTTCGGCGCTCAAGCCATCGGCCGGGAGCTGCGGACAAGTCGCTGCCGTGTCAGGATCAGGGGTGCCACGGCCTTACCGGCCAGGAGCGAGGGGCAATCATCGGGACAGGCCCTGCCTATGCGTTGACCTGGCCGATTGCCGACCGTCAAAACCACCGCGATGGTGGGCGGCAGGGGAAGCCGCGGCTCGTCCCCGACCAGATCGATCCGGTGAGGAGAAAAGATGATTGAACTGCCTTTTGCCCGCGAAGAGTACCAGCAGCGGCTCGCAAAAATCCGCGCCGAGATGGCAAAGCGCGGCATCGAACTCCTGATCGTCAACGACGTCGCCAACCAGCATTACATCACCGGCTATGACGGCTGGTCGTTCTACACGCCGCAGGTGGTGCTTGTTCCGATCGAGGATGCCGAGCCTGTCTGGATCGGCCGCGCCATGGATGCGGCCGGCGGCTTGCTGACGGCCTGGATGAAGCCGGAAAACGTGGTCGGATTTCCGGAGGACCATGTCCAGCGCGCCGATCGGCATCCCATGGACTGGATCGCGGCGTGGATCGTCGCCAAGGGCTGGGGCAGCCGCGATATCGGCATCGAGCTCGAAGCCTATTATTTTTCGCCAAAGGCGCATGCGCGGCTCGTCGCCGGATTGCCCAATGCGAAATGGCACGACGCTGACCTGCTCGTGAATTGGATCCGCGCGGTGAAGTCGGCGCCGGAAATCGCTTATCTGCGTAAGGCATCGAGGCTAGCTGAGGCGGCGGTCGCGCGGGCCTACGAAGTCATTGCGCCGGGTGTGCGCGAATGCGATGCGATTGCTTCCATCCAGGCGGCGCAGATTGCCGGAAGTCCCGATTTTGCCGGCGATATCACGGCGCTGCCGCCGACGATCCTCGGCGGCGAAAACGCTTCCGCGCCGCACATCATGTGGAGCGACCGGCGGTTCGGAAAGGACGAAACGATCGCGCTTGAGCTAGCCGGCGTCTGCCGCCGCTATGCCGCCGGGCTCGCCAGGACGATGCAGCTCGGCAAGACGCCGACCCGCGTCGCGGACACGGCAAAGGCTGTGATCGAGGGCATGGATGCGGTGCTCGAAACGGTGCGGCCGGGCACGGCCGCCGAAGCGGTCGAAGCCGCCTGGCGCAAGGTCATCCAGCGCCACGGGCTGAAGAAGGAATCGCGCATCGGGTACTCCATCGGCGTTGCCTATCCACCGGATTGGGGCGAGCATACGATCAGCCTGAGATCCGGCGACAAGACGGTGCTCCAAGCCGGCAATGTCGTTCACTCCATCCTGGGCATGTGGATGGACGGCTGGGGCATCGAGATCAGCGAGACCATTCTGGTGACCGATACTGGCAACGAGACGCTGACGAAGTTCCCGCGGGATATCCATGTCAAAGCCTGACCGGCCGTCTTCAGCAAGCGATACCGCGGCCGACATCGATGCCGGAATTCTCGATCGGATGATCGAGATCCGCCGTCACTTGCATCGTTACCCGGAGCTTTCAAACCGCGAGGCGGGCACGCAACGCTATTTGCGGGAGATGCTGGCAAGCGAAGGTATCGCCGACATCCGCGACGTCGCCGGCTATGGGCTTGCAGTCGATATCGTCGGCACCGGCAGGCCGTCCAACCGCAAGCTCGCCATTCGCGCCGACATAGACGCCTTGCCGATCGAAGAGGAATCCGGCGTCGATTATGCGTCGGAAAATTCAGGCGTGATGCATGCCTGCGGCCACGACGCCCATGCCGCGATGGGCTTTGCGGTGGCAGCGCATCTGCATCGCTCACGCGAAAGTTTCGGCGGGACCGTTCGGCTCATCTTCCAGCCGGCCGAGGAAGACGAGCCGTCAGGAGGCAAGCGGGTGGTGGAGGAGGGACTTCTCGACGACGTCGACGCGGCGATCTGCGTCCACGTCGATCCATACACGCTTTCCGGCAAGGTCGCCGTCGGCTCCGGGCCGTACACTCTGGCATGCGACACGTTCGACGTGCTGGTCACCGGCTCGGCGGCGCATGCGGCTAAACCCTATGAAGGTGTCGACGCGCTGACTGTCGCCTGCTCCATGGTGAGCGAATTGCAGAAGATCGTCTCGCGCGAGACCGATCCCTATGATCCGCTGGTCATTTCGGTGACCGCCATCAATGGCGGCAATGCCTACAATGTCACCGCCGGCAAGGTCGCGTTGAAAGGCACAATACGCAGCGGCAATGATGCCACCCGGGAGCGCGCCTGGCGCCGGGTTCGCGAGGTGCTGGAGGGCGTAGCGGTCAGCCATAGCGCCAAGGTGAAGGTCGACATCCATCGCGGCGAACCAGGCGTCGTCAACGATGCCGAAATGGCCGAACTGATCCTTGCCAGCGCCAAGGCCAGCATCGGCGCGGACAATGTCCTCACCGTGCCCGGCTGGAGCATCGCCGATGACTTCGGCTACTACAGCGAGAAGCGTCCGTCGGTCTATTTCCGGCTCGGCATCCGCAACGAGGAGGTCGGATCGGTCTATCCGCTTCACCATTCCAGGTTTCGCGTCGACGAGGCCGCATTGAAGAACGGCGTCCTTACGTTGGTTTCCGCGGCAACGATGTACCTGGCCGGGCAGGAGAATCCTGGCGTCTAGCGAGGACCGCCAATCTGTTAGAGGTACTGCGCGACCTTCTTGCCGACAGTCAGGAAGCGCAGCGGGTCGACCGCCTCGCCGTCGTGACGCACTTCGTAGTGGAGGTGCGGCCCGGTCGAACGGCCGCTGCTGCCGGTCTTGCCGATGACCTCGCCGGCGGCGAGTTTCTGGCCGACACTTACATCGATCTCGCTCAAATGCCCGTAACGTGTGGCAAAGCCGTTGCCGTGGTCGACCTCGACCATGCGGCCGTAGCCGCCGGCCCACCCGGCCCTGGTGACGGTGCCGGCGGCCGTGACCTTGGCCGGCATGCCGATCGGCGCCCTGAAATCCATTCCCGTATGCAAGGCGGCGGTGCCGAGGATCGGGTCGGTGCGCACACCGAACGGGCTGGTCACCGTATGGCCCGGAGCGGGGTTGGCGAGCGGCAGCTTGCGCGCCTCCTTCTTGACCCCATCGAGCGCATCGAGTGCCTCGTCGAGTTCCTTGACCTTGCTGTCGAAAACCATCGAGGGATCAATCGGAACCAGTGGGCCGCCGACGTCGCTCTTGCCGAACTCGCTGTCGACCGGCAGGCCCGCCGCTTCCAGCGCCTGGGCGATGGCGTCGGCATTCTTGTAGGCGTTGTCGGCAAGCGTGGTGATGCGCGAAAGCTGCTGGTTCTCGATGGCCTTCAGCGACGTATTGATCGAGACGAACAGCTTGTCGGCGCGGTCGGCGGCCGTTTCGCCGTCAAGCGGGTCGGATCTTGTCGACCAGAGCGAGAATGGCCTGGTGTCACCGGCGCTCAAGGATGCGACGGAATAGGTCGGCGCCTGCGAAAGGCTGCCGGTGACCTCTGGATTTGCGTCGGGCTTAGGCGCCGCTGCGCTCGTCGCGGGAACGTCGCCGACCTCGTTCTCGGCGCGCTCGAGGATCGGCCCAAGCCGTCCGTGCCGCTCGCTGAGCTGGGTCTGCCTGGCCAGCAGCTCGCTGACCTTGGTCTCCATCAGTTGCTGATCGAGAAGCTGGCGGCTGGTGATGCGGTCGACCTGGGCGCGAAGGGCCGAGATGCGGTCCTCATAGGCCTGCTGCATGCGCGCCTGTCTTGCTGTCGTGGCCCCGATCAGGTCGTCGCGCAGCACCAGATAGGAAGTCGCGAGCAAATAGCCGATGGCGATCGCCGCCAGGGCCGAGCCGATGAAGGCGGCGAGCCAGGGGCGGATGGTGAAATGCCTTATCTCGTTGCCCCGGGCGATGATGACCGTGTGCGGTTCCTTACGCCTGCCGAAGACAGCTGACTGACCGGTTGGTTTCACGGGGACCAAGCTTTCGTTACGGGACCAACGACAAGCCTGATTACACATTATTAGGGTTAACAAAGTTTTGCCGGCCGGGATCTCGGCGCAATCTTTGCCAGCATCGCGAGTGCCGGGTTGTGATAGGACGTGTCGGCGGCTCAGAGCGCGCGCGCGGCCTCAAGCACTTCTTCGGCGTGGCCCTTGACGCGAACCTTGCGCCAGACGCGGGCGATCCGCCCATCCTTGCCGATCAGGAATGTGGCGCGCTCGACACCCATATATTTGCGCCCGTACATCGTCTTCTCGACCCACAATTGATAGGCCTCGATCACTTTGCGCTCCTCGTCGGCGATGAGATCGACGGTGAGATCGTACTTCGCCTTGAATTTGTCGTGTTTCTTCACGCTATCGGGCGACAGCCCGATCACCACGGCGCCAGCCTTCTCGAACTCCGGCTTCAACTGCGAGAAGCTGATGGCCTCGGCGGTGCAACCTGTGGTGTCGTCCTGCGGATAGAAGTAGAGTACAACCGGCTTACCCCGGAGCGCGGCGAGGCTGAAAGAGCCGCCGCCGTCACGCGGAAGATCGAATTGGGGCGCTGCGTCGCCCACGTCGAGATCAGCCATATCGATGCCCTTGTTTGCGGTTACGCGCGGGAAATCATCGATATAACGTGAAGCGGGGATTCGTCCACGACGAGTTCGTCACAACGGAATATTGCTTGGATCAGGAAGAACCGCAGCACGAGAAGATCAGGTTCAGGCGTGACGAGATCACCGACCTGGCGAGGCTTCCGTCCGCGTGCAGTGTGCCGCCGCTCGGCCGGGCAGCGGTGCGGCGGCGTTTCCGCACCCTCGGCCGGATGTTTGCCGGACTTTGCGCGCTCGTGCTTCTGGCGGCGGCGGGCGTCTATGTCCTCGGCGCCTCCGGTATCGGCACGGAGCGCCTCCGGACCGAGGCGGAGACCGCCATCGAGAAGCTGGCCGGCGTCGATGTCCAAGTCACTGTCGGCGCGGCGCGGCTGACGCTCGATGGGTCGAGCTTCGTCGCCCTGCAGGTGAACGATGTCAGCCTGAAGACGGCCGACGGCAAGCCGATGGCCGATATCGGGCGCGTGCGTTTCGGCATGCGCCTGCTGCCGCTGCTTTCCGGCGATGTCAGGCTGACCAGCGCCAGATTTTCCGACGCCCGCATCGTGGTGGCCGCCATGCCCTCCGGCGGCGGCGACTGGACGGCGGCGCTGCGCAACGAGGACGGCCTTGTCGACCCGGAGAAACTGTCGGCGGCGGTGTTTTCAGGCGTCAATGACGCGCTGGATGCGGTGCGCGAGGACTCGATGCGCCAGATCGATCTGCGCAATGTCGAGTTCGAACTGCCTGACACCGGGCTGGTTAAGCGCGTTACCGTCGCCTCGGCGACCGTCGCTCAGACCGGTACGGGAAGCATGCAGGCCTCCTATGATGCCGTTGTCGATGGCCGGCGCGCGACCTTGACCGCCTCGGCGACGCGTGATGCGACGGCCAGGCGCATTTCGTCGCTGGACGCCAACCTTGAGATAGAAGGCGCCCTCGGCGAGGGCAGTTCGACCGAGGTCGCCCCGGCGGCCGATGGCGCCAGACTGGGTTCGATCGCGTTGAAGCTTTCCGGCTCGGAAGCGTCGGGCGACAGCCCATCGCGCCTGGCGGCTTCGCTCTCGCTCGACGGTTCGGTGCTCGACCTGGACGAACGCGGGCTGTTGCCGACCGATGTCGATGCCGATGCCACGCTGGTGGCCGGTTCAAACAAGATCTCGGTCGACCGGCTGCGGATCAGGAGCGGCCGCTCCAGCTTCGACCTCGCCGGATCGATCGGGCCGAAGCCGGCAGTGGCGGGGGAGGAGCCCGCCTACCGCTATGACCTCACCAGCGACGGTTCGACGCTGGCGCCTTCGGAATCGCCGGAACCGGCGCTTCAGTTCCTGGCCCGTATCGCCGGAGTCTACCAGCCAAAGAGCCGCAAGCTCGTCGCCGAGCAGATCGGCGTGCGCTCCGGCGGATCGGGCGAGGTGCTGGGCGCGGCCACTGTCGCCTTCATCGACAACGGCCCGCCAGGCGTATCGCTGTCGCTCAACGTGCACGACATGCCGGTTTCGCATGTCAAGCAATTATGGCCGTGGTTCTCGGCCCGCAATGCGCGGCTTTGGGTGTTGGGGAATCTGTTCGGCGGCACGGTGACCGACGCCAATCTGCAGTTCCAGGTCGTGCCGGGGCGCCTGGGCAACGGCGTGCCGCTTACCGGCGACGAAGTGTTCGGCCGTTTCCAGATCGAGGGATCGCGCTTCGATACCGCCGGGCGCATCCCGCCGGTCCGCGACGCCGCCGGCGTCGTCGCGTTCCACGGCAACGATGTCGACATCACGCTCTCCTCGGGCAGCGTCTATATGCCGAGCGGCCGCACCGTGGCGGCAAGCGGCGGCACGTTGACGATCAAGAACGCGAACCTGCCGATTGTGGTCGGCAAGCTCGACATCGACGTCGCGGGTGAGGCGCCGGCGATCGCCGAGCTCGCCTCCTACGAGCCGATCAATGCCATGCGCCATGTCGGACTGGCGCCGGAAGACCTGTCCGGCACCCTCACCGGCCACGTCAGGGCGGACATTCCGCTGACAAGGGGCATGGACACCTCGACGCTCGATTGGCTGGTTTCGCTCGACTATCAAAACCTGTCGCTGGCCAAGCCGTTCGAGGACCAGACGGTGACCGACGCCGATGGCTCAATCACCGTCGGGCCAAAGCAGGCGGTGATTTCCGCCGAGGCCAAGCTCAACGGCATTCCGGCCGAACTCGATCTGATCGAGCCGCTTGCCAACGACGGGCCGGCGCGAAGACGCAAGGTTACACTGGTCCTCGACGACAAGACGCGCAACGCCAGCATGCCCGGCCTGTCGGACCTGCTTTCGGGAACCATCAAGGTGGCGATCGACAAGAGCGGCGAGGGCGCCCAGCAGGTTTCGGCGGACCTGACCAACGCCAGGCTCGACATTCCCTGGGCAGGCTGGAGCAAGGGCGCCGGCATTCCCGCCAAGGTCGCTTTCGACATGGCGAAGTCCGGCAGCACCACCACATTGACGGATTTCGATCTCGGCGGAAAAAGCTTCTCGATCGATGGCAATGTGACGCTGGTCAACGGCTCGCTGTCCGCGGCCCGCTTCAGCAAAGTCGCGTTGAACAGAGGCGACGACGTTGCCGTTTCGGTCAAGCGTTCCGGCAAGAGCTACGCTGTCGATGTCAGCGGCGCGTCGCTCGACGCCCGCTCGCTGATCAAGCAGTTCACCTCGGATGTCGATACCGCCACGAAGGGCGCCGGCAACGGTGCGATCTCGGTGAGCGCCGATGTGGCATCGCTGACCGGTTTCCATGACGAAGTGCTCTCCAACCTCAAGCTCGAATACAGCGCCGCCGGATCGCGCGTGAACGGGCTCAACGTCACGGCCGCGGCAAGCTCCGGCGCCGCGATCGCGATCAACAACACCACCAGCGAGGGCGGCCGCTCGCTTCGGGTCAAGTCGGCCGATGCCGGCGCGATCCTGCGTTTCCTCAACGTTTACGAGCATATGGAAGGCGGCGCGATCACGCTGTCGCTCTCGGGCGCCGGCGACGGGCCGATGAAGGGGCAGGTGGATGCCAGCAATTTCTATGTGGTCAACGAGCCCAAGCTGGCTTCGATCGTGTCGACAACGCCGGCCGGCGATACACGCAGCCTGAACGAAGCCGTCAAAGGCAACATCGATACATCGAGGGTGCAGTTCGAGCGCGGCTTTGCCGAGATCGACAAGGGCTCCGGCTATCTGAAACTGGCGAACGGCCTGTTGCGCGGCCCGCGCATCGGCACGACCTTCCAGGGCACGCTCTACGACCCGAATAACAACATGGACATGACCGGGACCTTCATGCCGGTCTATGGTCTCAATCGCATCTTCGGCGAGCTGCCGTTGTTCGGGCCGCTGCTCGGCAACGGACGCGACCGCGGACTGATCGGCGTCACCTATCGGCTGCGCGGCAACGCCAACAAGCCGACGCTCAACATCAATCCGCTATCGGTGGTGGCGCCGGGTATATTCCGCTCGATCTTCGAGTATCGTTGAGACCAAACATCAACCGGCTCAGCCATCGAGATCGATCGGAGGCTCGTTCGCCTGGGCCGAATTCACGACCATGAACCTTGCTAGCCATTGCTGTCGCGATTGCTCGCTCGATTCGCGACGCTCTCGTCAAAATTCCGCAGCAATACGCTTGTCGCGGCCGCAATCGCACGCCTGACGTCCGACTCGGTGGTGCGCGCGTTAACCACGCTGACCCGCATGGCGCGACGGTTGCGCCAGGTTGTACTCGAGAAGAAGGCTTCGCCGGTCTCGTTGATCCTTCGAATTGTCTCGTCCGTGAAAGCGTCGTTTTCCTCGGGTGACGCTCCCGGTCGGCCGAACCGGACCAGGCCCTGATTAAGTGTGGGCCGTGCAAGTATCTGCGCACACGGCAGTTCGCCAATCCCGTCGACGATGTCGGCGCAATGCATGCAACAGCGGTCGACCAGAGCCTCTACGCCGCTGCGGCCGAGTTCCCTCAGCGCGGCGTAAACGGGAATCCCGCGCGCGCGGCGGGAGTATTCCGGGTTCCAGTCCGACTGGTCGCGCGCTGTGGATGTCGGCGCGACGTATGACGCGCTCGATGTCATCGCCGCGCGATGCGCCGTGCGATCCCGGATTATGGCAATGCCGCAATCGAACGGAACGTTCAGCCATTTATGAGCATCAGTCGCCCAACTGTCCGCCAATTCCACGCCGTCGAGCCGATCGCGGTATGTCCCGCTTGCACGTGCGAACAGGCCGAAGGCCCCGTCGATATGAACCCAGGCGCCGACCGAGTGTGCCAGCGGGATCAACTCCTTGAACGGATCGCACGCGCCGATGTTCAGGTCGGCGGCGTTGAGTACGAGGACGGTCGGCCCGGAGCCACTCGAAAGCGCTCTGTCGAGCGCGGCAGCAGGGACGCGCCCATCCTCATCGGTTTGCAACGTTTCAAGGGCGTTGCGGCCGATGCCCAGGAAGCGCACCGCACGGTCTATGGTGACGTGCCGTTGGTCGCTGGTCAGCACGCGTATCGCGGGCGCACCAAACAGTCCGTCATCCTCTACGTTCCAGCCGGCGCGCTCAAGCAGCCCGAACCGCGCCGCGGCAAGGGCCGTGACATGCGCCATCTGGCAACCGCTGGTGAACGCGAAAGAAGCGTCACGTGGTAGGTCGAGCAACTCCTTGATCCATTCTCCGGCGATCTCTTCGATCACTGCCGAAGCAGGACTGGCGGAATAAAGCGCGGCGTTCTGGTCCCATGTGGCGACGAGCCAGTCTGCCGCCAGCGCGGATTCCAGTCCACCGCCAAACACCCAGGCAAAAAAACGTCCACCCGCATTGCCGTGCATTCCGGGGGCGGCGTCCCTTGCCAGTGTCCGCACGACTTCCTCCGCGCTTAAGCCATGCGCAGGCAAGGGACCGCCAAAAGATCGCCGGAGCTCCGGCAAGGCCGCCGTGGCTCCAACTGGCCGGGTACCCAACCCCGTGATCCATTCACCTGCCGCCTGGCAAGCAAGTTCTAGCGCGGCGCTCATGACCTGGGCCCTTTCGACGAGATGGAGACCCAAAGGAGGTTTGGCCCTCGCGGATTACTTTCATCGATCCCGATTGCTTCGACAAACGAATGAGTGCGAGATTGCGACGGTTCGAATGACATGTCCCGAAAGCAGCCTGAAAAAACGCTGAAACAGTTCTGAGAATAATGAGCATCTAGGTGAACGTCTTGCACTCGCCGATTTACCGCTTCGCCGGGTTTGCACTAGATCTCGGTAACGGGCTCTTGCGCGGAGAGGAGGGCGAGGTCGCGTTGCGGCCGAAATCAATGGAGCTGCTAGGCTATCTGATCCGCAACGCCGGGCGCGTCGTGCCCAAGAATGAGTTGATGAATTCTGCCTGGCCCGACGTCACTGTCACAGAAGACTCGCTGACCCAATGCATTTCCGACATAAGGCGCAGCCTTGGCGACAAGGAGCAAAAGCTGATCAGGACGGTGCCGCGCCGGGGCTATCTGTTCACGGAGGAAGTGCTGCACGTCGAGATCGGTCGCAGACGGGAACTCACAGAAAGTGAGCTGCCGCTGGCGGAACGCCAAACACAATTGGATCAACTCCATCGACTACTATCAGACGCAGCACAGAAGCGTGGACGCGTGATTGCGTTGCTGGGCGAGTCCGGAGCGGGAAAGACCTCCCTTGTGGAGGCATTTGCGGCCAGCGTTGCAAGCCATACCCGGATCCTGCGTAGTTCTTGCGAAAATCTGTCCGTTCCCGATCCTCTTGGTCCACTGCATGATCTTGCACGCGAGGCCGGTTGGACGATCCCTTCTGGCACGGGCCAACGATTGGTCATCTTTTCAAGAGCGTTGGAGGTCTTCGACACTGGTCCGCAACCAACTTTGCTGGTCGTTGAAGATGTTCATTGGGCAGATGATGCGACGCTCGACTTCATACGATTTTTCGGACGCCGAATTCGTAGTACCGGAGCTCTGCTGCTGCTGACGGTTCGCAATGATGATAGTGAAGGACAGAGACGTCTTCGTCGCGCCTTGAGCGACATCCCGGTGAACAATGTCGTACGCATTGACGTGCCGCTGCTGACCGAAGCGGGAGTAGCTGCGCTTGCCAACAAACTGGGACAGAACGGGCAGTCCATCTACCTCGCTACCGGTGGCAACGCCTTTTTCGTGACGGAATTGCTTCGCGCCGGGCCCAGTCAAACTCTTCCGCCGAGCGTTTCGGATGCCGTCTTAGCACGAGCCGAGCATCTGTCGCCCAAAGCACGGACCCTGCTTGACGTGGTCTCGGTTTTTCCACGCAGTGCCGATGTTGAGATCATGGAGGAAATCTGCGGACCTGGCACTCTCGGTTTGCTTGTTGAATGTGTTGCTGCCGGGATTCTGTTGCAGATCGGCGAAGACTATCCATTCAGACATGACATTGCGCGTCGAGCGATTGAACTTGCCTTGCCACCGCCAGTTAAGCGTGGCCTCAATTTCAGAGTGCTTACAGCTTTAAAAGCGATAGGGAACGCTTCGATGGCGCGCCTGGTGCACCATGCTGTCGAGGCGCATGACCTCAAAGCAACGCGCGAGTTTGCGCCACGGGCCGCCGAGCAGGCCGCTCGGCTGGGCGCGCATCACGAGGCGGTGGGACATTACCAAACAGCGTTGCAGCAAGCTGATGCATTCAACCCAGAGCAGCGCGCTGAAATTTATGACAAATATGCCTTCGAGTGCCATCTGGTTGGTCGGATTAACGATGCTATCGGAGCATGCCAGAAGGCCCGCAGCCTTCATCAGGCAAAAATGGACGTGTTGAAAGAGGGGGACAGTCTTCGTTGGCTTTCAAGATACAGTTATCTTCTTGGCGAGCGCGAAGCAGCTGAAGAACACGGCGCGAAAGCCATTGCTCTGCTCAGCACCCGGCCCCCAGGGCCTGAATTGGCCATGGCTCAGTCCAATCTTTCGCAACTTTCGATGTTGGCTGATCGGGTTGACGATACGCTACGGCACGGCGAGGAGGCGATCTCGCTTGCGGAAAGATTAGGCCGCCCTGATATCGCGTGCCACGCGCTCAACAACATTGGAACGGTTGAAAGATGGGTAAATGCCGACGGAGCTCGGCAGGAACTCGATCACAGCCTTGAAATTGCACTCGACCAAGACTTGCCGGAAGAAGCGGCACGGGCATTTATAAATCGCGCTTGCGTCGATATCGACTTGCTTCGCCTTCCTGAAGCAAGGACGTTTTTGGATAGAGGTATCGAATATTGCCTCGAACGCGAACTAGACACCTGGGTCAACTACATGCGGGGCTGGTTGGCTGAGTTGCTTGTGCGCCAGGGGCAATGGGACGAGGCAGCAGAATTGGCGTTGCCGGTGGTTAACAGCGAAAATGCCACCCCCTTCGTCCGCCACCCCGCAATGGTAGCATTGGCTCGGGTATGGACGCGGCGTGGTGACTCCTCGAGCGTTCCGTTGATAGCGCGGCTTCGCCAACACCTGGACAAGGGGCTGGAACTGCAACGTTTCGCGCCCTACGCCATCTTGCAGGCGGAGCGTGCCTGGCTAGGACAAGTAGACGCCGGAGAGGCTCTGTATTTCCTTGAGCGTGCGGAGGCAATGATGCCGAGCCGTGCCATCCATGGCGAGCTGTTCTTCTGGCAACAAATGATTTTCGGCAAGAAAATCGCCGACGCTTCAGACATGGCTCCTGCTTATTGCGCGTACTTTGCTGGCAATTGGCGTCGCGCGGCAGACATGTGGAGTGACATAGGTCTCCCATTCGAGCGTGCTCTCGCGCTGCTTGGGGGCGACGGATCGGCACAACGTGAGGCGCTGACGATCTTCGAAGCCCTTGGGGCAAGGCCGTTCACGGAGCTGGTCCGTAACAGGATGCGCACCGCATAATAGCTTTCCCCGATGATGGGCCCTGGTCAGATCGGCCGGACCAGCACGTGCTTCTTCTTGCCGAGCGAAAGCTTCACGACACCTTCCGGACCGAGATCCTGAAGCGTGACGACGTGCCGGTCGTCGGTCAGGACCTGGTCGTTGATGCGCACGGCGCCGCCCTGGATATGCCTGCGCGCTTCGCCGTTCGAGCCGGCCAGCCCGGCGCTCACGAACAGCGCCAGGATGCCAATCCCGGCTTCGAGGTCCGATTTGGCTACCTCGACGCTGGGCAGTGTGTCGGCGAGCGCGCCTTCCTCGAAGGTCTTGCGCGCCGTCTCGCTCGCGGTCTCGGCCGCGTCGCGGCCGTGCAGCATGGCGGTGATCTCGGTGGCGAGGATTTTCTTCGCCTCGTTGATCTCCGAGCCGCCGAGCTTCGCCAGCCGCGCCACCTCGTCCAGGGGCAGCGTGGTGTAGAGCTTCAGGAAGCGCCCGACATCGGCGTCCTCGGTGTTGCGCCAGTACTGCCAGAACTCGTAGGGGCTCAGCATGTCGCCATTGAGCCAGATCGCGCCGGAAGCCGACTTGCCCATCTTGGCGCCGGACGAGGTGGTGAGCAGCGGGGTGGTCATCGCAAACAGTTGCACACCCTCCATCCGGTGGCCGAGGTCGATGCCGTTGACGATGTTGCCCCACTGGTCCGAGCCGCCCATCTGCAGCCGGCAGCCGACGCGCTTGTAGAGCTCGACGAAGTCGTAGGCCTGCAGGATCATGTAGTTGAATTCGAGGAAGGACAGCGACTGCTCGCGGTCGAGCCTGAGTTTTACGCTATCGAAGGCGAGCATGCGGTTGACGGAAAAATGCCGGCCGACATCGCGCAGGAAGTTGACGTAGTTGATCTGCATCAGCCAATCGGCATTGTTGACCATGACCGCGTCGCCCGGGCCGTTGCCGAACTTCAGGTAAGGCGCGAAATTGCGACGGATGCCGACGAGGTTGTCATCGATGTCCTGCGGGGTCAAAAGCTTGCGCGCCTCGTCCTTGAAGGACGGGTCACCGATCATCGAGGTGCCGCCGCCCATCAGCGCGATCGGCCGGTGGCCAGTCTGCTGCAGCCAGTGCAGCATCATGATCTGGATCAGCGACCCGGCATGCAGGCTTTTGGCGGTGGCGTCGAAGCCGATATAGGCGCTCACCGTTTCCTTGGCGAAAAGCTGGTCGAGGGCGGATTCATCCGAAATCTGGTGGATGAAGCCGCGCTCGCTCATGATGCGCAGGAAACCGGATTTGAAGGCGGACATTTGTTCTTCCTGGAGGTCGCCGGGCACTTGGCCATGCTTGATATGAAGGCGCGCGTTTAGCATCCAAGCGCGATCAGCAAAAGTGGTTTCCTGCTTTGCGTCCGATCGCGTAGGGCGCGGCGCGTCCTTGCTTCGCCCTTTTTGCTGGCGTAATGAGGCGCCGCGCAAAGACAGGCGCAATGCGCCGCGACGGGGCCATCCCGCAGTTTCAGATCGGACGAGCTCCCGCGATGAACAGGAACTACCTTTTCCTCTTTCTGTTCAGCATCGTCATGACCGTCAGCGGGCTGGCCAGCCTGCCGCCGGTCGACCGCGACGAATCCCGCTTCGTCCAGGCGACCAAGCAGATGGTCGAGACGGGCGACTATGTCGACATCCGCCTGCAGGATGTCACGCGCTACAAGAAACCGATCGGCATCTACTGGCTGCAGTCGGCGGCGGTCGCGTTGAGCGGCGAGGGGGCCGCGGCGCCGATCTGGGTCTATCGCCTGGTCTCGATGCTGGGCATCGCGCTGGCCGTCGTCGGCGTCGGTTGGACCGGGACAAAACTCTTCGGCGCCAATGCCGGGCTGGCCGCCGGCCTGATGATGGCGGCGATCTTCGCCACCGCCTTCGAAGGGCGCGACGCCAAGACCGACGCGATGCTGCTCGCCTGTTGCGTGGCGGCGCAAGGCGCGCTGGCACAGGTCTATTGGGCGGCAAAGCGCAACGAGCCGGTACCCGGGCATCTGCCCTGGATCTTCTGGATCGCGCAGGGGTTGGGCATCCTCATCAAGGGACCTGTCTCACCACTGCTATCCCTGCTCACGGCCGCGGCGCTCATTGCCTTCGACCGCGACTGGCGCTGGCTGCTCAAGATGAAGCTGGTGCGCGGCGTCCTGATCGTGCTCGTGATCGTGCTGCCATGGATCGTCCTCATCAGCTGGAAGAGCGGCGGTGCCTTCTTCCAGGAAGCGGTCGGCAAGGACATGTTGAACAAGGTGGCGCAGGGCGAGGAATCGCACGGCCTGCCGCCCGGCTTCTACATGCTGACCTATTCGCTGTTCATGTGGCCCTTCGGGCTGATCGCGGTCGGCGCCGGGCTGCAGGCCATCAACCGTTTTTGGGACGATCCGCGCCTGCGCTTCTGCCTCGCCTGGTACATTCCGTTCTGGCTGGTGTTCGAGGCGATCCCGACCAAGCTGCCGCATTATGTGATGCCGGCCTATCCAGGCATGGCGCTTTTGATCGGCTGGCTGCTCACCTTGCCGGCGGACCAGGCCAACGCGCCGCTCAAGCGCTGGCAGACATGGCTTTGGTGGGCGACCGCCTTCGGCCTTGCCGTTGTCGCGATCGGCTTGGCCGTGGTCTGCGTCGGCGCGCCGCTTTATCTTGCCAAGGCTTTTTCCTGGTGGAGCATTCCGGCGGCGATCGCCGCTCTGGTCACCGGCTATCTTGCCTTCCCGCGACAATTGCAGGTGCCACTTGGCCGCATCGCAGCGATCGCGGTTGGCGCCGGCATCACCTTCAGCCTGCTGTTCGGCGTTATCGCGCCGTCGCTGAAGCCGATCTGGCTCAGCCCCGCCGTCAAGGCCGCCATCGACGCCAACCGCCTTTGCGACACCACCGTGCTTGCCTCGGCGAAGTTCCAGGAGCCGAGCCTGGTCTTCCTGGTCGGCACCAAGACGGTGCTGACCGACATCGAGGGCGTGGCGCGGCATCTGCTGGCCGATCCGTCCTGCGCGCTTGGGCTGGCGCCGATCAAGGACGAGCAGAAGCTTGCCGATGTGCTGACCGCCCAGGGCAAGTCGGCGAAGCGGCTGACCGAGATCGTCGGCATCAACTATTCGTCAGGAGACAGACTGTCGCTGGGGCTTTATCGGGTGGCGCCGTGAACAATAGCGTCGGATATCGAATGTCCCTATGAGCACGCGCTAATGCCATGTCCGCCGCGCCCCTTGCCCTTTGCCGCCGCTCGCTCGGCAATTTCCGCGACACGATGTCGATCGTGAGGCGGCGCTTTGCCGTGCGCCCGGCGCGTTATCCGCGAATTTTGTGGGGTGTCTGGCTGCTGGCCTGGCTGCTGCTCATCGTGGCGGCTTTCCTGCGCCTTGACGCCAACGCCGGCGAGATGCGCGGCGAATGGTCGCCCGGCTTCGCGCGCTTCACCGATTTCTTCACGCAATTCGGCCTGGGCGGCTGGTATCTCATTCCGGCAGCGCTCTGCCTCGTCGCCGCCAACCTGACGGACTGGCGTCGCCTGTCCAGGGACGGGCGGATGCTTGTCTATAACTGGACGTGTTTCGCCTTCCTGGTGCTTTGCGCGGTCGGCCTGTCCGGCCTTGCCGTCAACGTGCTGAAATACAGCATCGGCCGGGCCCGGCCGCTTTACTTCGACAGCTTCGGCGTGCTGTCGCTGCATCCTTTCGCCATGGACGCGCGCTTTGCCGGCTTTCCGTCCGGCCATGCCACGACGATGGGCGCGGTGTTCGGTATCCTGTTGCTGCTGTTCCCGCGGCGTTGGACTGTCGCGCTGGCGGTCACGGCCTGCATCGCCTCGACACGCGTCTTCGTCGGCGCGCACTATCCAAGCGACACGGTTGCGGGTTTCGGCCTCGGGCTGGCGTTTGCGGTGGTCTCGGGGCTGGTGTTCGCCCGGCTCGGCTTCATCTTCGGCCAGACGAGCTCGAAGCTGCCCGTGCGCAAGCGGACATTCCGGCTGAAGCCGTCCAACGCGCCAAGAGGCAGGGTTTCGATGGCCGGCCCGGCTGAGGACGGCCAAATAAGCGTCGACCAAACGCAGACCCATTAGGCGCCCGGATTGGGCAGCCAGCGCGGTTAGCGCAGGCGCTTCGGCCTCGGATCGGCCAGCTCGCCCGCCAGGCGCCGGTCGAGATAGTCGGCACATTCGTGGATGAGCAGTTCGGAATCGTTGGCGAAGAAGTGGTTGGCGCCGGGTATCGTCTTCTGCGTGATGGTGATGCCCTTCTGGGTGTGCAGCTTGTCGACGAGCCCCTGCACGTCCTTCGGCGGCGCCACCTTGTCGGCATCGCCATGGATGATAAGGCCGGACGACGGGCAGGGCGCCAGGAACGAGAAATCATAAGTGTTGGGCTGCGGCGCGACCGAGATGAAACCTTCGATCTCCGGCCGGCGCATCAAAAGCTGCATGCCGATCCACGACCCGAAGGAATAGCCAGCGACCCAGCAGCTCTTGGAATCCGGATGCAGCGACTGCACCCAGTCGAGGGCTGCGGCCGCGTCCGACAATTCGCCGGTGCCATGGTCGAACTCGCCCTGGCTGCGGCCAATGCCGCGGAAATTGAAGCGCAGCGTGGTGAAATCGCGCTTCTGGAACATGTAGAAGAGGTCGTAGACGATCTTGTTGTTCATCGTGCCGCCGAATTGCGGGTGGGGGTGAAGCACGATGGCGATCGGGGCGCTCTTTTCCTTCGAGGGCTGATAGCGTCCCTCCAGGCGACCGGCCGGACCGGCGAAAATGACCTCAGGCATAAAATACTCCACGTGGCATATGAATGCGCTAGCCCGGAACTCTTCTGGCCCCAACTCTCCCGAGGCCCCACACCTTCTGTGGCCTTGACGCCGGGCAAGCGTCTTCCTAGAAGCTAGTTTAGAATTGTTCAAAACTGGGAGGCCGAAACCCGATGGTTCGGCCGCCCGCGCCGCAAGCCGGGTAAATAGGACGGCTTGCCTTGCAATTTCAAGGAAATAACGCGCTATCCTCGTGGGATAGTTGGCGAAAGGACGAACTGAGCGAAAATGGCCGCAACCCGCGCCTATCTCGACTACAACGCCAGCGCGCCGCTCATTGCGGAAGCGCGGGCGGCGATGGTCGTCGCGCTCGATGCCGCCAACCCGTCATCCGTCCACACCGAAGGCCGCGCGGCGCGGCGGCTGGTCGAGGATGCGCGCCGCGACGTGGCGCGGCTGGTCGGCGCCAGGCCAGAGCATGTCGTCTTCACCTCCGGTGCTACCGAAGCCGCCTCGACGCTGCTTGGGCCCGACTGGCAGATGGGGCGCGGCTCGGTGCGCATGAGCCACCTCTATGTCTCTGCGGCCGACCATCCCTGCATCCTGAATGGCGGGCGGTTTTCGCCTGCGCAAGCGACGAAGATCGGCGTCGACCGGAACGGCATTGCCGATCTCGACGCGCTTTCTGCCGCGCTTGCCGCGCATGACAAAGCCGCCGGGCTGCCGCTGGTGGCGATCCACGCCGCCAACAACGAGACCGGCGTTATCCAGCCGATCGGGCGCATCGGCGAGATCGTCAAGGCCGCCGGCGGGGTGCTGGTCGTCGACGCCGTGCAGGCTGCCGGGCGAATTCCGCTCGATATGTCAATTCCTTATGCCGATTATCTGATCCTGTCCTCGCACAAGATCGGCGGCCCGAAGGGCGTCGGCGCGATCGTGGCCGCATCCGACCTGATGATGCCGCGCCCGCTGATCAATGGCGGCGGCCAGGAGAAGAGCCATCGCGCCGGCACGGAAAACGTCGCCGGGATCGCCGGTTTCGGCGTCGCGGCACGTGCCGCGCTGGCCAGTCTCGCCGACATGGACGCCATCGCGAGCCGGCGCGACGAGGTTGAGGCGATCGTGCGCGATCTCGCGCTGGACGCGGAAATCTTCGGAAATGGCGCTCCCAGGCTTGCCAACACGACATTCTTCGCTATTCCCGGCATCAAGGCCGAGACGGCGCAGATCGCTTTCGATCTTGCCGGCGTCGCGTTGTCGGCGGGCTCGGCCTGCTCGTCGGGAAAAGTCGGGCCAAGCCATGTGCTGAAGGCGATGGGCCATGGCGACAGCCTGGGCGCGTTGCGGGTCTCGATCGGTCGGGCGACCGGCGCCGAGGATATCGAGGCCTTCCGGACAGCATTGGCCGGCATCGTCGCCCGCCGCGCGGGCAAGGAAGAAGCCGCCTGAGGACGGCGGAGCATCGGAACGAGAAACGCCTTGCGGCCCCTCGGATTTCCGCTGCTCGAACAAGAATTCAGGCTTTAGGGCCTGGTAGAGCCGTGCGTTTTGTTCTGGCCGGGTGAATTTCCGGCCGATACGCACTATATGGAACTTACTCCGCCGCGAGTCCCTCCGTGGGACGCGATTTCGGCGGTGCCATAGTTTGAAAACTGCCGGGCCTTGACCCCGGCGTGGATGGAGAACGCTTATGCCTGCTGTGCAGGAGACGATCGATCGGGTTCGAAAGATCGACGTCGACCAGTATAAATACGGATTCCAGACAGAGATCGAGATGGACAAGGCCCCCAAGGGCCTGAGCGAAGACATCATTCGCTTCATCTCGGCCAAGAAGGACGAGCCGGACTGGATGCTCGAATGGCGTCTGGGGGCCTATCGTCGCTGGCTGACGCTGGAAGAGCCGACCTGGGCGCGCGTCCACTATCCGAAGATCGATTTCCAGGACATCCACTACTACGCCGCGCCGAAGAGCACGCCGGGACCGAAGTCGCTGAGCGAAGTCGACCCTGAACTGCTCAAGGTCTACGAGAAGCTCGGCATCCCGCTCAAGGAGCAGGAGATCCTGGCCGGCGTGCAGAAGACCGCAGCTGTCGACGCGGAAGAAGACGAGGTTGGCGACAACGTCTACAAGTCCGGCCGCGTCGCGGTCGACGCCGTGTTCGATTCCGTTTCCGTTGTCACCACCTTCAAGAAGGAGCTGGCGCAGGCCGGCGTCATCTTCTGCTCGATCTCGGAAGCGATCCGCGAGCATCCGGAACTGGTCAAGAAGTATCTGGGTTCGGTCGTGCCGACCTCGGACAATTTCTACGCGACGCTGAATTCGGCCGTGTTCACCGACGGCTCGTTCGTCTTCGTGCCCAAGGGCGTTCGCTGCCCGATGGAGCTGTCGACCTATTTCCGCATCAACGAGAAGAACACCGGCCAGTTCGAGCGCACGCTGATCATCGCGGAGGAAGGGGCTTATGTCTCCTATCTCGAAGGCTGCACGGCGCCGCAGCGCGACGAGAACCAGCTGCACGCTGCGGTGGTCGAGCTGATCGCGCTCGACGATGCCGAGATCAAATATTCGACTGTGCAGAACTGGTACCCCGGCGACGCCGAGGGCAAGGGCGGCATCTACAATTTCGTCACCAAGCGCGGCGACTGCCGCGGCGATCGCTCGAAGATCTCGTGGACGCAAGTTGAGACCGGTTCGGCGATCACCTGGAAATATCCGAGCTGCATCCTGCGCGGCGACGATTCCTCCGGCGAGTTCTATTCGATCGCGGTGTCGAACGGTTATCAGCAGGTCGATAGCGGCACCAAGATGATCCATCTCGGCAAGAACACGTCGAGCCGCATCATCTCCAAGGGCATCGCCGCCGGCTTCTCGCAAAACACCTATCGCGGCCAGGTCTCGGCGCACCGCAAGGCGGCCAATGCGCGCAACTTCACCAATTGCGACTCGCTGCTGATCGGCGACCAGTGCGGCGCGCACACCGTGCCTTACATGGAAGCCAAGAATTCGACGGCGCAGTTCGAGCACGAGGCGACGACCTCGAAGATCTCCGAGGACCAGAAGTTCTACGTCATGCAGCGCGGCATCCCCGAGGAAGAGGCGATCGCGCTGATCGTCAACGGCTTCGTCAAGGACGTCATCCAGCAACTGCCGATGGAGTTTGCCGTCGAGGCGCAGAAGCTGATCGGCATCAGCCTTGAGGGCAGTGTCGGATGAGCGCAGAGAAATGGTTCAGGCCGAAGCGCCTCGGCTATGGCGCGACGCCCGACAACTGGAAAGGCTGGGCTTTCGTGGTCGCCTGGATCCTGATCGCTGTCGCGCTATCGATAGGTCTGATCGATCTCGGAGTCCCGGCTTGGCTGATCATTCTCATTGTCGTTGCCCTGACGGGCGCGACAATCCCGCTCATCAAGGCCAAGACGGACGGCGACTGGCGCTGGCGTTGGCATTGAATTGAACGGACATCTTTTGGAACGGAACGAAAATGCTTGAGATCAAGAATTTGCATGCCCGCATCGTCGACGATGGCACCGAGATCATCCGCGGGCTGAACCTGACGGTGAAAGCCGGCGAGGTCGCCGCGATCATGGGCCCGAACGGCTCGGGCAAGTCGACGCTGTCCTACATCCTCGCCGGCCGCGAGGACTATGAGGTCACCGAAGGCGACATCCTCTATAACGGCCAGTCGATCCTCGAAATGGATCCGGCCGAGCGCGCCACGGCCGGCATCTTCCTCGCCTTCCAGTATCCGATGGAGATACCGGGCGTCGCGACCATGGAATTTCTGAAAGTGGCGATGAACGAGCAGCGCAAGGCGCGCGGCGAGGAGCCGCTGAAGGTTCCGGAGTTCCTGAAGCGGGTGAAGGACGCCGCCGCCTCGCTCAACATGGACATGAACATGCTGAAGCGGCCGCTCAATGTCGGCTTCTCCGGCGGCGAGAAGAAGCGCGCCGAGATCCTGCAGATGAAGCTTTTGGAACCAAAGCTCTGCGTGCTCGACGAGACCGATTCCGGCCTCGACATCGACGCGCTGAAGATCGTCTCGGACGGCGTCAACGCGCTGCGTTCGCCGGAGCGCGCCATCGTCGTCATCACCCACTACCAGCGCCTGCTCGAGCACATCGTGCCGGACTCCGTGCACGTGCTCTACAAGGGCCAGGTCATCAAGTCGGGCGACAAGTCGCTGGCGCTCGATCTCGAGGCCAACGGCTATGCCGGCGTGATCGGCGAAGCGGCGTGAGATGGCAGTCGAGGCAAGAGCCATGAACATGCATGCACAGCCCCAGCGGACCTTGGCCGAGACGGCGCTGATCGACGCCTTCGGCGAACGGCTATCGCTGCTGCCCGGCGACGGCGCGGTGATGGTCAAGCGCGACGACGCGATCGAGGCGATCAAGCACGGCCTGCCGACGCGCCGCGTCGAATCCTGGCATTATACGGACCTGCGCCGGCTGCTCACTTCGGTGCCGGCGTTCGAGACCGACGCCGTCGTCAAGGCGCTCGCTCCAATTCTCGAAGGGTCCGCGGTTCTGCCGGTGCTGAACGGCGTCTCCCAGTCGAAGCTGCCGGATATCGAAGGCGTCGCGGTGCAGCGCCTGTCGGAGAAGCTGACCGACGGCAGCGTGGCTCCGGGACTGGACCCCTACGGCAGCGACGACGCCATCGGCGCGCTCAACACCGCCTTCGTCGCCGACGGCTTATTCGTCGATATCGCCGACGGTGTGGAACTGGAAAAGCCGGTCGAATTGCAGAACCTGCAGGCCGGCGGGCAGTCGCATGTGCGGCTCTTGGCGAGTGTCGGCGCCGGCGCCAAGGCGATTGTCGTCGAGCGCCAGGCAGGCGAGGGCGACGAGGCGCTCGTCTCTTCGGTCAGCCAGCTTGTGGTTGGCGACGGCGCGGAAGTGACTTGGCTGATCGTGCAGGAGCAGCCCGACACGGCCACGCATCTCGCCCAGTTCAAGGCGCATATCGGCAAGGATGCCAAGCTGACGCTGTTCGTGATGAACGCCGGCGGCAAGCTCGTTCGCCAGGAGATCGTGGTCAGGACGACGGGCGAAGGCGCGGACTTCAAATTGCGCGGCATCAACCTTCTGGCCGGCGACACCCATACCGACACCACCATGGTGCTCGACCACGCCGTGCCGCACACGACCTCGACGGAAGTGATCCGCAATGTCGTGACCGGCAAGGCGCGCGGCGTCTTCCAGGGCCGCATCAATGTGCATCAATACGCGCAGAAGACCAACGCCAAGATGGCCTGCAACACGCTGCTTCTGTCGGACGACGGCGAGTTCTCGACCAAGCCGGAGCTGGAGATCTTCGCCGACGACGTCGTCTGCGGCCATGGCGCGACGGTCACCGAGATCGACCACAACCATCTGTTCTACCTGATGGCGCGCGGTATCGACGAGAAGTCGGCGCGGGGCCTTCTGGTGAAGGCATTCGTGGCCGAAGTGATCGAGGAACTGGACGACGAGGCGCTGGTCGAAGCGCTGGAAGCGCGGCTCGACGGCTGGTTTTTGACGCACGGGTAGCGCCTACCTTCTCCCCTTGTGGGAGAAGGTGGCCGAGCGAAGCTCGGTCGGAAGGATCGCGGCTTCGGCCGACAAGGACTTCGAAATGGACCAGAAGATCGAAACCACCCCATATGACGTCGAGGCGATCCGCCGCGATTTCCCGATCCTGTCGCGCCAGGTCTACGGCAAGCCGCTGGTCTATCTCGACAATGGCGCCTCGGCGCAGAAGCCGCAGGTGGTGCTCGACACCATCCAGCACGCCTATTCCCAGGAATACGCCAACGTCCATCGCGGTCTGCATTTCCTCTCCAATGCCGCGACCGATGCCTATGAGAATGCGCGCAAGTCGGTGCAGCGTTTTCTCAATGCGCCGAGCACGGACAACATCGTCTTCACCTCCAACACCACCTCGGCGATCAACACGGTCGCCTATGGCTGGGGCATGCCGAGGATCGGCGAGGGCGACGAGATCGTGCTTTCGATCATGGAGCACCACTCCAACATCGTGCCGTGGCATTTCATCCGCGAGCGGCAGGGCGCCAAGCTGGTCTGGGTGCCGGTCGACGATCTCGGCGCCTTCCACATCGAGGAATTCGAGAAGCGGCTGACCGGCCGTACCAAGCTCGTCGCCATCACCCAGATGTCGAATGCGCTGGGCACTGTGACGCCGATCAAGGAGATCGTCCGCATCGCGCATTCGCGCGGCATTCCGGTCCTCGTCGATGGCAGCCAGAGCGCCGTCCACATGCCGATCGACGTGCAGGATCTCGACTGCGATTTCTTCGTCTTCACCGGACACAAGGTCTATGGCCCTTCCGGAATCGGCGTGCTCTACGGCAAGAAGGACAGGCTGGAAGAGATGCGTCCCTTCATGGGCGGCGGCGAGATGATCGAGGAAGTGACGGAGGACATCGTCACCTATAACGAGCCGCCGCACCGCTTCGAGGCCGGCACCCCACCGATCGTGCAGGCGATCGGTCTGGGCGCGGCGCTCGATTACATGGAGAAGGTTGGCCGCGAGCGCATCGCCGCGCACGAGGCGGACCTCAAGACTTACGCGCATGAGCGGCTGCGCGCCATCAACTCGCTGCGCATCTTCGGCGACGCGCCTGGCAAAGGCGCCATCATCTCGTTCGAATTGCAGGGCATCCATGCGCATGACGTGTCGATGGTGATCGACCGGCAAGGCGTCGCGGTCCGTGCCGGCACGCATTGCGCCCAGCCTCTGTTGAAACGCTTCGGCGTAACCTCCACATGCAGGGCATCGTTCGGCATGTATAATACCAGGGCCGAAGTGGACGCCTTGGCCGAGGCGCTTGAAAAGGCGCGAAAGTTCTTCGGGTGACGATGATGGACGACGTGAGCACCACCGCAGAAAAAGCGCCGGAAACGGCCGCGAACGGCATCGTTTCGGCCTCGGCGATCCCCGCCGATGAGCTGGCGCGGCTGACCGACGACATCGTCTCGGCGCTGAAGACGGTCTACGACCCAGAAATCCCGGCCGACATCTATGAGCTCGGCCTGGTCTACAAGATCGACATCGAGGACGACCGCTCGGTCAAGATCGACATGACACTGACCGCTCCGGGCTGCCCGGTGGCCGGCGAGATGCCTGGCTGGGTCGAGAACGCCGTCGGTGCCGTCGAAGGCGTCTCCGGCGTCGAGGTCAACATGACCTTCGACCCGCCATGGACGCCCGACCGCATGTCGGAAGAGGCGCAGGTCGCGGTCGGGTGGTATTGAGCTTGACTTGCACGCTAGGCGAAACTTCACCATCTTAAGGGCAGACTCATTCCGTGGGCCTTGAACCCGCGCGAACGTGGAGAACGACATGGGACGCTTCGCCGTCATCACGATGACCGAAAAGGCCGCCGACCGGGTGCGCGAGATCGTCGCCACGCGCGAAGGTGCGCATGGCATCCGGCTCGGCATCAAGAAGGGCGGCTGCGCCGGCATGGAATACACGGTCGACCTGGTCACCGAGCCGAACCCCAAGGACGACCATATCGAACGCGACGGCGCGCATGTCTATGTCGCGCCGGAAGCGGCGTTGTTCCTGTTTGGCACCGAGATGGATTTCGAGCAGACGACGTTGCGCACCGGCTTCACCTTCAGGAATCCGAACCAGAGCTCGGCCTGCGGCTGCGGCGAGTCCGTCGAGCTGAAGCCTGCCGACCTCAAGGCGCTTGCCGAGGCACGCGCCTCGGCCTGACCAAGCCCGCCGGCGCTTCCGCTCAGTCCGGCAGCGCCGCAATGACGACGAGCTCGACAACAAGATCCGGCTGCGCCAGGGCGGCGACGCCGATCACTTCCGATGGCGGCGGGTTGTTGTAGCTGCAGTGCTTCGGGCAATGTTCGGCGAAGAATTCGTCCAGCACGTCCAGACGAAAGTTGGGTGAGCTGAGAACGCCGCCGGACGGGAAAGGTCCTTTGACGTAGAACGTCACCTTGACCAGATGGTCGAGCGAGCTGCCAAGCTCCTCCAGATCCGACTTGATGTTCGCGAGGATCTCGCGCCACTGCGTTGCCGCGTCGCCAACGGCGCCCCCCTGGTGTTTCGACGGATCGTAATCGTCGATGGTGGCGGTGTTGCCGGACAGAAAAACATATCCCTTCGCGTCCGAGACGACTGTGCCCTTGCCCCAAGGCATCAAACGATCGCCTTTGAATTTCTTGTGCGTCGTGAGGTTCATTTCGGCCTCCTGTCGCTAATCCACCCACATCCCCGTCCGTTTGTGCCAGTCGGCGATCGATTCCTCGGGATAGACGTCGAACACCTTGTCCTTTTTCCCGACCACCGGCTCGACCCAGTTCGCCTTGTATTTCAGCATCAGATGCACCTTTTCCGGCGGCGTCGGCAGGTCGCTGTCGATCGCCGAGGCGAAGGGATGCACGAGATCCGGCCAGGTCGGGTCGTAAAGCCACAGCGCTGCGCCGCATTTCCTGCAGAAATTGCGTTCGCCGGTCGAGACCTCGCAATGCGGATGCTCGTCATCCTCGATCTCGGCGCGGTAGACACCGAGATTGCGCTTGCCCCTGATATCAAGCGTCTCGCAGTCGGCGCCGAGATTGATGGCGAAACCGCCGCCGCCCTGCTGCTTGCGGCAGATCGAGCAGTAGCAGAGCATGAACGGCACCGGCGTGTGGCTTTCCACCTCGAAGCGGACGGCGCCGCAGCGGCAGGAGCCTTTGAGCAGGACGGGCATGGCGGGATCTCCGTTTTCCGATCTCAATCTGTCAGCATGCTTTTGGTTGCGGCGATGACAAGGCCCATGCCGGATGAGATGATCGCGGCATGGACAACGCGCGCCTTGAAGAATTGTTCGAAAGCCTGGGGCCGATCAGCATCAGAAAACTGTTCGGGGGCAAGGGCATCTATCGCGACGGCGTCATCGTCGCGGTCGTCGTGCGCGGCGAATTGCTGCTCAAGGCCGACGAAGAGAGCATCCCCGACTTCGAAGCCGCCGGCTGCAAGCAATGGACCTATACAGGCTCGCGGCACGGCAAGGAGGTGGCGATGCCATACTGGAGCATTCCCGACGAGGCTTTCGACGACCCCGACGAAATGGCGGTATGGGCGCGGCGCGCTTATGAGGCGGGTAGGCGGACGGAGAGATAATTTTCGAGGGCGTTGTGACGGCTTTTTGGAGATGCCGAGGGACAGCACCCCTCTCTGTCCTGCCGGACATCTCCCCCGCAAGGGGGGAGATTGACCCTCGCCACGACTTTCGCCAATCGCCGACGTTGCAAGAAGAATGCCGGCGGCCAAGCTGCTAATCTCCCCCTTGCGGGCAGGGCTATCGCATATGAGTGATCGCATTGATGAGATAGTCGTCGTTCCAGGCGCATTTCTTGATGCGATGGCTGA
>NZ_VFTM01000047.1:0-36459 GCF_006439555.1 Mesorhizobium sp. B3-1-6 | reverse complement strand
TTGCCTCTTTCGCTCTCGCGGGATTTGTCACCACCGGAGCCATGGCGGCGATGTCGACAACGACAACCACGCCCACCGCCATCATGACGAGGAACGACATGCCGAACTGCCGGCTGAAAAGCAGGCGGATGTCGACGATGGGGTCGCGCCTTGTCCACTCCCACGGAACAAGCAGCAGGAACGACACCGCGGAGATCACGGCGAAAGTGGTAATGAAGGTCGAGGCGAACCAGTCGTTGCGCTGGCCTTCGTCGAGAAAGACTTCGAGGCAGCCGAGCGCCATCGCCACCAGGATGAAGCCGATCCAGTCGACCTTCAGCCCCTTGCTCAACCGCTCGCGGCGTTCGCGTTCGAGAATGTCTGGCTCGATCACCAGCCATTGCACGAGCGCCAGCGACATGATGCCGAACGGCACATTGATGAAGAAGATCCAGTGCCAGGAGAAATTGTCGGTCAGCCAGCCGCCGATGGTCGGCCCGACCGTCGGGGCGACGATCACCGCGATGCCGTAGAGCGCAAAGGCCTGGGAGCGTTTCTCAGGCGGGAACGTGTCGGCCAGGATTGACTGCTCGCTCGGCGCCATGCCGCCGCCGCCGAGCCCCTGCAGGATGCGGAAGGCGATCAGCGTCGGCAGATTGGGCGCCAGCCCGCACAGCAGCGACGCCAGCGTGAAGGTCGCCACGCAGATCATGTAATAGCGCTTTCGGCCGATGATGCTGGTAAGCCAGCCGCTGACCGGAATGATGACGGAGTTGGCGACGAGATAGGTGGTGATCACCCATGTGCTCTCGTCCATGCCGGCGGCCAGGCTGCCGGCGATGTTGCGCAGCGCGACATTGGCGATCGAGGTGTCGAGCACCAGCATGAAGGTCGCGATCGAGACGACGATCGCGATCAGCCAGGGGTTGCGCCCGCCGGCCGCCGACCGGCTTTCGTTACCCTGGGCTGCTGCGGCATCGCTCATCGTACCTTGACCGTCGGCACCACCGACATGCCGGGACCGAGATAGACGCCGGGCGGTTGGTCGAACACGATCTTGACCGGCACGCGTTGCACCACCTTGACGAAATTGCCGGTGGCGTTTTCGGCTGGAAGCAGGCTGAAGGCCGTGCCGCTGCCGGCCTGAACGCTGTCGACATGGCCATGGAAGGTCTTTTCCGGATAGGCGTCGATGGCGATATCGACGGGCTGGCCCGGTCGCATCAGGTCGAGCTGTGTTTCCTTGAAATTGGCTTTCACCCAGACGTCGTTGGGCACGAACATCATCAGCACCTGGCCGGGCTGCGCATAGGTGCCTTTCGCCACCGTGATGTTGGTGGCATGGCCGGCGACGGGCGCCGTGATGGTCGTGCGGGTGAGGGTGATCTTGGCTTGGTTCTCGGTGGCCTCAGCCTGGCGCAGCTTGGCCTCGGCGCTCTTGCCTTGAGCCTGCAGAACAGCCACCTGGCTTTTCGCCGCCTCGACATTGGCGTTGGCGGTATCGAGTGCTGCCTGGTCCTGGCGCAAGGTCGAAGCGGCCTGCTGTGCCTGCTGTTGCGTCGCCGTGCCCTTGGCCAGGAGCTCACGGTTGCGCTGGTCCTCGGATTTGGCGAATTCGAGCGCTGCCTGCGCCTGCGCCACCTGCCTTTCGGCCGCATCGATCTTGGCGTTTTGCGCCTCGGTCTGGGCCTGCACATTGGCAATGTCGGCCCGCGCCGCAACCACGCCGGCTTGTGCCTGTTTGAGCGAGGCCTGATAATCGCTGTCGTCGATGCGCAGAAGCACGGCGCCGGCCTCGACCGGCTGGTTGTCGGTGACGGCGACATCGGTGATGCGCCCGGCAATTTCCGCGCCGATCGTCACCGTGCGGGCGTCGATGAAGGCATCGTCGGTCCATTCATACTGTCGCGCGTTGATCCACCAGATGACCACGGCCGCGATGACCAACAGGATGAGGATGGCGACGATCGCCGCTATGTAGGGATGGCGTCTGATGAGGCCGGGTTTGTTGTCGTCCGACGGACTGTCATTCGACTGCGTGTCTTGCGCTCGCTCGCCGTCGCGCTCGTTATCCACGCGCTTTTCGTCGTCCGGCGGGCGTTGCTGCCGATCGGACCGGGGCTGACCCCGCGCTTCCTCGGCGGGAGCGGTTTCGCGCTCTTTTCTTTCAGTTTTTGCGTCCAAGGCAACGGGTCCCAGATATCGTTGGCCCCCTCGCAGCAGGGTCAACGGGCGGTTTCCGCAAAGGTTCCTGCCCTCGGATGCCGGCCGTGGCCCGGCTGGCAGCGTCAGCCCGCCATCCAGCCGCCGTCCACCATCAGGTTTATGCCGGTAACATAGCTCGCCATATCGCTGGCGAGAAAGAGCGCCGCGCCCGCCACGTCGTTCGGATGCCCGAGCCGTGGCCAGGGTGTGCGGCGGCGCGAATAGTCGAGCGCATCAGGGTCGTTGGCGACGCCCGGCTTGCCGGTGATGATCTTGCCCGGAGCAATCGCATTGCAGACGATCAGGTCGTCGGCATGGTCGACGGCGATCTGCCGGGTCATCTGCACGATGCCGCCCTTGCTCACCGAATAGGGCAGGTCGCCGGGGCAGGCGACCATGCCGTGCTGCGAGGAGATGTTGATGATGCGGCCGCGCACCTCGTTAACCGGCGCCTGGGTGAGCATCTGCGTGACGGCGCATTTATTGCAGTAGAAGAAGCCGGTCAGGTTGACGCCGATGACGCGGTTCCACTGTTCCGGCGTGGTCTCGATCAGGTTGGTGCTGGTGTAGATCGCTGCATTGTTGACCATCACGTCGAGCCGGCCGAATTGCGCGACCGTCACGCCGACGAGCGCGTCGACGGCGCTCCAGTCAGAGATGTCGGTTCTGACGTAGGTGGCAGCGCCGCCGGCCGAACGGATCATGTCGACGGTGCCTTGGCCGCCCTCGATCGGCTGCTCCACCATGTCTGCAACGACGATGTTGGCGCCTTCGGTGGCGAATTTCAGCGCGATGGCGCGGCCGATGCCGGAGCTCGCTCCGGTGACGATGGCTGTTTTGTTGGCGAGCAGGGCCATGATGTTCAGCTCTCCCGGGTGACGATCTTTCCTTGCGCCGCGCCGACCAGTCGCCCGTCGCGCACGATCTCGCGGCCGTGCAGGAAGACACTGGTCAGCCGCGCTTTCATGGTCCAGCCGTCGAAGAGCGTATAGCCTGCCCGCGACACCTGATCGGCATTGGCGATGGTGCTTGACTGGCGCGGGTCGAGGATCAGCAGATCGGCATCGTGGCCGACGGCGATGCGACCCTTGCGCCGGCTGAGGCCGAAGCGCTCGGCTGGATTGCGGGAGCACATGCGCACCAGATCGGGCAGGGCGATGAGCCCTTCATCGACCAGCCTCAGCATGGTTGGAAGCAGCGTCTGCAATCCTGGCATACCGCCCGGGATGTCGGCGAAAGCCGCATAAGCCGCTGCCTTCTCGGCCGGCGCGTGCGGTGCGTGATCGGTGGCGACCATGTCGATCAGTTCCGCGCCGAGAGCGGCGCGCAATGCGTCGACATCATGCGGCGAGCGCAAGGGCGGCGAAGCCTTCAGCTTGGCGCCTTGCGTTTCGTAATCGTCGGCGGTGAAGAACAGGTTCTGCGGCGTGGTCTCGACGCTGGCGTCAACCATGCCGCGCAGCCGGCTCCAGGTCTCGACACCCAGCTCGGAATTGATCTGCCGGACGTGAATCCGCGCCTCGGTCGCCGCTGCGGCGACAAGGGCGCGGGCGATGCCATTGGCTTCGGCGAGCGGCGGCCGGCTGTCCAGGAAGGCGGCGACGCTGCCGGAGCGATCCCGCGCCGTGCTGCCGGCCAGGATCGATTGGTCGCCGGGCGAGATGCCGATTGTCGTGTCGGCACCGGCGAAGATTTTCAGCGCCTCGGCGACATTGTCGAGCGAGGCAAAAAGGAAGGCGTCCGGCACGTCGGCGGTGAACAGCTCGAAGGAGACCGGTGCGAGACGAAGGAGGCGAGGGACGAGCGACAAGTCACGGCTGACCACAGCCTGCAGGCCGACATCGACATAGATGCGGCCCTTCGCAATCGCCATCTTGTCGGCAAGTTGCTCGGGCGTGGCCGTCCATGGCTCATCGGTCGGCATGTCGAGTACGGTGGTCACGCCGCCGAGCGCCGCCGCATGCGTACCGGAGGAAAAATCCTCCTTATGCGTCAACCCGGGGTCGCGCAGATGCGCATGCGCATCGACAAGGCCCGGGAGCAGGAAGCAACCCGAGGCGTCGATGAGCGTGCTGGCTTCGGCGGCTTCGCCAGGCGGGATGAGCGCCGCGATCCTGCCTGCCGCGATGCCGACATCGTTGCGGCTGAGGCCATCGGCGTTCACAACCGTTGCGCCGCGGATCAGCGTTTCGAACACGGTTCCCCCTCAGCCGCGCTGCTCGAAGCGCGCATGGTTCGCGTGCCAGAAACGGGCAATGTCCTCGCGGCGCATGAAGGCGGCGCCGTCGGATTTCTGGACATGCTCGATGACCTCGCGCAGGCCCGAGGCGCGGTTCGGCTGACCCGTCCAGCGGGCGTGGATGCCGATGGTCAGCATGCGGCCGCCGGTCTCGTCGGCTTCGCTAAGCATATAGTCGATGGCCGCGCGGCAGTCCTCGGCGAAGTCGCGCGGATTGCTGTAGCCCGGAGCCACCAGATAGCGGCTGTCGTTGAGCGTCTTGGAGTAGGGGACGACCAGGATTTCCGTGCCCCGGTGATCGAGGAAATAGGGCAGGTCGTCGTTGCAGGGATCGGAGTGGTAGAGGAAGCCGCCTTCCTCGACCAGCAGGTCGCGCGTGTTGACGCTGGGTAGCGAGCGGCAGTTCCAACCCAAGGGCCGCTTTCCCAGCAGCTTTTCGTAAAGCGCGATCGCCTCGTGCAGATGGCGCTCTTCCTCGCCGCGCTCCATGGTCGTGTGGTCGATCCAGCGCAGGCCATGGCCCATCAGGTCATGCCGGCGGCTCTTCATCCATTCGACCAAGGGCGGGTTGCGCTCCAGCGCCACGGCGCAGGCGGAAAAGGTGACCGGGATGTCGTAGCGGTCGAACAATCTGGCCAGGCGCCAGACGCCGGCGCGGCTGCCATATTCGAAATGCGTCTCGGTGCCGAGATCGCGCACCGGCATGCTGCCGCTGAGATTGTATTCGCCCCAATTGTCGTTGCGGCCATCTTCGAGCCAGGAGTATTCCGAGCCCTCCTCATAGTTGAGCACGAGGTTGACGGCGAGCTTGACGCCGCCCGGCCAGGTGACGAAGGGCGGGTGCGGGCCGTAGCCGACGAAATCGCGCGGCTGCTGGAAATCGGTCGGCATCTTGCGTTCTCCATTTCTTTGTTTTTACGCAATTCCGAACGGAAAACCGCTCACACTTTTCCTGGAATTGCTCTAGCTCTCGTTAGCGACAATCCAGTCCATGTAGTCGTGGAACGCTTCCTTGCCGGGACGCGGCCGCCATGCTGTGTCGCGCATGATGCGGGCGATGTCATAGGCGCCCCACATGCCGCCTTTCAGCCTCACATCCTGGACGATGTTGGCGTCGTCTCCAGGCGTCACCTCCGCCTTCAGGCCCGGGACGCGTTCCCTTGCCCAGCCGATGATCTCGCCGATGGTCTGGCTGGAACCGGAGCCGATATTGTAGTGGCGGTAATTGAGGCGCGGCGCATCGATCAGCGCGAGGATCGCGGCGGCAACGTCGGTCGAGGTGACGTAGTCGCCGACGGGCTCCAGGCTGTTCGGCCTGATCGTCTCGCCGGCCAGGGCCATATGCGCGACGCGGTTGGGAACATGGCGGAAGTTGCGGCTCTCGGTGGCGCGATCCATCGGACCGTAGACGGAAGCGAGCCGCACCGAGGCCGCCGACAGGCCGAACAGATCGGCATAGCGGTTGGTGACCATCTCGGAGGCGAATTTCGAGATGCCGTAGAGCGTCAGCGGCGCGACATAACCGTCTTCCGGCAGTGGCTCGCCATCCCAGTCGGGCCCGTTGTGGCGATAGACGGAACCGGAGCTGACATAGACGAAGCGTTTCACGTCCGGCCTCTCGCGCGCCCAGTCCAGCATGCGCACGGTGCCCATGAGATTGACGTCGACGATGCGGGCCGGGTCTGCGGCCTCCGGCTGGCGCTTTGCCTCAGAGTCGCTGCCGCGCGAGATCGGCGTGATCGTCGCGCCATGCACGATTGCCGTGATGCCTTGCTTGTCGAGCGTCTCGGACCAGGCTTGTGGGTCGAGGATATCGGCGGCAATCACGGTCAGCCGGTCGCGCACCGGAGCGAAATGTTTTTCGGCCGCCGGGTCGAGGCCCGACCGGTCGAGGATCACGGCGCGGGCTTGCGGATCGCGGTCCAGCCATGCGCGCGCGACCACGCTCATGACAAAGCCGGTGCCGCCGGTGACGAGCAAGGTCATGGAAACTCCTCTGGAAAGGTTGTTGCCTCAGCGCGTCGCATAGCCGCCATCGACGAGCATGTCTGATCCGGTGACGAAGGATGCGTCGGACGAAAGCAGGAAAGCCGCCGCCGCGGCGATCTCGTCGGGCTCGGCGATACGGCCGAGCAGATGGGCGGGACCAAGGCCGGCATTGGCGGCCTCGAAATCGGCAAACCGGCGCAGCAGCCGCGTCGTCGCCACCGCGCCGGGGGACAGGCTGTTGACGCGGATTTTGTCGGGCGCGTGGTCCACGGCCATCGCCTTGGCGAGGTGGATCAGGCCGGCCTTGGCGGCGCAATAGGCGACGGCCCTGGTGGTGGCGACGCGCCCGAATTGCGAGCCGATGAAGACGACGGAACCGCCGCCACTTGCCGCGATCAGCGGCACGGCGAACTTGCTCATCAGGAAGGCGCCGGTCAGGCCGACATCGATCTCGTGCCGCCATGCGCTTTCGTCGAGATCGACGACGGTGGCGCTGGTCGAGGGCGCCGCGGCATTGTGCACCAGTCCGTCGAGCCGGCCGAAGTTTTGCCGGGCAAATGCGACGGCCGCCTCCGCGGACTCGATATCCGTCACGTCGCATTGGCAAGCGGCAGCTAAAGGCCCGAGTGTCTGGGCAAGCTCGGTGGCCGGCTCTGGACCGTAATCGGCGCAGACGACCTTAGCGCCTTCGGCAACACAGCGGCGCGCTATCGCCGTGCCGATGCCGCTGGCGGCGCCGGCGATCAGGATGACTTTGCCCTCGAGACGCCTCATGTCTGGCGCTGTCATCAGGCCTGCTCCTCTAATGCCGGCATGGCCGCCAGCGTGACCGGACGGCGCAACAAATTGTAGCAGGCGGCTAAAGTCACCAACACGGCGCCGCCGCCCAGAAGCAGGAACATGGCCGGCGCGCCCATATGCTCCATCAGGCCGGCCGAAATGCCGGGCGTCGCGACATTGCCGATCGAATAGAGCAGGAGCAGCGTGCCGGAGGCCCCGACCATGTGCCGGCTGTGCAATTGCGAGGCGCCGAACGCCATCGCCACCGGATAGACCGTCAGCGCCGTCGCGCCATAGAGGAAGAACAGCACGAAGAGCAGCGGGACCGAAAAGTTGCCGAGCCAGGCGATCGCGGCGCAGAGCGTGACCGACAGGATACCCTGGACAAGCAGTATGATCCTGCGCTCAAACCTATCGGACAGCCAGCCGACCGGCGTCTGCGCCAGCATGCCGGCGATGCTGATGGTCGTGACCAGCCCGACCGTCGTTGCCGCCGACAGCCCGATCTGCGTGCCGTAGATCGGCGTCAGCACGAAGATGTTCATATTGGTGATGCCGCCCTGGAAGATCGCCACGACCGTTACCGGCGCCAGCCGGAAAAGCGCCAGCGGGCCGAGGCGCTTGACCGGTCTTGCCGAACTTGCGTGCTCCGGATCCGTGGCAGGCAGCGCGGGCCAGCGCCCACCGGCGAATTTGGAGATCAGTGCCAGCAGCACCGTCGCCGCCGCCACCGGGAACAGATGCGGCGATTGCGGGCCGACCATCGCGACCAGAACCTGACCGAGCAGCACGGCGATTGCCGTTGTCAGCATATAGATCGAAAACATCGCGCCGCGATTGTGGTGCTCGGCATAGAGGTTGATCCAGCTTTCGCAGACGACGAACAGCGATGCCATCGCGAGGCCGCCGAGCAGGCGAAAGCAGATCCAACTCGGCAGGAAGTCGGTGAAGACGAAACCGGAAGCCGCCAGCAGCGCGACGACGACGACGGCAACGAAGGTTCGCTCATGGCCGTATTGGGCGACGGCCGGGCGGGTCACCAGGCATCCGATGAGGAAGCCCACGGGATAGGCCGTCAAGACGATCTGCACGACCTGGGGAGAAATGCCGGGCTTGCCAAGATGCAGCGACACGGCGGTGGTCAGCATGGCGCTGCCGATGCAGGCCAGGCAGATGCCGACCATGATCGGCAGCAGGGCACGGGACCGCTCTGCATTTTGCCAGAGCCGCGTCGCGGATTGAGCGATCGACCTCATGAATGCGGCTGCGGCGGCTCCCTGGCGGCACCGTTGACCGACGGCAGCCCGGGCAGAAGTTACACTTTGTGGCGATTGCCACAAACGAAGATTGGCGCGGCTATGGCTCAAATTTTTTTGGCCATGCTGGCGAGGGAAAGCGGCATCTCGGCGCGCTGTGGTCTTTACAGCGGTTTTGCACCCTCCTTACCATAGGCAAAAACCAAAATCTGGAAACCAGCGGAAGGGAACATCATGACGATCGAACGCCTCGAAAACGGACAGCGCTTCTGCCGGGTGCTCCGCTATAACGGCACCGTCTATGTGGCGGGGCTGACCGCGGACGATCTTTCGGGCGACACCACCAGCCAGACCAAGCAGATCCTTGCCAAGATCGACGCGCTTCTCGCCAAGGCCGGTAGCGACAAGTCGAAGCTGCTCAGCGCGCAGATATGGCTCAGGGACATCGCCGATTTCGAGATGATGAACACGGCCTGGGACGCCTGGATCGACAGGAGCGCCATGCCGGTGCGCGCCACGGTGGAAGCGCGGCTTGCCGGCGACCAGTATCGCGTCGAGATCATGGTGACGGCGGCCGTCGGCTGAGCCGGCCGGCGAGGGTACGCCAATGCATGAGCTGGTGATCAAGAGCGGGCGCGTGGCGCTCGACGACGGCTGGGCTGAGTGCGACGTCGGTATCGACGATGGCCGCATCGCCGCCATCGGCAAGGGTCTTTCCGGCGAGAAGGCGATCGACGCCGGCGGCCGCTGGGTGATGCCCGGCGGCATCGACGCGCATTGCCATCTCGACCAGCCGGTCTGGGGTGGAGCCGGCAATGCCGACGATTTCTATTCCGGCACGATCTCCGCCGCTTTTGGCGGCACGACCTGCATAGTCCCGTTCGGCATGCCCGGGCAGGACATGACGACTGTCGGCGCCATGGACCGCGCGCTGGAGCGCGCGGCGGGACGCGCGGTGATCGACTACGGGCTGCATGCCGTGGTCACCATGGGCACCGGCGCGGATGTCGAGGCTCAACTTGGCGCGCTCGCCCAGCGCGGCATCGCCTCGGTCAAGCTGTTCATGACCTATCAGGGTTTCGCCGTCGACGACGACCTCTTCTTCAAGGTTCTCGATACGGCAAGGCGGTTGGGCTGGATCGTCATGGTCCATGCCGAGAACGACGCCGCGATCCGGCGCACGCGCCAGCGGCTGATCGATCTCGGCCGCACCGATATCCGCTATCATGTCGTTGCCCACAGCGAGACGATGGAGCGCGAGGCGACGCATCGCGCGCTGGCCTTCGCCGAGATGACCGGCGCGCGCATGACCATCGTGCATGTCTCGTCCTGGCAGTCGGCCGAGGAGGTGGCGCGGGCAAAGATGCGCGGCGTTGACGCTATCGCCGAGACCTGCCCGCAATATCTCTTTCTCGGCGCGGCCGATCTCGATCGCCCGGCAATCGATGCGGCGCGCTTCGTCTTCTCGCCGCCGCCGCGCTCGCCGCGCAGCCATGAGCATCTGTGGCAAGAGCTGATCAATGGCGGCATCGACCTGTGGTCGTCCGATCATTCGCCATATTATTTCGCCGACAAGATCGGGCACTCCGAGACACCCGGTTTCACCACGACGCTGAGCGGCATTCCAGGCATCGAGACACGCCTGCCGCTGCTGTTTTCGGAAGGGCTGCTCACCGGCCGCCTGACGCTCGAGCGCTATCTCGACCTCACCTCGCGCAATGCAGCCTCGATCTACGGCTTCGCCGATCGCAAGGGTCGCATCGCCATCGGGCTCGACGCGGACGTCACGCTGTGGGATCCGACGGCGCGCTGGACGCTCGGGCACAGGGCGCTGCATTCGCGCGTCGACTTCACGCCCTACGAGGGCAGGGTTGTCACCGGCAAGCCAAGCACCGTTCTGGTGCGCGGCGTGCCGGTGGTCGCCGACGGCAAGCTGCAGGCGGAGCCGGGTTTCGGGCGCTTTGTGGCACGGACCGCCGCCGATCCGGCGCATCTCAGAAAACCAGTCGAGGATTGGACACCATGGCTCGATGCCTGACCATCGCCGTTTGCCAGACCGGACCGATCCAGCGCAGCGCCACGCGCGCCGAGACGGTCGGGCGCCTGGTGCATCTCCTGGAGAAGGCTGCTTCCGCCGGCGCGGAGATCGCGGTGTTTCCCGAAATGGCGCTCACCACTTTCTTCCCGCGCTGGCGCATCGACGACCAGGCCGAGATCGACGCCTTCTTCGAAGCCTCGATGCCGGGGCCGGAAACGCAGCGGCTCTATGATGCCGCCGCGCGCCTGAAGGTTGGCTTCGCGCTGGGCTATTGCGAGCTGGCGCAGGAAGAGGGCCGCACGCGCCATTTCAATACAATGGATCTGGTTGGGCCGGACGGCGCCTTCATCGGCCGCTACCGCAAGATGCATGTGCCGGGTTCGAGCGAGCCGGAGGCGGGCACGACCACGCATCTCGAACGACGCTATTTCGAGCCGGGCAATCTCGGCTTTCCGGTCTTCGACTATCGCGGCGTGCGTGTCGGCCTCGCCATCTGCAACGACCGCCGCTGGCCGGAAACCTATCGCATGCTCTGCCTCAACGGCGCCGAGGTGGCGTTGCTCGGCTACAACACGCCGCTTTTGCTCGACGAAGCGCCGGCTCTGGCGCATCTGAGAATGTTCCACAACCATCTGCCGATGCAGGCCGGTGCCTACCAGAACACGCTCTGGGTCGCCGCCGCGGCAAAGGCGGGTCTGGAAGACGGGCAGGCGCTGATCGGCGGCTCCTGCATCATCGCGCCGACCGGCGAGATCGCGGCACTGGCGATGTCGCTCGACGACGAAGTCATCGTCCATCGCGCCGATCTGGACCTGATCGAGACCTGCCGGAAAGTGAATTTCAACTTCGCGCTCTATCGCCGCCCCGATCAATACAAGCGCATCTCGGAACCGGTCTGAGACCGCGATGGGCCTCGTCGAAACAAGACAAAGCCAAGGCACACCGCCGCCCTCGACCGATCCGCTGACGCTCGGCGAGATCGTCGGGAACGGCCTTTGCATCGGCTGTGGCCTCTGCCGCTCGATCGCCGTTCCCGGCGACGTCGAGATGGTGATGACGCCGGAAGGGCGCGAGCGACCCGTGGCGTTGCAGGAATTGGACAAGTCGACATTGACGAAGATCAACGCCGTATGTCCGGGAACGCGCATCGCCGGTCCGCCACCAGCGCAGATGGATGACGCCACGTTGGCGGACACGGTTTGGGGATCGGTCGAACGGCTTGTGCTCGGCTCCGCTGGAAATCCCACAGTGCGGTTTATCGGCTCCGGCGGCGGTGCGCTGACGGCGCTCGGACAGTTCCTGCTCAGTTCGGGACGGGTCAAGTTCGTGCTGCATGTCGCGGCCTCGCGTTCCATGCCGATGCGCACGGAACGCAAGCTGAGCTACGACGCCGCTTCCGTGCTCGAAGGCGCCGGCTCGCGCTATGGGCCGGCGGCGACCCTGGTGGATTTCAACGCCATTCTCGACCGCGGCGAGCCTTTCGCGCTGATCGCCAAGCCCTGCGACATCACCGCCGTGCGCAATCTGGCGCGGCTCGATCCGCGCGTCGACGAGCATATGCGCTATGCGCTCGCCTTCGTCTGCGGCGGCGCCTCGGAGCTGACCAAGTCGGAACAGGTGCTGCAGCGTTTTGGCCTCGGCGAGGAGGAGCTTGCTCTGTTCCGCTACCGGGGCCATGGCAATCCCGGACTCAACCGCATCGAAACTCGCGACGGCCGCGCCTTCGAGATCAGCTACCGGCAGCTCTGGGAGGACGAGGACAAATGGATGATCCAGCCGCGCTGCAAGATCTGCCCCGACGCGATCGGCCAGGTGGCGGATATCGCGGTATCGGATTCCTGGTTGAATGGCGGACCGGCCGTCGAGGATGAGCCGCTCAACGGTATCATCGTGCGCACCAAGCGCGGGCTGGAGCTGTTCGACGCGGCTGTCGAGGCCGGCGCGGTGCAGATCAAGCGGGAGAGCGGGATCGCCGAGATCAGCGAGTTGCAGTCGCATCAGGTGCGCAAACGCCGCGCGGTCTGGGCGCGGCTGAAGGGCATGGAGATCGCCGGCAAGCCGGTGCCTTTCGTCACCGGTCTCGCCTTGCGCGAATGCGCGTCACAGAATTCAGCGGCCGAGAATCTGGCCGAGGGACGTGGCGCCCGCGATCGAGCCCGGCGCGGCCGCCTGGGCGAGCCGCCTGCGGTGCCGCGCGAAACAGTTTCAAAGGATGGGCAACCATGAGCGAGCAGACCGACGTCATCGTCATCGGCGGCGGCATGGCCGGCGGCGGCGCTGCCTATGAGATTTCGCGCACTTCGAAAGTCGTGCTGCTCGAGCGCGAGAGCCATTGCGGCTACCACACCACGGGACGTTCGGCCGCAAGCTTCACCGAGAACTACGGCAATCGCGTCATCCGCCGCATCGTCCTGGCAAGCCGGGCGTTTCTCACCGAGCCGCCGACAGGTTTTTGCGATTATCCGCTGCTCAGCAAGCGCGGCATGATCACCGTGGCGCGGGCCGACCAGCTCGACCTGCTGCGCGAGGATCTGGAGGCGGCGCAGGCGCTGGTGCCATCGATCGTTGCGATGACGCCGGCCGAAGCGATCGCGCGCGTGCCGGTGCTGCGCGAGGACTATCTCGCCGGCGCTTACATCGAACCGCATTCGATGGACATCGACGTCAACGGCCTGCACCAGGGGTTCTTGCGCGGCGCGCGGGCGCGCGGCGCCCGCATCGTCACCAAGGCCGGCGTGAGAGCCATCGGCAGGCAGGGCGGGCAATGGCGGGTCGAGACGGAAGCGGAAACATTCCTTGCGCCGTTGATCGTCAACGCGGCCGGCGCCTGGGGCGACGAGATCGCGGCGATGGCCGGAGTGCGTCCGGTCGGCCTGCAGCCGAAGCGCCGCACCGCCTTCAACATTCCGGCGCCGGCCGGTCTCGACATTAGCGACTGGCCGCTGGTCAACGATGTCGGCGCGGAGTTCTATTTCAAGCCGGATGCCCGGCAGCTCTTCGTCTCGCCGGCCGATGCGACGTCATCGGAGCCGGTGGACGCCTTTGCCGAAGACATCGATGTGGCGATCGGCGCCGAGCGTCTCGAACGGGCGACGACGATCGAGGTGCAACGCGTTTCGCGCTCCTGGGCGGGTTTGAGGACGTTCGTCGCCGACGGCTCGCCGGTGGTCGGTCCGGACGACGAGTTTCCGGATTTCGTCTGGCTGGTCGGGCAGGGCGGCTACGGCATCAAGACCTCGCCGGCGCTGTCGCGTGTCTGCGCCAGCCTGATCGCCGACGACGGCCTGCCGGACGATGTCGCGAGGCAAGGCGTGATGCTGGCGGATCTCACGGCGCACCGTCTTCGTGGCGCCGGCCTTCAGCAGGCTGCCTCATGACCGATGCGGCGCTGACGGCCGGCGGCAGGCTTGCCGGGCGTGTGCTGGACAGGCTCGCCGAAGCCACGGCCGACGAGCCCGGGATAACCCGCGTGGCCTACGGTCCGAGCGAGCGTTTTGCCCATGACCTCGTCCGCAGTGAAGCGGAAAAGCTCGGCGCGGCGGCGCGTGTCGATGCGGCCGGCAATCTCTATCTGACACTCGCCGGGCGCGATCCCGATCTGTCGGCGATCGTCATCGGCTCGCATCTCGACAGCGTGGCGCATGGCGGCAATTTCGATGGCGCCGCCGGCGTCGTGGCGGGGCTCGCGGTAATGGCCGAACTGGTTGGGCAAAATATCCGCTTGGCGCGCGATCTCATCGTGCTGGCAGCTCGCGCCGAGGAAGCGGTCTGGTTTCCGCTCTCCTATCCCGGCAGCCAGGCGGCGCTTGGCCTGCTCGATCCGCAGGCGCTCGAAGCCAGGCGTTCCGATAGCGGCCGCACGCTGGCGGACCACATGCGCGAGGAAGGTTTCGACCCCGACGCCGTGCGACGCGGCGTGCCGGGCATCGATGCAGGCCGGATCGCTGCTTTCGTCGAGGTGCATATCGAGCAGGGACCGCGCCTGGTCGCCGCCGGGGCGCCGGTCGGCATCGTTACGGGGATCGCCGGCGGCTTCCGCTATGTCGACGCGAAATGCCTTGGCGCCTATGCCCATTCCGGCGCCGAGCCGCGCTTCGCCCGCCATGACAGCGTGCTGGGCTTTGCCGATCTGGTTGCGGGCCTTGAGGCAAAGTGGGACGCGCTCGAACGCGATGGCCACGAGGCGACCATCACCTTCGGCCGGGTGCAATCCGATCCGAGCCAGCATGGCGGCAGCCGCGTGCTCGGCGAACTCGGCTTCACCCTCGATGTCCGCAGCGCCGAGGCGTCCGTGCTGGCGCGGATCGAGGCGCGGCTGCACGAGATCTTCGCCGAGGTTGGCGCCAGACGTGGCGTGACGTTCGAGCCGGGACCGCGCTTCACCTGGGAGCCCGCGACCATGTCGCCCGCGCTGATCGCCGGGCTTGACCGCGCCGCGACCGAATTGCAGATGAGCGCCCCGCATGTGCCGAGCGGGGCCGGGCACGATGCGGCCACCTTCGCCGGCGCCGGCATTCCGACCGCGATGCTCTTCGTGCGCAACGAGAATGGCAGCCATAATCCGCATGAAGCGATGGAGATCGCCGACCTCGATCAGGCGATCCGGCTGCTCCTGCGTTTCGTCACCGATTTCGACAACTCACCGGACCAGCCATGAACCTCGCCAAGACTGCCTTGCTCGTCATCGACCTGCAGAATGAATACCGTCCCGGCGCGGCCTGGCCGGTCGTCGGCTACGACGCCGTGCTCGCCAACGCTGCCGCCCTGATCGAGGCCGCCCGCAAGGCTGGCGTGTCCGTCATCCATACGCAGGCCTGGGTCAAGCCGGAAGAGAGTGAAGGCTATGCGCGGCAGGAAGAGATACTCACCGAGGAATTCCGCTCTGCCGTCGCGGGCAGCGACGGCGCCGCGATCTGCGCCGAGGTAGCGGCGCAGCCGGGCGACATCGTCATCCACAAGCACTGGCCGAGCGCCTTTCGCCGCACCGAGCTTTCGCAGCGGCTCGCCGTGCTCGGCATCGAAAACCTCGTCGTCGCCGGCGTGCTGACCGACAGCTGCGTGACCGAAAGCGTGTTCGATGCGGTTTACCAGGGCTTTCGCGTGTGGCTGGTGATGGAAGCCTGCGGCAGCATGACGGAGGCGATGCACCGCACCGGCATGCTCGACATGGCGAACCGGCTCTATGGCGGCGGTATATTGCATCTGCCCGAAGCCCTGAAGGCGCTGGCCGGCCAGTCCTTCGATGGCTGGCGCTGCACGCGGCCGGTGGAGTTCGCCTACACGCTGGAGAGCGTTGACCGGATTTACGAGGCGCTGTGATCGGCGCCGCAGCCGCACGCGCCTCTGACGACCGTCTTTGAAGCCGAGGGCTTGAGAACCGCCCCCGGCAGCGCTCCGGTCGCCCTGCCGCCGCGCCAGACCGATACGCCGTTGACGAAGACATGTTCGATGCCGGCGGCGGGTCGGCGCGGCTCCTCGAAAGTGGCGCTGTCGATGATCGTCTCGGGATCGAAGATGACGAGGTCGGCGAAATTGCCTTCCGCCAGAATGCCGCGCTCTTGGATGCCGAATTCACGCGCGGGCAGGCCGGTCATTCGGAATACGGCCTCCTCCAGACTGAACAGTCCGATGTCACGCGCGTAGTGCCCGAGCACGCGCGGAAAGGTGCCCCACAGACGCGGATGCGGGTGGATGTCGTGCGGCAGGCCGTCGGAGCCGATCATGGTGCGCGGATGCGCGATGATGTTGCGGACGTCGTCCTCGTCGAGCTGGAAATAGACAGCACCGGCCGGCAGCAGGCGCTCACCGGCCTCGCGCTCGGTGCAGTTCCATTCGCGCGCTATGTCGGCCATCTCGCGCCTGGCCATCTCCGGATGCGGTTCGGACCAGGTGACGAGGATCTTCAAGCCGGTGTCGCAGCGCTCCAGCCGGAGCACGGTCGAGCTCGCGGCATAGGGGTAGACGTCCATGCCTATGTCCATCGTCCCGCGCGCCTTGTCGATCCTTTCCAGCGAGGGCCGGCTCTTGCCGAAATTGGCGCGGCCGGTGCACTGGTGGTGCGAGATGAACAGCTTGCCGCCAGCATGATCGGCAATGTCGATCGCTTCCTCGATCGCCTCGTCCATCGTCTCGAAGTAGTTGCGCGTATGAGTGACATAGGGACCGCCGAGGCCGGCCGCCGTGGCGGCTAAAGCCTTGACCTCCTCGGTCGAGGAGTTGACGGCGGGCGGATAGTCGAGCCCGGTGCTGAGGCCGAAGGCGCCCTCGACCATCGCCGCGGCGACCGCTTCCTGCATCGCCACCGTTTCCGCTTCATTGGCCGGCCGATCGGTCACGGGCATACAGCGCTGGCGCAAGGTCGTGTGGCCGACGAGCAAGGCGGCATTGGTGGCGATGCCGCGACGCTTCAGCTCCGCGACATAGTCGGCGAAGCGGTCGAAACGGAAGTTCTCGCGGCCGCCGACCAGCGTGAAGGGCGGCGGCGGCGTCCCGTCGAGCAGCAGCGGTGCAAGGCTGACGCCGCAATTGCCGGCGATCACCGTCGTCACGCCCTGGCTGATCTTCGGATCCATGCCGCGCGGTGCCAGCAGCGCGCCGTCGTCATGGGTGTGCACGTCGATGAAGCCAGGTGCGACCACCTTGCCCTTTGCATCGATTTCCTCGATGCCCTGCGCATCGTCCAGCCGGCCGATGGCGGCGATCCGGCCCATCGTGACGGCGATGTCTGCCTCGAAGCGGTCAGAACCGTCTCCGGAGATCAGCGTCGCGCGGCGGATGAGGAGATCATAGGGCATTGGGCGGCTTTCCTAGCTTTCCGGGTTGGCGGCGATCTCCTCGCGGCGGCGCGCGACATAGGCGTCGAGCTCTTCGCGGATCGCGGGGTCCATCACCGGCTCCTCGTAGTCGTGCAGGGCCTGCTGCCAGAGCTCGGTCGCCCGCTCCAGCGCATCCTTGCCGCCCGCTTCTTGCCACGCGCCATGGTTCTGCCAGTTGGAAAGCATCGGCTGGTAGAAGGCAGTGGTGTAGCGCGACATGGTGTGCTCGGCGCCAAAGAAATGGCCGCCGGCCGGCACCGACTTGATCGCCTCGAAGCCGAGATCGTCCTCCTGGAACGGCAATGGCCGCAGGAACTCCATCATGTTCTGCAGGATCTCGACGTCGAGCACGAGTTTCTCGTAGGACGCCGTCAGCCCGCCCTCCAGCCAGCCGGCCGCGTGATAGATCAGGTTGGCGCCGCCGAGAACCGCGCCCCAGGTTGCCATCTCGGTCTCATAGGCCGCCTGCAGGTCGACCACGTTGGAGGCGTTCGCGTTGGAGGTGCGGTAGGGCAGGTTGTAGCGCCGCGCGAGTTGTCCGGCGATGATGTTGGCCTTGGCGTTCTCCGGCGTGCCGAAAGCCGGCGCGCCCGACTTCATGTCGACATTGGAGGTGAAGGCGCCATACATCACCGGCGTGCCGGGATTGACGAGCTGCGTCAGCACGACGCCGAACAGCGCTTCGGCGTTCTGCTGGCAGAGTGCTGCGGCTAACGTCACCGGCGTCATCGCGCCCATCAGCGTGAAGGGCGTGACGGTCACCGGCTGGCCGTGCTCAGCCATGGCGATCAGGCCTTCGGCCATCGCGTCGTCGAACAGCCGAGGCGAGTTGATCGAAATAATGGTGGTCACGCCGGGCGAAGTCCGCATCTCCTCGACGCTGATGCCGCGGGCGATCGCCATCATGTTGATGCCGTCCATTGCCCTGGCGCGGCCGATCGCGGTGCAGTGGAAGGAGAGGTCGCTGAGCGTCAGATTGGCGTGGTAAGTGTCGAGGTGACGCGCATTGGCCGGCAGTTCCATCGGCGCCACCACCTGGTTGCCGATGATGTGGATGGCGTTGAAGTGGTGCGCCAGCCGGATGAAGTTCTGGTAGTCGGGAAGATTGCCCTGGCGGCGGCCATTGATGCGGTCATGCACGTTGGGCGGGCCGGCGACCAGCCCGAAAACCAGCGAATTGCCGCCGAGATGGACCTGCTTTTCCGGGTTGCGGCTGGTCAGCGTGAAGGACGACGGCACGTTGCGCAGGGCCTCGGTCACCAGGCTTTCATCGATCCTGATGGTCCTTTCCTCGCGATCGACGATGGCGCCGGCAGCGGCGAACAGGTCCATCACCTTCTCGCTCATGACGCGGATGCCGAGCTCCGACAGGATGCGCATCGAGGTCTTGTGCAGCTGTTCCATGCGCTCTTCGTCGAGAAGCTGCATGGGCGGGTAGGGGTTTTTCACGCTCTGCCAAGGCAGTTGCGCGATGCCACCACCGCTGCGCCCGAGTTTCGATCGGCGACCGCCGCCACGCCTGTCCTGTGACATAAGTTTGTTCCCTTCCGGCTTCAGTACCCGCGTTCCGGATTGACCACGTTTTCCAGCGGCTGGCCTTTGCGGTAGCGCGCCAGATTGTCGGCGAACATGCGCACCGACTTGATGTCCCAGCCGTCATAGACCGCCGCGCAATGCGGCGTGACGGCGACGTTCTCGTAAGCCCAGAGCGGATGCCCGGCCGGCAGCGGCTCGGTGGCGAAGACATCGAGCGCCGCGCCCTTGATCCGCCCGCTGTCGAGCGCGTTGAGCAGTGCGGCTTCCTCGACGACGCCGCCGCGCGAAATGTCGATCAGCACGGCGGACGGCTTCATGGCGGCAAAGGCGGCCTCGCCAAGCAAGCCGCGCGTTGTGGGCAGCAATGGCACGCAGCAGACGATGAAATCGGCACGGCCGATCAATACCAGCAGCGCATCGGGGCCATGCACCTCGTCGAGCGCGGGCATCGGCTTCGGCCGCGCGCGGATGCCGAGCGTGCGCATGCCCATTGCCTGAGCGCGGCGCGCGACGGCCTCGCCGGTCTTGCCGAGACCGAGGATGAGGACTGTCTTGCCCTCGATCGGCTCGACGCGGCCGCCGCCCCATTGGCGGGCCTGCTGCAGGCGCTCGAAACCGCGCAGGTCGAGCGAGAAGGACAGCATTGCGCCGAGCGCATATTCGGCCAGCATGCCGGCCGCGACGCCGGCTGAATTCGTGACGGTCACGTGCGCAGGATCCCAACGCCCGAGATGGTCGGTGCCTGAGCCGCCGATCGACACCCATTTCACCGTCGGGCTCTCGACGAGCGCCTGGCGCGGATAGCGCGGCGTGCCGTCGAAACGGATCGAATAGACCACTTCCGCGGCGGTCCGCTCGATCAGCGCGGGAAGGCCGGCATAAGTGTCGCAGGCATGGATATCGAGGTCCGGATGCGTTTCGGCGAGCACGGCAAGCGCGCCGGCCGGCTTGTCGGTGTGCAAGATGACGGTTGGGCGCGCCGACATCGCGACCTCACTTGCGGCCGATGTGGTCGGCGGCGCTGCCGAGGGCGGCAAGCAGCGCCTGGCCGTTTTCCAGCGTCGCATTCTCATGCGGCGCGCGCAGGTTCAGCCAGCGCCGGTCGCCGGACCTGACCGCAAGCACCGCCTTCATCGCCGGGATCAGCCCGGCATCCTGGATCACCTTCCGGAACGCCTTGATGGCGGCATCCGCTTCGGCGACGTCCTCGCCCTTCCGGGCCGCATCATAGAGGCGGCGGATGGCGGCGGCGTTGAGATTGACGGTCGCCGAAATACAGCCTGCCGCGCCGCTCGCCAGACCCTTGGTGAGCTGCGCCTCGGAACTCGGAAAGACCGAAATACCGGGCGCGGCGGCGATGACGGCGGCCGTGTTGTTCCAGTCGCCGGCGCTGTCCTTGTAGGCGACGACCGTGTCCGGAAAGGCCTTGCTCAGCTTTGCCGTCAGCGCTGGGCTGACCGGCACGCCCGAGTTCTGCGGGATGTGATAGAGGATCACGCGCATCGAAGGTTTTGCCACCTTCTCGATCAGCTCGCTGTAGTAGCGCGCCTGACCGTTGTCGCCGGCGCCGGTGTAGAAGAAGGATGGCAGCACCATGACCGCAGCGCAGCCGAGGCCAACGGCATGGGCCGATAATTCGACCGTTTCCGGCAGCGCGGTGACGCCGGTGCCGGGCATCAGCCGGTCCGGCGCGATGCCGGCCTCGACCAGCCATTCCAGCGCTTGCATGCGCTCACGCAGCGAAACCGAGAGCGCTTCGCCCGTCGTGCCGAAGGGCGACAGGAAATGCGCGCCCTGGCCGAGCACCCATTTGGCATGAGAAATCCAGAGATCGCGCGCGATGCGGCCGTCGTCTTCGAACGGCGTCAGGATCGGGGCGATGGTTCCTTGGGGGCGAGTCATGAATGTCCTCTATGCTGGTCTGTGTGGCCGGCCATCGCTGCGACGGCGCGGGCGAAGTAGGCCGAGGCGGTGATGTCGAAGAGTATGTCGAAACCTGCCGGCGAACGGAACGTCACGGCCTCGATATGGCCGACGCGCGTCTGCGCGATATCCTCGGCGCCGAATTTTTCGGCCCTCAGGTCCAGCGCGCAAAGTCCGCTCATCGCTTCGGCAAAGCGAGGACCGGAAAGGCGCATCCACGCCCAGCCTTCCTCGCGCCATGAGGAGTAGCCTTTCGGCGCTGCCGCGACACGCCAAGTGTTTTTGAAGTCGGCGACCGTCTCGCCGGCGTCCTCGGCGAGAAGCAGGATGTCCTCGTTGCCGAGGCGCAAGACCCGCATGCCGCGGTGGTCGCCGATGCGATTGACGGCCGGGAGCGGAATCCCTTGCGCGGCGAGCCAGGCGGCGCTGCCGCCGCCTTTCAGGCCGAAGCGCGGCTTGTCTGTAAGATCGCTCAGCGCGACCGCGCCGGAAATCAGCTTCGTGCCGTCGGCCGCGCCGCCGGGCATGAAGGGGTAGACGCGTGTCGCGGTGCCGGCGGCCATCTAGATCTCCTGCCGCGCGTTGGTCGAGTCGAAGAAAGCGTGAGCGACGACCGGGGCCTCGACCAGCTCGCCATTGCGGCACTTCACCGTCACGCGACTGCCTTCCGCCTGGTCGTCGACATGGACATAGGCGAGCGCGATATGAGCCTCAAGCGACGGCGAGTATCCGACCGATGTGATCTGGCCGACAGGGGCGCCGCCGCGCAGCACCAGGCAGCTCTCGCCGGGAATGTTGCGACTGCCGGCGGGGAATTGCAGGCCGACCAGCTTGCGGGTCTGCCCGAGCCTTGCGCGCATCTCGATGGAGCGCTTGCCGACGAAGAACGGCTTCTTCTTCGAGACCGCCCAGCCGAAGCCCAGCTCGTCGGGCGTGGTGATCGCATCCGTGTCCTGGCCGATCAGGATATGGCCTTTCTCCAGGCGCAATATGCGCGACGCCTCCAGCCCATAGGGACGCAGGCCGTGCGCTCTGCCCGCCGCCATCACCGCGTCCCAGAGGCTGGGCGCCAGGCTCGAAGGGCAATGCAATTCGTAGCTTAGCTCGCCCGTGAAGCCGATGCGCATGACCCGCACCGGGACGCTGGCGATGGTGCCGTCGCGGCCGCTGAGATAAGGGAAGGCGTCGCGGCTGAAATCGATGTCGCTGTCCAGCGCTCCCAGCACCTGGCGTGCCTTGGGCCCGGTGACGTTGAGGCCTGAGAATGCGCCGGTGAGGTTGAGCACATCGACCTTCAGGCGCCACTCGGCGTTCCAGAAAAGCATGTCGGTATAGACGCGCGCGACGGCCCCGGTGGTCGCCGTCACATAGAACCGGTCCTCAGCCATCCGGTAGGCGACGCCGTCGTCGATCACCGAGCCCATCTCGTTGAGCATCAGGCAGTAGCGGACGCGGCCGGTGGGCTGGTTGGCATGCGCCATCGTGTAGAGGCGGTCGAGAAATTCACCGGCGTCCGGCCCACGGATCTCCAGCTTGCCGAGCGTCGAGACGTCGAGCAGGCCGACGCCTTCGCGCACGGCGAGGATTTCCTCGCGGACCGCTTCCTCAGCACCGCCTGCGTCACCATAGTAATAAGGCCGCCACCATGCGCCGACCGGTTTCATCGCAGCCTTCAGCGCGACGTGCCGCGCATGCAGCGCGGTGCGGCGCTCCAGCACCTCGTGGTGGCCGGCGAGCACGCCGAGCGTTTCCGGCCCGACCGGAGGACGCGCCGTGGTGATGCCGATCTCGCCGACAGTCCTACCGGTTGCCTCGGCGACGATACGGGCCGTCGCCAGGGCCGAATGACGTCCCTGGCTCGGGCCCATGCCGACGGTGGTGAAGCGCTTGACCAGCTCGATCTCGCGATAGCCGTCCTTGGTCGCGTTCTGCAGGTCCTTGACCTGGAGGTCCTCGTCAAAATCGACGAAGTCGCGTCCCTTGGGATCGGCGGCGATCGGCTGCACATAGCGCGGCCGAACGCTCTTCGGCGTGACCGGAGGTTCTGCCGCCACAGCATGGCCGATCCGCGAAAGCGCGGTTGCAGCCGCATGCCGGCCGCTGGCGATTGCGTCCTGCAACTCGTCCGTTCCGGCAACGGCGCCGGCGAGTTGGACGGGACCTTCCGGGAGCATGATCGTCATCGTTTGCGTGCCGGCATCGTAGCCGACCTTGCCGCCGGCCTGACACGGCAATTGCCATGCCGGCGCCTGGCCGGTCGAAACAGCCAGCAGGTCGCAGGCGATCCAGCTTCCGCCGACACGGACGCGGGCAAGATGGCGGTTTCCGGCCATGCCTTCCGCCGCCTCGACAGTTGCGCCTTTCCGGATGGCGACACCCTTGCCGCGGAGTTCGGCCTCCAGCGGGCCGGCATCGCCGACCGGTCTCGGATCGACGAGCTCGACGACCGATACGCCTGCGTCCAGCAGATCGAGCGCCGTCCGGTAGCCGTCTTCATTCGCGGCCAGCACCACGGCGCTGTGACCGGGCCGCACGCCATAGTACCGGATCAGCCGCTGGGCAGCGCCGCCGAGCATGATTCCCGGCAGGTCGTTGTTGCGGAAGACAGCCGGCTGCTCGATGGCGCCGGTCGCCAGGATCACCTCGCGGGCACGCGTGCGATGAAGCCGATTGCCCTCGATCAGCGGCAGCCAGTTGTCTTCGTACCAGCCATTGCAGACGGTGCCGGTCAGCACGTTGAGATTGGGCAGCGCCTCTAGCCGCGATGACAGGCCGGAGAGGATGGCTGGATCGTAGCGGCCGTAGCTCAACGAGCCGCCGACCTCGGGATTCTCGTCACACAGCACCACATCGGCTCCGGCCTCCGCTGCGGCAATCGCGGCGCTCAGTCCTGCCGGACCGGCGCCGACGACGAGCACATCGCAATGCAGGTGCGTCTTGTCGAAATGCCGATGCGGAGCCTTGGTGTCGACCACGCCCAGGCCTGCCTTGCGGCGGATGATCGGCTCCCAGAATTTCAGCCAGCTGTCGCGGCGCGGACCCATGAAGGTGCGGTAGTAGAAGCCGACCGGCAGGAAGCGGCCGAACCTGTCGATCACGGCGTCGCGGTCGCGTTCGAGCGAGCCGTTGACGTTCTGAGCGCTGACCCGCAGCCCTTCGCTGATCGGCGTGCGCTCGGCGGCGACGTTCGGCTCTGACGGCAGTTGCACCAGCGCGTTGGCGTCGGCTCCGGTCATCGACAGGATGCCGCGCGGGCGGTGATATTTGAACGAGCGCGACAGTACCCATTGACCGGAAGCGGCGAGCGCGCTGGCGATGCTGTCGCCTTCGTAACCCTCGAAGGGCTTGCCCTCGAAGGTGAAGCGGATGCGGCGGCTTCGATCGATCCGGCTTCCGAAAGGGGCGGGCAGCCGGTTCATGCGCGGTCCCGCTGCTCGGAAGGGTCGAAGGTGCGGATGATCTCGTTGCTGACGAGATCGCGCTCGGCCAGGAAGAAATAGTTGCTCGGCACGTGTCGCCACCACTCGACCACGATGCCTTTACGGTTTTCGGCGCGGAACAGGTGCCGCGACCATTCCCTGTCTGCGGTGTCATTCGGATCCGGCCTCGCGCGCACCGGTCCGAAGGACTGGAACTCGTCGATGTTGCGCGGGCCATTCATCGGGCAGGTCAAAAGCTTCATCGTCAATGGCTTGCCGCGGTCGCGCCCATTTCATTGAGCAGCTGGAAGGTCTCGAACCGCTCCAATGCAAATGGCTTCAGGATGTCGGGCACACGGCCTTCGGCGATGGTTTGGGCCATGCGCTTTCCAGCGACCGGCGTCGCCTTGAAGCCCCAGGTGCCCCAGCCGCAGTCGAGCCACAGATTGCCGAGCGGGCTCGCGCCCATGATCGGGCTGTAGTCCGGCGTCATGTCGGTGATGCCGGCCCATTGCCTCAGCAGCCGCACGCCCTGCAGGAAGGGGAAGAGGTGGACGGCACCTTCGGCGAGGTGCTCCTTCATGTCTAGTGTCGAGCGCGTCGAATAGAGCTGGTAGGGATCGGAGCCGCCGCCGATGACGACCTCGCCGCGCGAGGACTGCACGAGGTAGGTGTGCAGTGACACCGACGAGACCAGCGTGTCGAGCCAGGGTTTCAGGGGCTGGGTCACCATCGCCTGCAGCGGATAGCAGCGGATGGGAAGCTCGACGCCTGCCATCAGCGCAACGTCGTAGTTCATGCCGCCGGTGGCGATCAGTACCTGGCCGCAGGCGATGCGCCCCCTGTTCGTCTTGACCGCCTGAATACGGTCGCCGACGACGTCGAAGCCTTGCACCTCGGTACGCTGGTGGATTTCGACGCCGCGCCGCGACGCCTGGGCGGCGTAGCCCCAGGCGACGGCGTCGTGGCGGGCCGTTCCGCCGTCGGCATGCCAGAGCCCGCCGAGGATTTCGAGCGGGCCGCCATAGTCCATATTCAGCAGCGGACAGAGCTCCTCGACGCCCTTCTGGTCGACGACCTCGGTTCGCGTGCCCATATGCTTGCCCATTTCGGCGCGCATGTGGAAACTGCGCATCGTCGCCTCGCTATGCGCTAGCGTGAGCTGGCCGCGCTGCGAGAACATGACGTTGAAGTCGAGCTCTTGCGACAGGCGCTCGAACAGTTCGACGCCCTCCTTGTAGAAGGCGATGCCTTCAGGCGTGATGTAGTTGGAGCGGATGGTGGTGGTGTTGCGCGCCGTGTTGCCGCCGGCGAGGTAGCCTTTCTCCAGCACCGCAACGCTCTTTATGCCGTGATATTTGGCAAGATGATGCGCGCAGGACAGTCCATGCCCGCCGCCGCCGATGATGACGACGTCGTAGGCCGGCTTCAGCTCGGGTGTGGCGGGGATGTCGCCGCTGACCGGATAGTCCCTGCTGAGACCGTATTTCAGAAGCCTGAGGGGCATTGCACGGCTCAGCTCAAAGTCTTGGGAGGATCGTAGAGCAGCGCCGAGAGATCGGAGAAGCGGCTGTCGCGGTCGTGGAGCGAGAGCACCGCGTCACGGATCGCCGCGGCGCGATCGGTTCCGAGCACTGGTGCGGCGAACTCCATGTATTTGGCCTCGACGTCCAGCGCCGTCATCGGCGCCTCAGGGCCGCCGCGCGCATGCACGTCGCCCGACGCCAGCACGCGTCCGTCCGTCGTCGTGATGACGACATCCGCCCAGCGTCCGGCCGGGAAGCGCGCGCTGTGGCGCTCGCTTTCGGTCACGGTGATGCGGGTGAGCATGTCGGCGACCGCGGCGTCGGCGAGCCCGGCGCCGGAAATATGCTCCAGTCCGATGCGCCCATGGATGATGAAGGTAGCGACGGCGAAGCGCAGGCTGTACTGCGCCTTCGAAGTCGTGTCCGGCATGCCGTCGAACAGCGTGGCCGCATAATGGAAGCTGTTGACCTGGACGCGGGCGATGTCGAACGGAGCGAGATTGTGCGCCTGGCAGAGCCGGCGCACCGCGTCGATCGCCGCATGCGCCCAGCGGCAGATCGGGTAGGGTTTTACATATTGGTGCAGCACCTGCCAGAAGACGCCGAGATCCTGCCAATGCGTCGCGACGTCAGGCGCCTCCACCGTGATCGCCGGCGCTCCGGTGAAGCCGCGTTCGGCGAGCACCGCTGCCGAAAGGCCGATGAGAGCGCCGGGACCGGAGCCGTCATGCAGCATCGTCGGCGTGGCGATCTCGCGCATCATCTGGCTGCGCGGGCCGTGATACTCGGCAATGCCGAGCGCCTCGCGCAATTGCGTTTCGTCGAGCCGCCGCAGGCGTGCCGCGACGGCGGCCACGCCCAAGGCATTCCACGCGCCCGAGGTATGGTAGTCGCTCACCGTCGCATGCAAGGCGATGCCGGCCCGGCCGGCGACTTCGTAGCCGATCACCAGGGACGCCAGCGCCTCCGGCCCGGTAAGGTCGGGCCTCGCTTCCGCGAGCGCGGCAAGCGCCGGCACGACCGCGACGCCGATATGGCCCTTGGTCGGGCTGTAGCCATCGTGGCCATCGAGATTATCGGTCTGCGTGGCAACCGCGTAGGCCGCGCCGGCAATGCTGGCGCGGCGTCCGTCGAACAGCATGCGGGCCGAATATTGCGGATCGCTTGAACCATAGAGCAGCACGGCGGCGTCGCGCGCGATCCGGCCCGCGTCCATCGGCCCGGCCGCGATGGCGATGCCGAGTGTGTCGAGCAGGAGGTAGCGCGCCTGTGCCAGCACCGGTTGGGGAAAGACGGAAGCGGGGCGCCGCAGCACGAAATCGGCGAGGCGCGTGAACGTATCGGAACTGACGACAGGCCCCTCACGCCGGTATGACGGCACAGCCACGCGCTTATCTCCCCTGTCTCTCCACAACATCAATAAATTGGGTTCATCGCGCAAGCACGCGATTAGTTTGGCGGCTTTGACCAAAAATATTGATGCCATGTCGCTTGTCTGCGATTGAATGGCCGGCTGCCCATGCGATAGCTATGGCGCTTCTAGAGCAGGAGACCCGGATGAAGCCGCCGCCCCCCTTGAATTATATCCGCTCGTTCGAGAGTTCGGCCCGCCATTTGAGCTTCACCATGGCGGCCAAGGAACTGGGCTACACGCAAGCGGCGGTCAGCACGCATGTGCGTGCCCTTGAACATTATATCGGCCGGCAGCTGTTCATTCGCTATCCGCGCAGTCTGAAGCTGACCGAGATGGGGGAGGCGTTCCTGCCAACCTTGCGCCAGGCGCTCGACCAGATCGACCAGGCGACCGAGGCGATCGTCGCGTCCTCGCGCAACCGCACGGTGGTCGTTTCCTGCCCGATGAGCCTTGCCGAGAACTGGCTGGCCGGCTGCATGGCCGCCTTCCGCAAGAAGCACCCCGAGATCGAGATCGTGCTGCACGGCACGATCTGGGAAGACTTGAGCGAGCAGATCGCCGACATCACCATCTCAACGCGGCGCTTCGACGACAGGCCGCCTTCGGCAATCCCGCTCTGGAACGACGAACTGGTCCTGCTTTGCGCTCCCGCCGTGCTCGAGGGCGAGCATGCGCTGAAGACGCCGCAGGATATGCTCAAGGTGGACTGGATCTTCGTGCATGGCCGCCAGGAATATTGGCAGGTGGTGACCGATGCGCTCGGCGTCGACCTGGAGGACCACGACAAGGGCCTGTCGACCAATGCTTCCAACATCGCGCTCGAGCTTGCCGCCATGGGGGCCGGCCTCGTCGCCACGCAGCGCTCGCTCGCGCATGCCTATATGCGCCGCGGGCTGCTCGTCGAGCCGTTTCCGGTCCGGCCGCCAAGCCCCTGGAATTACTATCTGACCGAGAGCCAGCTTTCGAAGGGGAACATCGCGCGCACGGTCAAGGAATGGATCCTGTCCAGGGCCAGGGAAGACGCTGCCTGAACGCGGCAGCGTCATCGCCTTCAAAAATTTGACGGGCCAATGGCATTGTTTTTTTAGGCCTTTAAGGCCGGCTTTCTGCGGTTTGTGAAAGGCCGAGCCCTTCCGGGATTTTTGCATCGCCCCTAACATGCGTATCCGCAAGGGGAATGTAACGGGCGGAAAAGCCCTGAACCGGAGAACAACGATGACAATGTTCAAGAGCAACGGTGACCGCGTCCCGACGGTCATCGAAAGCTACGCAGCCGAAGTCAAAAGCGGCCAGATGGACCGCCGCGAATTCCTGGCCATGGCGAGCGTGATGGGCGCTTCCACGGCGCTCGCCTACTCGATGGCGGGGATCGAGCCGGCCAAGGCCGCGGCGATCGTGCCCGGCAAGAAGGGCGGCATCCTGAAGATGCAGATGATCATCAAGGACATGAAGGATCCGCGCGCCTGGGACTGGTCGGAAATCGCCAACGTCATGCGCCAGTGCAACGACTACATGATCCGCTACACCACCGACTTCACCTTCGAGGGCCATCTGGTCGAGAGTTGGGAGGTGAGCGACGACGCCACCGAATACACGCTGCATCTGCGCAAGGGCGTGAAATGGTCGAATGGCGACGACTTCAACGCCGACGACATCGTCCATAATATCGAACGCTGGTGCGATAAGGCGGCCGAGGGTAATTCGATGGCCGGCCGCATGGGCTCGCTGATCGATCCCGCCACCAAGAAGGCCGCCGCCGGCGCCATCGCCAAGCTCGACGACCACACGGTGAAGCTGAAATGCAACCAGTCGGACGTCACCATCATCCCGGGCTTCTCCGATTATCCGGCGGTCATCGTCCATCGGGACTTCGACAAGAACGGCGCCGACATGCTCAAGACGCCCGGCACCGGCCCGTATGAACTGATCTCCTACAAGGTCGGCGAGTCGGCTTCGGTGCGGCGGCGCAAGGATTTCACCTGGTTCGGCGGCGAGCCCTATCTCGATGGCGTCGACTGGACCGACTACGGCTCGGATGCGTCCAACCCCGCCATCGGCAGCGCCTTCGAGGCCGGCGAGATCGATTGCAACTACCAGACCGTCGGCGGCACCGTCGACCTCTATGACAGCATGGGCCTGGTCAAGGAGCAGGTGGTCACCGCCGGCACGATCGTGCTGCGCACCAACGTGACCAACAAGCCCTACGACGACAAGCGGGTGCGCAACGCCATCCAGCTCGCCGTCGACAACGAGACCGTGCTGAAGCTCGGCTATAGCGGCCTCGGGCAAGTTGCCGAGAACCACCATGTCTGCCCGATCCATCCGGAATATTACGCGCTGCCCAAAATCCCGCGCGACTTGGCGAAGGCCAAGGCGCTGATGGCCGAGGCCGGCCAGACGGACCACGAGTTCGAGCTCATTTCGTATGACGCCGACTATGTGAAGGATCCGGCCGACGTCGTTGCCGCGCAGATGCGCGACGCTGGATTCAAGGTCAAGCGCACCATCATTCCAGGCTCCTCGTTCTGGAACGACTGGACGAAATATCCCTGGTCGACCACCGACTGGGGCATGCGGCCGCTAGGCGTCCAGGTGCTGGCGATCGCCTATCGCAGCGGCGAGGCGTGGAACGAGTCCGGCTACGCCAATCCCGACTTCGACAAGAAGCTCAACGAGGCGATGGCCATCGCCGACCCCGAGAAGCGCAAGGAACTGATGAAGGACGTCGAGTTCATCCTGCAGGACTCAGGCATCCTCGTCCAGGCGTTCTGGCGCTCGCTCTACCGTCACCACGCCGCTTATGTGAAGAACCTTGGCATGCATCAGACGTTTGAACTGCAGCTGGACAAGGTCTGGCTGGACAAGGCCTGAAGCAGTCAATCGCGACAAGTATCTCAGGGGCGTGTTGCGCCCCTGAATTCGCTGGCGACTGTGATTGCCCAGTCGGCTAAACCAACTCGCAGAGCGTTTCGAAAGAACGCGAGACAAGTCGCCGAACAAAGGGAAGAAACCTCGATATGCGTACTCATGCACAAGCCGTTGTCATTGGCGGCGGTCTGATCGGCTGCTCGATCCTCTATCATCTTGCCAAGTTCGGCTGGACGGATGTGGTCCTCCTGGAGCGCAGCGAGCTGACTTCCGGTTCGACCTGGCACGCGGCCGCCAACATCCACGGCCTGCATGATTCAACCAACATCAGCCGCCTGCAGCATTACACGATGGCGCTCTACAAGGAGTTGGAGGCCGAGACCGGCCAGGGCTGCGGCATCTTCCAGCCGGGCTCGCTCTATCTCGCCCAAACGGAGGCGCGCGAGCATCAGCTGAGGCTGCAGGAAGCCAAGGCGCGGCGCTACAAGATGAATTTCTACGAAGTCGGCCGCGATGAAGCCGAGCGGCTGCATCCGCTGGTCGATTTCGACGGCATTCGCTGCATCATGTATGAGCCGGAGGGCGGCAATGTCGATCCGTCGGGGGTGACGGCGGCCTATGCCGCGGGTGCCCGCCAGCGCGGCGCCGAGATCCATCGCTTCACACCGGTCACGGCGACCGAGGCGCAAGCGGACGGCAGCTGGATCGTGCGCACGCCGAAGGGCGACATCCGCACGCAATGGGTGGTCAACGCCGCCGGCCTGTGGGGCAGGGAGGTCGCCGCCATGGCCGGGCTGCAATTGCCGCTGATCCCGACCGAGCACCAGTATTTCGTCACCGAGACCATTCCCGAGATCGCCGCGATGGGCCGGCGCCTGCCGTCGGTCGCCGATCGCGACGGCGAGTATTATCTGCGCCAGGAAGGCCTGGGGCTGCTCATCGGCGCCTATGAGCGCAACATGAAATTCTGGGCAGAGGACGGCACGCCGATGGATTTCGGCCACGAGCTGTTTCCCGACGACCTCGACCGCATCGAGGAAAACATGATGCGCGCCGTCCAGCGCGTCCCGGCCGCCGCTACCGCCGGCGTCAAGAAGGTGATCAACGGCCCGATGATCTGGTCGCCGGACAGCGCCGTGCTGTTCGGGCCGGTGCCGGAGCTCAGCAATTATTTCTGCTGCAACGGCATCATCCCGGGCTTCTCGCAATCGGGCGGCATGGGCAAGCTCGCGGCCGAATGGATGATCGAGGGCGAGCCGACGCTCGACATGTTCGGCTGGGACATGGCGCGCTTCGGCCATTGGGCCGGCAAGGCCTTCACCAAGGCCCGCGTGCAGGACCAGTACAGCCACCGTTTCAAGATCCATTTCCCGAACGAGGAGCGCGCCGCCGGCCGTCCGGTGCGGACCCGTCCGGTCTACGAGATGCAGAAGCAAATGGGCGCCGTGTTCGGCCTCAATTTCGGCTGGGAACATCCGCTGTGGTTCGCCGCGGAAGGCGAGCCGCGCGAGGAGACGATCGGCTTCACGCGCCAGAACTGGTGGGCGCCGGTCGGCCGCGAAGCCCGCATGCTGCGCGAACGTGCCGGCATCATCGACATCTCCAATTTCGCCAAATACGAGGTGAAGGGGCCGGACGCGGAAGCCTGGCTGAATGCGGTCTTCGCCAACCGCATGCCGACCAAGGTCGGCAACTCCTGCCTGACGCCGCTGATCGGCAAGCGTGGCGGCATCGCCGGCGACTTCACCGTGACGAGGCTGGCGGACGACGAGTTCATGGTGATCGGCTCGGGCATGGCCGAGCGCTTCCACCAGCGCTTCTTCAAGTCCGTGCCGCTGCCGGCGGGCACGACCTTCCGCTCGCGCACGGAGGAGCTTGGCGGCTTCAACGTCGCCGGGCCGAAATCGCGCGAATTGCTGCAGCGGCTGACCAATGACGATCTGTCGAACGAGGCCTTCCCGTTCATGCGCTCGCGCCAGATTGCGGTCGCCGGCGTCGATGTCGTGGCGCTGAGGGTCTCCTTCACCGGCGATCTTGGCTGGGAGCTGCATTGCCAGGCAGCCGATCAGGTCGAGCTCTATCGCGCGCTGCTCAAGGCAGGCGCGGAAGTCGGCGCCGGACCGGTCGGCTCGCGGGCACTGATGTCGCTGCGCGTCGAGAAGGGCTACGGCAGCTGGAGCCGGGAATATTCGCCGGAATACTGGCCGCAGGAGGTCAAGCTCGACAGGCTGATCAAGACGGACAAGGAATTCCTCAACCGCGAAGCCTATCTCGCCGTCGCCGACAAGCCGGCCCGGGACGAACTGATCATGCTTTCCGTCTCGGCCAAGGACGCCGACGCAACCGGCGGCGAGCCGATCTTCCTGCCGGACGGCACGCCGATCGGCCAAGTGTCGTCCGGCGCCTATGGCTATTTCGTCGATCAGTCGCTGGCGATGGGCTACGTCAAGGCGGGAACCGCCAAGGCGGGCGACAAGGTGACCGTCGCCATCCTCGGGCGGCCGCATGACGCGGTGCTGCTCGCGCATCCGCCGTTCGACCCGGAAGGCAAGCGGCTGCGGGCGTAGTGGCCGCTATTGCTTGAGAATTGGCCGGCGGCGACGTACCGCCGGCTCAGCCGCCGAACCGGTCCAGCCAATGGCGGGCGAGGTCGGAGCGGCGACAGACCCAGATGTCCGGATTGGACGTGACCTTGTCGAGGAAGCGCTCCAGCCCGATCATGCGACCCGGCCGCGCCGTCAGCCGGCAATGCAGCGACACCGTCATCATGCGCGGGGTCTTCTGGCCTTCCTTCAGAAGCCAGTCGACGCCGTCGCTGACATATTCGAAGAACTGGCTGCCCGTCTCCAGGCCCGAACCGCGCGAAAAACGGCTGTCGTTGTTGTCGAAGCTGTGTGGCACGACAAGGTGCCGCCTGGCGCCGACGTCGACGAAATAGGGCAGGTCGTCATTATAGTCGTCGCAGTCGAACAGGAAGCCGCCATGTTCGACCACCAGCCGCCTCGTGTTGAGGCTTGGCCGGCCGGTGTACCAGCCCTGCGGATCGATGCCGGTGACCTTGCGGACCGCATCCACCGTCATGGCTATATGCTGGCGCTCTTCCTCTTCGCTGAGCGGCGCGTAGTCGATCCAGCGCCAGCCATGGCAGACAATGTCGCTACCAAGTGCCGCGATCGCCTTGCCCGCGGCCGGGTTGAGCTCCAGCGCGCGCCCGACGACGTAGAAGGTCGGGATCACACCCTTGTCCTGGAACAGCGAGATCAGCCGCCAGACGCCGACGCGCGAACCGTACTCGTAAAGCGATTCCATGTTGCGGTTGCGCAGGCCGGGCGCGGCGGGCGCCACGGCAAGGTCGGACAGGATCGCTTCGGAGACGCCGTCGCCTTCGCCGATGCTGTATTCGGCGCCTTCCTCATAGTTGACGACGATGTTGAGCGCCAGTTTCGCGCCGCCGGGCCACTCAGCCTGCGGAGGCTGCTCGCCATAGCCGATGAAATCGCGGGCGGGCAGATACGGCATATGTGACGTCACGTCTTGAAAATCCCCTCGGATGGAGCCCTACCAGCATTGCCGGCCGCGCATGGCGGTCAGGGCGCGCAGCGTGCGGTCCATGACATCCTGCGGCCCGACCGTGATGCGCAGGCAGTCGGTCAGGCCGTAACCGGAGAGGCCGCGCGTGATGATATCGGCGCCGCGCAAAGCGTTGTCGGCGGTGGTGGCTGCCGCCGCGTCGGCAAAGCGGACCAGGACGAAATTCGTCCGGCTTTCGGGAACCTCGTATCCGGCGGCCCGCAAGCCCTGCGCGAAGCGGTCGCGGATATCGGCGGTGCGCGTCACGATGCCGCGCGTATAGGCCTGGTCCTCGACCGCCGCGACACCCATGGCGAGGCTCACCGTCGAGACCTGGTTGGAATTCTGCATCTTGCGCACTTCGGCGGCGACCTGCGGCGCGAACAGCCCCCAGCCGACGCGCGCGCCGGCCAGCCCGTAGGCCTTGGACAAGGTGCGCAGGACCACGGTGTCGCCGCGCCCGGCCAGCGCAAAGACGGCTTGCGGATCCTGGTCGTCGAATTCGCCATAGGCTTGGTCGATCACCAGGAGAACGTTGCCGGGCAGCGCCGCTCGCAGGCGCAGCAGCTCGGCGTTCTTGATGCGCGTGCCGGTCGGGTTGCCCGGGTTGCAGACGAAGACGATGCGCGTTGCCGGCGTGAGAGCCGCAACGATGGCATCGATCGAGACCTCGAAGCCGCGCTCCGCAGCCTTGACGTAGGTCGCCCCGACGCGCGCGGCCGCCGAGGCGGCGAAATTATAGGCATAGTCCGTGCCCAGCACTTGCGTGCCCGGACCGGCGAAGGCCGCTAAGGTGCAGGCGATCAGCTCCATCGAGCCCGCGCCGCACAGGACAAGATCGCGCTCGACTCCATAGGCCCTGGCGATCGCATCGCGCAGCAAGGTCCAGTCCGGGTCGGGATAAAGGTGGCTGCGCGCCACGGCGTCGCGGGCGGCCTCGATCGCCTGGGGGCTGGGCGGGAAGGCGCTCTCGTTCTGGGCCAGCGTCGGCCGGTCATACCCGCCGAAATTCGCCAGCGCGAAAGCGGACATGGCCTCGATATGGGCGGTGGCTTTCAGGGGCACGGTATACAGATCCGGCTATCGGCTTGTCGGCAAGGTTTTCCGCAATGAGGCTAAGGCAGGGCGGCCAACCCGCAAAGCAAAATTCGCCGGCACAATGACTATGGGAATTTGGCCCATGCGGGGTGTGGAGGCAGCGGCCGACTAGGCTCTCTTTTCTCGACTAGCGGAGCCAGCCAGCTTTTTTCGCTATCAGCACGATCGAGACCGTCATCAAAAGCACGATGAATGTCCAAATCACCATGTTTGCGGACAGGCGCCAGCGGCGACCTTGTCTCATGCGTTTTCGCCAACGATCGGCTTGATTGGCGCCCTCGTATTTTCCCAAGCTATCCCCACGGCCGCAGCCTATCGCAAGCAGGAGCGATTGTAGCTTGCTGCACGGAGGCGGAATAGTGGGGAGGAATGAGGCGGCCCAACTGGGCGCCTCGCGGGGTATTGGCCGCCGGTTCCGATTCCCCGCCATGCGCTGCTCAGTGTTTTAGCCAGAGATGGCTAGATGTCGTATCGGGGGACCAGCTTCGGCGATCGCAGTTCCTGGGCCATCTTTGCCGCTTGGAAGACCGTCATAAGAACGTAGGTCGTTTCACCTTCGGTCGAGTTTATGGCCAAGACCACGCGGCCAATCTCGTCGCTCATGGCGCACGACCAATCCTTGACTGCAATTGCCCGTTTTCCCGCCATGTGCCCCTGCCTTCCTTTCGGGAGGTTATTTGGCGTCGTGAAGACCAGCAATTTGGACTGAATGCCCATTCCGTTGGGCCTAACGTCGGTCTCTACCCTTGTTTGTCTTCAACTCATGAGCAATCGAAATGCCCGTCGTCGGATTGGCGAATTGCGGTGGCTAATGATCAAAGCCAGCGCTCCTGGATTCAGCAATCCGAGGCCGGCTGCAAAAGGAAAAGGTGCAGTGTCACCGTAATTCCCTCAGCCTCGCGTGCCGGCTCTTTCGTCCCGAAACGAGACACATCTGAGGCGAGTGTTGCCGCAGAGCTACAGCGCAGCATCTGGATTTTGTTCTACAAACGAGGTTGCGTAGGGTTTCCTGGACACGGCGGACCGTCTGGAACTAGGGGCGCAAGCATGAGGGAGATGGCCCGCCGGCTTCGGTCGGCGGGTCTTTCTTTAGCTATCGATCTCGAGTGGGCTTATGCCCCGGCTGCACATGCCAGATGACTTGGCGATTCGAGAGCGGCTTTGGGAACAGGGTGCAGGGCAAGACCGGCGCGCTGCCACCCGAGTGGCTCGCCAAGGAAGGGCGAAGAGATGCTGCGCCACGCCTCACTGCGGATTTCCGCGAAGATTAGCCGGATCACCGCTGAGAGAAATGGCTGGCGTGGAAAAGGTCCGCACCAAAACGATACGCAGGTGCGGACCCTGCTCTTTTCCGCTGAACGCGGGCTCAGGCGAGCCGTAGTTCCCGCGCCCGGAAGGATGTTAATGATTGCGCGCCCCGGAATATGCGTCACTTCCTTCATTGTGAGTATCTGATGCATCTTTCCGACGAAGCAGCCCGACAGCCTGTTGGGGTAGGAAGCGGACGGGCCGCCGGGCCTAACCGGCCAAGGGCTGGAGGCCGGCTGAGTCGTAGCGTAATATTAGCGGCTGCGCATAAAAACCCTGGGCTGCCATTTTCCCCAGTTTTAGCCGCTGTCAGAAGTGCGGCAGCCGAGAGTGGATGAGCGCGCAGCTATTTCACGCGACCGGTGAGCAGGCCCATACGATCCGCTTTCGGCGGCTTGTCGAAATCCGGCGGGAGAAGCGGGTGATCTGGCTCGATGAGTAAAGGACAGCAGGAGCGGCCCGGCAGGCTGGCAGCTGCCAGCAAACGCCGGGCCTA
>NZ_VFTM01000046.1:0-36496 GCF_006439555.1 Mesorhizobium sp. B3-1-6 | reverse complement strand
CCCCAGGCCTTCCCCCTCGACATGCTGGCCGTGAACCGCTCGAGCCCCGAGCATCTCTCACGCCAGCTCTATCACGGCCTCGCCGCCATCATCCGCAGCCGCGCGCTGCCGCCGGGCTCGGAGCTGCCCTCCACCCGCGCTTTGGCCGCCGAGCTCGGCCTGGGCCGCAACACCATCGTCGCCGCCTACGACCAGCTCGTCACCGAAGGCTATCTCGCCAACCGCCAGGGCGCCCGCCCGGTCATCGTCGACCTGCCCGAGGGCCCGCGCGAGTCACCGCGCGAGGAGCCGCCGGTGCCGCTGCGCCAGCCCTCGCTGCGCGGCCAGCAGCTGCTCAGCCAGCCCTATCATCATGGCAGGCCGGGTCACGTCGCTTTCCACCCCGGCATGCCGGATGCGCAGAGCTTTCCCTTCGGCGTCTGGGGCCGGCTGGTCGCGCGCCGCGCCAGCCATGGCGGCGAGACGCTGTTCGGCACCTATGACGTCACCGGCCATCCGGCGCTGAAGGAGGCGATCGCCGGCTACCTCTTCTCCGCGCGCGGCGTGCGCTGCAGGCCCGAGCAGATCGTCGTCACCACCGGCGCGCAGGCAGCTTTCGACCTTCTCGCCCGCCTGCTGCTCGACCCCGACGACACGGTGTGGATGGAGGAGCCCGGCTATTATGGCGCCAAGGCCGCCTTCACCGTGGCCGGCGCAAAAATCCTACCCATCCCGGTCGACCAGGAGCGCGGCTGGTATCTCGACCCGCCGGACCCGTTGCCCCGCCTCATCTATGTGACGCCGGCCTGCCAGCATCCGCTTGGCATCACCATGCGCATGGAGGAGCGGCTGCGCCTGCTCGACATCGCCGAGACCGCGAACGCCTGGGTGATCGAGGACGATTTCGACGGCGAATACCGCTTTCAAGGCCGCCCCGTGCCGGCGATCCAGAGCATGGACCGCTCCGGCCGCGTCATCTATGTCGGCACCTTCGCCAAGCTCCTGTTCCCCGCACTGCGCCTCGGCTTCATGGTGCTTCCCGTGGAGCTCGCCGGCCGCATCGTCAACGCGCTCTCCACCACCGGCCAGTTCGCCCCGCTGCTCTTGCAGGCCGCCTTGGCCGATTTCATCACCGAAGGCCATATGAGCCGGCACCTGAAGCGCATGCGCCGCATCTACGCCCAGCGCCGCCAGCTTTTCCGCGACATTGTTGCGGAACGACTCCGCGACGAGATCACCCTCTCCCCCGCCGAAGCCGGCATCCAGGTGGTGGGCTACCTCAAGCCAGGCATAGACGACATCAAGGTCAGCCAGGCCGCGGCAAGAAGAGCGATCAACGTCTCGCCGCTGTCGAAATATTTCCAGGACACGGCGCCGACCCAAGGGCTGGTGCTGGGCTATGCGGCGTGTGACGCGGCGCAGATGCGGGACGGGGTGGAGAGGTTGGCGGCGGCGATAAGGGAGACGCTGTGAGGGGAGCTAGGTGCTGCCTTCGGAGAATGGATAATGGCTTTCGCCGAAACTATCCGTTTCTATCCGATTGTGCGCTATGCCACTGAAATCACAAAACAAATTTGAATTCGATAGGCGCCGAGGCTACGACAAGGGCGGCCGAAACCCCGCCCTGCCGTGCTTACGCTTTGCTTACGCGCGGCATCTTTCAAGGAGGTGCCCGAGCATGGCGAAGCTGACCAAGCGAACTGTCGATACGACTGAAATTCGTTCCAAGCGGCGCCATATCATCGAAAGGGCGCGAGTCAAAATAGCGTCAGTCGATCATCCCGAGAAATAAGACTTGAGTGACTTTGCCGTCGCCAGAATTGCGTTCATAGGCGGGCGAACTCCTGCCCTCAGGGTCCAAACCTCATCGCCCACGTGGTACCGCAAAACCGCTTGCACAAATCGCCGCACTTTGGAAAGTATTTCTGATCACTCGGGCGTGATGATAGGTATCGGTCATTGGAGGCCGTTTGTGGGCTATCGCACCAGGAAAGCAGGGCTGATTGGAGCGCTAGCGCTTGCGCTGGTGCTTGTCGTCCAATCCGTCGTCGGCGTCTTCGCGCTCGGCGCGGCTGGCGCTGGGCAGCAACGGGATGCTTTCGGCAATCCGCTTTGCATCAACGGTCCGGGTCATGACGGTTCGGGCGGCAACAGTTCGCCGGATCACTCCAAAGTCCCCTCCTGCTGCACCTTTGCCTGCAGTATGTTCTGGCCAGTCGTGGCCGCGCCGACGAATGTCGGCCAGATCGCGCCAAGTCTGCGCATCGCCGAGCGACTGGCGTTCACCCACCCCAAGACGATAGACCTCAACGAGCAGGGTTATCGGCCCGGCAATCCCCGCGCTCCCCCGATATTGGTCTGATCGGCGACCCGCCTAGGCGGGACATCACCCTTCAAGATCAAAGGCTTCGGATTCCGCCGTCAAATCGGTGGGACCGCCTTGGGAGCAATCCAAATGCACCATCCATTCCGCGCTTTCGCGCGCACGCGTTCGTTTGCCCATCCGCTCGGCCGATTTCGTTCGTTCGAGGAACGGCTAGGCATCGCCGTTTTCACGCTGGCAGTGATTTTCGCAACAACCCACTCCTTGTGGGCACATGAGTTCAAGGCCGGCGATATCGAGATCGTCCATCCCTGGTCGCGTGCCACACCTGAAGGTGCGGCGGTTGCCGCCGGCTACTTCACGCTGAAGAACCATGGATCGACGGCCGATCGCCTCGTCTCGGCAACCGGCGACATAGCCGGCATGACGCAAGTCCACGAAATGGCTGTGGACGCCCAGGGCGTCATGACCATGAAGCAACTCGCCGACGGGTTGGAGATACCGGCCGGCGGTGAGGTCAGGCTCAAGCCCGGCTCGTTCCACATCATGTTCATGGACCTGAAGCATCCGGTCAAACAGGGCCAGCCCTTCAAGGGCACGCTGACCTTCGAGAAGGCGGGCACGGTCGAGGTCGAATACGCCGTCGACGCCATGGGAGGCGAGCATGACGACCACGGCGAATAGTGCTCGTCCCGCAAGGGGATTGGGCTCGATCATCGCGCTCGCCTGCCTGGCGCTTATGCTGGTCGGGATAACCGCAATGCTTGTCTGGCCAAGGCTGGTGCAGCGGAACGTCTCGCCGATCGGCGGGCCGTTCACGCTCACCACCCAGACCGGGGAGAAGCTTTCGGACGCCGACCTGCGCGGCAAGCCGTTCGCGATCGTCTTCGGCTTCACGCGCTGCCCGGAAGTCTGCCCGACGACGCTGTGGGAGACGACGGAGGCGCTCAAGACCCTCGGCCCTGATGCCGACAAGCTCAGGGTGCTGTTCGTCTCCGTCGATCCGACGCGGGATACGCCGGAATTCATGGCGCGCTACCTGCAGTCCTTCGACAAGCACATTACCGGGCTTACCGGAACGGAGGCCGAGATCGCCGCCATCGGCAAGGAATACCGTATCTACTACAGGAAGGTGCCGACCGACGACGGCGACTACACCATGGACCACACCGCGACAATGTTCCTGATGGATGCCGAAGGGCAGTTCAGCGGGACGATCTCTTACGGTGAGGAGATGGCGATGCGGGTGCAGAAGCTGCGTCGGCTGATCGGCGGCTCGGCATGAGACCGGGCCAGTGCACAAGCTCCAGTCCCTGGGTGCAGTGTGCGGCGTCCGGCCTTGCCGTGTTCGCCTGGGTTGTCCGGCAGTCTCCCGAACCGGGCGCGCGGCTGTTCGATCTGCAGCGCAACGGCCTCGATGTCTTTGACGCCTTCGTGGTGGCATGGCTGTTCGGCCAACTGGCTGTTCCGGTCCACCATGTGCTGCCTGGCATCGGACGCGACTGAAATAGCACGGCCGCGTCCCGGACGCGGCTGTTCCCCCTTCAAAACATTGCAACGGCGGCCGCTCGGACCGCCTTCCTGGAGAGGTTATCATGTCTACCGCAACGCTTGCGACACAGCCGGACGTGGCTGTCAGCACAAGGCTCTATCGCGCCATCTGGCGCTGGCATTTCTATGCCGGCCTCTATGTCATCCCGTTCCTGCTGGTGCTCGCCTGCACCGGCCTCATCATGGTCTACGGCAATTCGATCGAGACCTTTCTCGGCGCCAAGCACTACGTGGCGCCCGGTGGCGAGCGCGCTTCCTACGAGGCGCAGTCGCAAGCGGCCGTCGCGGCGATCCCCGGCGGCGCGCTGAAGCTGATGGTGGTGCCGAAGGAGGACGACCGCGCCACCGTCTTCATCGTCGACGGCAATGGCAAGGACAATGTCGTCGCCATCGATCCGCATGACGCCAAGGCGCTGGATACAATCGTCAAGGATGATACCTGGTTCTACTGGGCCGACAACATCCACGGCACGCTGCTGCTAGGCGATGTCGGCGATCGTCTGATCGAGGTCGCCGCCGGCCTCGGCATCGTGCTGATCCTCACCGGGCTCTATATGTGGTGGCCGCGCAACGGACGTTCGCTCGGCAAGGTGCTGTTCCCGAATCTCTCCGCGCGGGGGCGCTCGTTCTGGAAGGAAATCCACGTCTCCCTGGGCTTCTACCTCTCGATCGTGCTGTTCTTCTTCCTGCTCTCCGGTCTCTCCTGGACCGGCATCTGGGGCACCAAGATCATGCAGGCCTGGAGCACCTTTCCGGCGGCAAAATGGGACAATGTTCCGCTCTCCGACAAGACCCATGCCTCGATGAACCATGGCGCGATGAAGGAAGTGCCCTGGGCGCTGGAGCAGACGCCGATGCCGATGTCGGGTTCGCAGGCGGGTTCCGCCGGGCTGCAGATGGGTTCCGTCAATCTCGACACGGTCGCCGCCTACGCCCGTGCCAATGGATTCACCGAGCAGTTTCGCATCAACGCGCCGCAGGACGACGGCGGCGTGTACACGATCTCGGCCGACTCGATGGATGCCGACACCAAGAACCCGTTCGGCGACCGCACTGTGCATATCGACCGCTACACCGGCAAGATCCTCGCCGACGTGCGCTTCGCCGACTACGGTCTGGCCGGCAAGGCGATGGCGGTGGGTATTGCCCTGCACCAGGCCAATCTCGGCTGGTGGAACACGGCGCTCAACGTGCTGTTTTGCCTCTCCGTCATCACCATGGCGTTGTCCGGCGTCGTGATGTGGTGGAAGCGTCGCCCCACGGGGCGCCTCGGCGCGCCGCTTTATCCGAAGAACTACCGGGCGCCAGTGGCGATCATCGTCATCGCACTCGCGGTCTCAGTCATCTTCCCGCTGACTGGCATCGCGATCGTCGTCTTCGCCATCATCGACTGCTTGGTGCCGAAGCGCTTCAAGGAAGCTGGTCTTCAGCCGGCGGGAGCCTGACGCTCGAACGGGCTCGCCCGCTTTTGCGGACGAGCCCATATCGCGGAACAATCGGGCTCCGCCATCAGGTAGGATCACTCCCCGCCGTTCGGATCGAGCATGCCAAAGATCGCGACGAGCAGGATGGCGGCAAGGCCGAGGCCGATCTCGACCAGCGTGCCCGTCCGGATTGCCGCGAGGGCCGAGGCTCGGTCGCGGCCGATGCGGGGCACAAACCGATAGCGGTTGAGAATCGCTACCGAAGTCATGACGAGCACGACAGCGATCTTCGCCGTCAACAACGCCCGGTAGGTCGAACTCCAGCCGAACGGCCAGCCGACGATGAAAAGGCTGTTGCCGATGCCGGAGAGGATCGCCAGCGCGACCGCCCAGTGGCCGGCCGTCGAGAAACGGCGAAGCGCTGTCGCGGTCTCCGCCCGGAATGGCGGCCGGCCGAATCTGGCCAGCACGAGCACAAGCGGCAGCAGGGCGCCGAACCATGCCCCAGCGGCAAGCACGTGCAGGATGTCGTTGAGCGGATGGACAACGCCTTGCCAGCCGTCCTGCATGACGGCGTGTCCAGTGAGCGCGAGGCTGGCCAAGGCCAGGGCCGCCGTCGCGGCCGTCGCCATTGGCGCAAGGCGGGCGGAAGCGCTCTGCGCGATCGCCAGCGCGCCGGCAGCGGACAGTTGCCAAAGCCACGCCTTGCCGACGCTCGTCGAGACAAGGATGTCGCCGAGCACCTGTCCGTTGACGGCATCCGACCAGCCATCGCCGATCATCGCGGCCTGCAGCGGCAATGCCGCGCATGTCGTGACCAAGGCCAGGCTGACCGCCGCAAGGCGAAAGATCGTCAACCTCTCCGCCACCGGCTCGGCCAGACGTCGCGGGACAAGCGCTGCAAGATAGCCGAAGCCGCCCCATAGCAGCATCAGCGCCGCATCGTGAACGAAGCGGCAGGCCATGAGCAGGGTGTCCGGCGTCATCGGGCGGCCGGGCGATCGGACGTAGGGTGGTCCATCATCGGGCGGAGCGAACGAGGGGGCACGAATCGTGCCCCCTCTGGCCGATCACGGCTTCACGGTGAACTTGTAGTCGCCATGCGTCTTGTGGCCGTCCTGCGATAGCGCATGCCACTCGACCTTGTAGGTACCGGCAGCAAGGCCTGCGGGTAGATTGACCATGAAGGTCTTATCGCCGTCCATCAGCATGTCATTGTCGGTCTTGACCGCCTTCTTATCGGGTCCGGTGACCTTCACGCCGGTGAACTTCAGGTTGAGCTCCTCGCTGAACTTGAGGTCGAGCTCCGTAGGCGCTTCCTTGACAGTCCCGTTGATCGGCGGTTGCGCCGCTTCGAGATGGGCATGGGCATACGCGGCGTCCGAAAGCGCGACGGAGGAGAGGGCTGCAAATGCGGTTGCGAGAACGATATTGCGCATGGTTCATTTCCTTATGGTGGGCGGACTAGGCCGGCCCGAATTGAATTGGAGATTGGTCGAGATCTAGAAGCGATCCTGCAACCGCCACGGTTGCTTCCGCCGGTTTCCAGTCAGGGGGACCGCGTGAGCTGAGCGGCTGAAGCTCGTAACGCCGGACCAATGCATCGGAAAAACGCTTGCTGTCGGAGGTGATGAGGAAGGCGTTCAACAGCGGCTCGACGCCGTTCGCTTCGGGAATGATCGCCGTTGCGAAATCGCAGCCGGACAGGCAGCAGTCGCAATCATAGCCGCCGCTATGCGATCCGCTGTGTGTGGTTCCCGCATCGGCGGTGCACAAGATGTTGCCGAAAGCATCGCGCGGCCCGGCTGCGGCCTGCGCGCCGATTCCCGCACCGCTTACGAATGCCTGAACGAAAAGAACCAGTGCAGCGGCGATCGCTACTGGTGCGGGCGATCGTCTGCGCGACAATGTCATTTGGCCAAGCCGATCCTGTCTTTCAGGGCTATAGCATACGTGATTTCGGCTTGGCTATCGTGGCTTCGGCCAGCGGGACGATAACAAAAAATGGGGCGCCGCGGGCGAAACCGTGGCGGCCGGCGAGCACCGATTGGCCTACGGTACCTGGGTATCGTCAGGCCGCGGGAGGTCGGACCTGCCGAGAGCGGATCGCACATATTTCACATTTCCGTTATGTGATAACATCGCTTTCTGGTTGACTGACGTAATAACATAACCTACCCAGTGATCGCTTCGGCGACAGGGGTTGCCTCGCTCTGCAAAGGGAGAAAGACATGCGTTCCTTTCCATTTTTGGCGGCGCTGTTGTTCGCCGTGACATTGCTGTCAGGCGGCGGTGCTCGCGCCGAGGATAAGGTGAACATCGTCGCGGCCGAGAATTTCTATGGCGATCTCGCCCGTCAGATCGGCGGCAGCAATGTCGCGGTGACCAGCATCCTTGCCAATCCCGACGACGATCCGCATCTGTTCGAGACCAGCCCTTCGACGGCGCGCACGATCGCCGACGCCAAGATCATCATCTACAACGGCGCGGATTACGATCCGTGGATGGAGAAACTTCTATCGGCCTCCACCAACGCGCAGCGCACGACCATCGTGGCCGCGGATCTGATCGGCAAGAAGTCGGGCGACAACCCGCATTTGTGGTACAATCCGGCGACGCTGCCCGCGATCGCCAAACAGCTCTCCGCCGACCTTTCAAAGCTCGACCCCGCCAATGCAGCGCACTATCAGGCCAACCTGGCGAAGTTTCAGTCGTCGTTGGATGCGATCAACAAGCAGATCGACGACGTCAAGAAGGCCTATGGCGGAACCGAGGTCACCGCGACGGAGCCGGTGTTCGGCTATATGGCCGATGCCCTCGGCCTCAAGATGCTGAACTACGATTTTCAGGTCACGGTGATGAACGATGCCGAGCCGAGCCCGACGCAGGTGGCGGCATTCGAGAACAGCCTCAAGGACGGATCGGCCAAGATCCTCTTCTACAATTCGCAGGTGACGGACGAAGCGACGACGCGTCTCCTCGACATTGCCAAGCAGAACAAGGTCACCGTCATAGGCGTAACCGAGACGGAACCCGCCGGCAAGACGATCCAGTCGTGGTTCGGCGGCCAGATCAGCGACGTGCAGAAGGCCTTGGCCGCTCGCACACAATGAATGTCATCGCCTTCGACAGGGTCACATTGACCTATGGGGGACGCCGGGTTCTTACCGACGTCTCCTTTTCCATTCCACAGGGTGCGTTCGTGGGGCTGCTTGGCGCCAATGGGGCGGGCAAGACAACGATGCTGCGCGCGGTCCTGGGGCTTTTCCGTCCGGCCAGCGGAACGATTTCCGTCCTTGGCCGGCCGCCGACACGCGGCAATCCCGCCATAGGCTATATGCCGCAGGCGCGCCGCACCGTGACCCATGCCGGCATCAGCGGCTTCGATCTCGTCGTCACGGCGGCGGGCGGCCATCGTTGGCGCTGGCCGGCGGCATCGGCGCTCGAGAAGGACGCGGCATGGAAAGCGCTTGAAGAGGTCGGCGCGGCCGATATCGCCAGGAGGCCGTTCGCGGAGCTGTCGGGGGGCGAGCGGCAGCGAATCCTCATCGCCCAGTCGCTGATCGGCGACCCCAAGCTGCTGCTGCTCGACGAGCCGCTGATCAGCCTGGACGCCGCGCATCAGCGCACCATCATCGAGCTCGTCCATGAGGTCGGCGAGCGGCTGGGTATCGCCGTCATCTTCTGCTCGCACGAGATCAACCCCTTGCTGCGCGCCGTCGATGCCGTCCTCTATCTCGGGAATGGCAACGCCGCGATCGGGAGCGTCGACGAGGTCATCAACGGTCCGGTCCTGTCGAAGCTTTATGGAACGCACATCAACGTGGTGCGGGTAGGCGGACGCATCTTCGTGATGGCCGACGACGTTGAACTGGAGGGCGCCGCGCATGTTCACGATGTTTGACTACGAATTCATGCGCAACGCCTTCGCCGCATGCACGGTCGTTGCCATCGTGACCGGGGCGGTAGGATATTTCCTCGTGCTGCGAGGCCAGACCTTCGCAGGACATGCGCTGGCTCATGTCGGATTTCCTGGCGCAACGGGCGCCGGTCTGCTCGGCCTGTCGCCATTCTTCGGGTTGACTGTCTTCACCGTGCTGGCCGGCATCGGCATCGGCCTTCTGGGCGAAAGAGCGCATCGCGACGTCGCGATCGGCATCGTGCTGACGCTTTCGCTCGGTCTCGGCTTGCTTTTCCTGCATTTCTACACTGCTTTCGCGTCCCAGGCGACGAATGTCCTGTTTGGAAACGTGCTCGGCATCAGTTTCCGGACGGTCGTCATCCTTGCAGTGCTTTCCCTGGCGATCCTGGTCGGCTTGACCTTCATTTCCAGACCCTTGCTCTTCGCCAGCCTGCAGCCTGAGCTGGCGGAGGCCAAGGGCGTGAACCTCGATCTGGTTTCGACATTGTTCATGATCATTGTCGCCGTGACCACGGCTGAAGCCACCCAAATCGTCGGCGTGCTTCTCGTCTTCGCGCTGATGGTCGCCCCGGCGGCAACGACGCTGCGCCTGACCCGCGGTGTGCTGCGGGGCATCCTTGTCTCGATCGCGCTAGCGGTCGCCATCGCCTGGACCAGCTTGTGGCTTGCGTTCGAAACAGACTGGCCGACGAGCTTCTGGATCACATCGCTCGGTGCCACTGCCTATCTGGGCGCCGGTCTCATCCGGCGCTTGAAGGCGGCGCAATGACACCCTGATGAACGGCTGAAAGCGTCGAACACCAGAGCAGCCGGCCCGCCGCAGCCACGCAACCAAGATGTTTTTCTGGCCGGGATACCGTTCACGGCATCAGCTTGTGTTCGCCCTGCTTCAAGGAATCGCGCGGACGCGTAAATTGCTGAACAGGAGGCTCGTAGCGGTATTTCCCAGTGGGCAATCCATCGGCGGGAGCAGCCCCCGATGGTTGGGACATGGTTGTTGGAGGCTTGGTGGCGATCGCCGTTCCTCCAAGGAGGAGCCCGATCGCGACCAGCCAACTGCCCAGAATGCGTGTGCCGATCGTGTACCACGCAGGCGGGAAAATCCGTCCGATAAGACCGACGGCGACAACGATCCAAAGGGCGATGATCGTCCCCGAGAGCGGTATTCGGAGATCGTTCAACGTAGGGTCGGTGAACTTTGTGACGACGGCCAACAACGCGCCGATGAGCAACGCCGCGGCGGGTATCGTGCAAGTTCGGAAACGACCGGAAACGACGAGAACGATGCCGATTATCAGCATCGAAAATGGCGCGGTAAGGAAAGCGTGAGTCGTCGCTCCCCGTACGCCGGCCATCACATCAAGGAATCGATCGTAAAGCAGAGTCCCGACCACCTCGCCCAGCAGCAATGCCACGAGTGTGAGAACTCCAAGCCTCAGGCTTACCAGAGCGGTTGCAACGCCCAGTCCGACCAGCGGCAAGACGCGTTCAGGAGAAAGGGCGCTGTTGAGGATCCACCACGACGTCTGCGTCTTTTCCGAAGAGGTCGCAAGTACGCCGATCATGGCAACGCCGGCGATGGCCACGACAGGCCCTGACCATCGAAGCAGGAATCGCCACGCCGATCGCTTGGGATATGTTTCAGGCGACAAGGAAATAGACGCCTCCCGCCGCGATCAATCCGCCCAGGCCCTGCGACAACCGTCCGCCGAATGCCTTGCCCAGCAGAAGTCCGAATCCGATACCCAGCAGGTGGATCAAGCCGGTGGCGATGACGAAGCCGATGGCATAGTCGGCTGGGTCGGCTGCATTTGGCAGTTCCGCTCCGTGGGCGTGGCCGTGGCAGATGGCGAACACGGCAATCATAAGCAACGCAACCCATTCCGCCGGCCGCCAGGCGCAAGCGATGGCCAGCCCCAGGGCGATGATCGACAGCGCAATGCCAATCTCAACGCCGGGCAGCGGGACACCTGCTATTCCGGCAATCCCGCCCACGACCATGATCAGCGGGAATGCAACCGGCAGCGTCCAGATCGAACGTCCACCAATCTGGGCGCCCCACAGTCCCACGGCAAACATGGCCAGGAAATGATCAGGCCCGGTCAGCGGATGTTCGAAGCCGCTGCCAAATCCACCCGTCCCCGATTGAATGATATGCGCTTGCGCCGTCGTGGACCCAGCCATCAGAGCTGTTGCCGCCGCCACCATGCCGTATGCAAAGTAGCCAAACCGGATTTGGCTGCTGATGGACGGCAGCTCCGCTTTCTCTTCAAGTGTCTGCGCCACTCACGAACCTGCCATGTTGCCAAACCGGCAAATTGCCATCGATGGAATCATCAAGATAAGACTTTTACGCTCAATGGATTCAGCGAACCAGAAAACGGCTATTTTTGGCGTTGAACTCGAAGCGGAGCGTCAATCGTCGGCGCTGGAGCGTGAGAGCGCAAGGGTGCCGAAGCTGAAACGAAGAGGCGCTTGAAGTCCCGGTCCCCTCTGGGAGTTCGATCCGGAGCAAATCTGGCGGGCAGATTGGCCTTCGGAATCGAAAACTTACCGAGAGACGGAGGCGATCAGCTTCGGGCTGGCGCCGCGAGAGCATTCGCGTGATCGAAGTTCACGTGACTGAGGTGTCCACGGTCCTTCGGGACCGCCGTCATGGCCTGCTCCAAATATCGCGAAATTCTCCCCACGTGGTCGATCTGCTTTCGCAAGGCTTCAAACCTCTGCCCGGTCAATCGAGTGCCGGCCGTCAGCCGCACGGATGTAGGATCGTAGTAGCGGCCGCCGATCCGCAATTCGTAATAAAGGTGCGGCCCAGTCGAAAGGCCTGTCGAGCCGATATAGGCGATCACCTGCCCCTGCTTCACATATTGTCCAACCTGAAGCGTCGCGGGCACTCGGGAAATGTGGGCGTAGGTCGTGAAATATCCGCCATCGTGCTGCAGGCGCACATACTTGCCATAGCCGGGCTGCCAACCGATGATGGCAACCTTGCCGTCCCCCGCGGCGACGATCGGAGAGCCATAGGGGGCGGCGTAGTCGACGCCGTTATGATGCAGCCATCGCCTGAGAATGGGATGCAGCCGCCAGGCAAAACCATCGCCAAGCCTTCCGTTGGCGACCGGCTTTGCCATCATCATCTTTGAAACAGACCGGCCCTGGTCATCGAAGAATTCCGCCTCTTCGTTTGCGGACGGCCGATAGCGATAGAATGTCTTGCCTCCATCTCCGCTGTCGAATCTTGCCGAGACAAGTTCGGAGCTGCCATCAGCACGTGTCCGGAAGATCAGCTCGATCGAGTGGGCGTCAGCCGAGTCACCATCGAGCTTGAGGCCGCAGTTGCGCGCCAGCCCGATAATCTGGCTCGCCACGGCGGGCGGCACGTTTTCCTTTTCAAGGCGCTGCATGACAAGCGGATATTTCGCCCGCAGTTGCGAGACATTTCCATCCGCATCCAGTCCGTCCACGCCTCCCGCGTGGAAGCCTGCTTCGGTCGCCTCGGCAGCGAGACGGTCAAACAAGTCGTGGTTGGCGACCGGCTGAAAACCTCCAGCGTCGCCCCGCGCAAGAATCGCCTCCGCACCATTATCCCGAAGGACCCGGACCGCCGCGAGTTGCGTGGTTCCGGCTTTCGATGCCGGCGTTTCAAGCATCAGGTCGACACGGTCGGAAGGGGCAATGGCCTGCTCCTTCAACGCATCCGCCAGCAAATGGCCATCGGCATTGCTCAAACCCGCGGCAGCTAAAAAAGCGGCAACGTCCACATCGGACTTCGGCATCGCCGCCACCCGTTCGATATGCGGCGCCGGCTGCTCCGCGGCCATGCTGACATTGATAGGAGTCCCTCGCGCCGCCATCATCTTGGAATTGCCCGGGATTGGCCGAGGGACCGCACTCGGAGCACGGTTTGATGAGGCGTCGGCCCGTGGCTTTGCGAGCAGCGCATCGAAGGGACTCGGCCGCGCAACAGCATCTTCCTGAAAAAGCAGCGGTTCCGCCGCATCCGATTGATCGTCAGCAGATGAATTGCCCAGCGAAACCTCGACATGGCGATAGGTGAATTCGTTGGCGGATCCATTGGGGCCGGCTTCCACCAGATTGGCGATCGCATCCGTTCCAGCGACATGCGGCGGTGGCAGCCGATCGTCCTTTGGTGTCGATCCTTGTCTTGTCCTTTGTGGTTTTGCCGGGATTGCCTGGGCAAAGGCCGGAGGACGCACGGCAACACGCAACGTGCCAAGCAGCATACCCGTGGCGCCGATGGCCGCGACCATGATCGCGAGCACGAGCCGCGCATGGGTTCGAAACGCAAACCGCACGGTTCGTTCCTGCCAGTGAATGCCCGCCAGGGGACCATGGCTCAAATCGATACCGCGATGCCGGAACGCGCCGGAATTGCCATCATGCCCCCGACGATACTTGCCCGCTGCGGGCACGACAGGCACTGCCATTTGCCAGATTTCCCCTCTCTGGTCCCCGCCCCACATCTTGTCAGGATCGAACGATTCCTCGCCCTCTATGACGAGGAAGCGTCCCGAAGGACACCCGTTCAACCCTCACATCTTTGTGCTTGATACGTTATACTATAACCGATAACAAGATGAAAACCGCCCCCTCAACGGAGTTTCCAGCCATGCAGACCCAGACTCCAGTGACCGTGCTGACCGGCTATCTCGGCGCGGGCAAAACCACGCTGTTGAACCGTATCCTGTCCGAAAATCACGGCAAGAAGTTTGCCGTCATCGTCAACGAGTTCGGCGAGGTCGGTATCGACAACGATCTTATCGTCGACGCCGACGAAGAAGTGTTCGAGATGAACAATGGCTGCATCTGCTGCACGGTGCGCGGCGATTTGATCCGCATCATCGACAGCCTGATGCGCCGTCGCGACCGTTTCGACGCGATCCTGGTGGAGACGACCGGCCTCGCCGACCCGGCGCCGGTCGCGCAGACATTTTTCGTCGACGAGGACGTTCGTTCCAAGACCAGGCTCGATTCCATCGTGACTGTGGTCGACGCCAAGCATCTGCTCGGCGAGATCGACGAAGCGCACGAAGCCCAGGAGCAGTTGGCATTCGCCGACACTGTGCTGCTCAACAAGACCGACCTCGTCTCGGCCGAAGACCTGAAGGAGGTCGAAAGCCGCATCCGGCGCATCAACCCCACTGTTTCCATCCACCGCACACAGCGTTGCGACGTCGATCTCGACAAGGTTCTCGGCCGCAATTCGTTCGACCTCGACCGTATCCTCGAAGTTGAACCGGATTTCCTCGACGAGTTCCACGAGCATGAGCACGATGACCATGTGACCAGCTTCGCCCTGGTCACCAGGGAACCGCTCGACCCGAAAAAATTCCTGCCGTGGCTGCAGACGGTCACGCAGCGGTTCGGCATGGATATGTTGCGCATGAAGGGCATTCTCGCTTTCAAGGACGACGACGACCGCTTTGTGGTGCAAGCCGTCCATATGCTGCTGGAAGGCGATCACCAGCGGCCGTGGAAGGCTGATGAGGAACGGACCAGTCGTCTTGTCTTCATCGGCCGCAATCTGCCGAAGGGTATCATCGAGAGCGGGTTCATGGGGTGCCGGGCGTGACCTTCGCCTATCACGAGAGGCCGCGAAGCTGGTGAAATTCGTCAATCCCTTTGCGCCCAGACGGGGGCCTTCATCATCTCATGCCGACAGGATCAAACAATGGATACGCGATCGGCTTGATCTGAAGGAAGATGTCGCAATCACCGTGACGGAGGTTCGCTGCCGCGAATCCGGCTGTCCTGACCTGGAGACAGTCATCAGCATATTGGAGCGGCCGATACGCTCCTTGCGCGTCGGCAAGGCCGTGGCAATGATCGCAGAGCCCGACATCGCGCTCGCGCTGCAAATCGGGCAACGGCTTCTCGACGCAAACGCGGAGAGTTCATCCCCGAAGGTCAGCGTCAAACAGCATTGAAGGCATGGACTGGATCGAGGATCAAATTGAATGGATTGCGGACGGCAAAAAGGTTGCCGTCGGCCTGACCCGTTTTGGAACGGGCAAGAACCTGCTCCTTTTGCCGGCGCTCAGCTCGATCTCGACCCGCGCCGAAATGCGACCGCTGCAGGAGCGGCTCGGCGCATCCTTTGCCACGACGGCCATCGACTGGCCCGGCTTCGGCGCCTTGCCTCGCCCCAGGATTGCCTGGCGCCCGGAACTTTATCGTACATTCCTGCGCTTCGTGACGCAGAGTGTCGTTCAGCCTGCTGCGATCATCGCCGCCGGTCATGGCGCGGGCTATGCGCTGGCAGTGGCCGCCGAAAATCCGGGTGGCTTCGGTCGCCTTTGCCTGCTGTCGCCGACCTGGCGTGGGCCGCTTCCAACCATGACCGGCAGGCGCATGGCGCTGTTTCGCGGGCTGGCCAAGGCCGTCGACCTGCCTCTCGCCGGGTCTTTTCTCTATCGGCTCAATGTGAACAGCCTTGTCATCGGCATGATGGCGCGCGGCCATGTCTATGCCGATCCGGCCTGGCTGACGCCGGAGCGCATGGCCGAAAAACGCACCGTCACCGACGCGCCTGGCGCCCGCTACGCTTCCTTCCGCTTCGTCGCCGGGGAACTCGATCCGTTCACCGATCGCGATGCCTTCCTGGAAAGCGCGCGACGAATCTTGACGAAGATACTCGTCGTCTACGGCGGCGGAACCCCACGCAAGTCCAAGGCGGAGATGACGGGCCTGGCATCGCTGACGAATGTGCGGACCGTCGAGCTGCCGCGCGGCAAGCTCTCATTCTACGAGGAGTTTCCGGACCAGACCTGGGAGACGATCCACCCGTTTCTCCTCGAATCCGACTGAGGTCGGATCGGTGGCCGGTTCGCGATGCCGGGTATGGCGTTGGCGTGACCTGTGGTTGCTGATTCAGGAAGCTGAGGCATTGCAGCTGGCGCAGCGCACCTTGAGTTCAATGGCGACAGTATCGACCTGAAAGGCCTCTTGCTCGGCCCAGGCCACAAGCCGGCGATCGACTGTCTCGTCATGGTGTTCAACAACAGTTCCACACCGGTCGCAGACCGCGAGGATCGTTGTTTGTCCATGATGGGGGTGCGCGTCGGTGCAGCGCACAAAGGCGTTCATGCTCTCGACCTTGTGGACGATACCGCATTGAATAAGACTGTTGACCGCCCGGTAAACCTGCACCGGTGATTTGATCCCCCGAGGCCCAAGTTCCCTCAAAATCTCGTAGGCGCCGATCGGCTTACCTGCCCTGTCTATGATCTCCAGCACGAGCGCCTGGTTCTTGGTCAGACCGCCGGGGATCGTGCCGACGCGATTGAGATCGAGCATTCGGTTCACATTTCTGTTATGAAATAACATAACTTTCTGTTGACCAATGTAATAACATAACCTACCCAGGGGTCAACTGGAATTGAAATCTACCGGAGATCACATGCAAGCAGAGGCAGGGCGCAAATTGCCGGTGACCGTCCTTTCCGGCTTTCTCGGCGCCGGAAAGACGACACTTCTCAACACTATTCTCGGCAATCGCCAGGGTCGGCGGGTCGCTGTGATCGTCAACGATATGAGCGAGGTCAACATCGATGCGTCGCTGATCCGCGACGGCGGGGCGAACCTGTCGCGGACCGACGAGCAACTGGTCGAGATGACCAATGGCTGCATCTGCTGCACCTTGAGGGACGACCTTCTGAAGGAAGTTCAGGCGCTGGCAAGGCAGGGCCGGTTTGACAATCTTCTGATCGAATCCACCGGCGTTTCCGAGCCGCTTCCGGTTGCCTCCACCTTCGAGTTTCGTGACGAAAATGGCGTCAGCCTGTCGGACGTTGCGAGGCTCGACGCCATGGTCACCGTGGTCGACGCCGCCAATCTGCTGAAGGACTACGCCTCGAGCGATTTCCTGAAGGATCGCGGTGAATCGCTTGGCAATGGGGACAACCGCGCGCTTGTCGATCTGCTGGTCGAGCAGATCGAATTTGCCGATGTCATCGTGCTCAACAAGGTGTCGGCCGCGACGGCGGCCGACCTCGACGCCGCGCGAAAGATCGTGCGTGCGCTCAATCGGGATGCGCGGATCATCGAGACTGATTTTGGTCGGGTGGACCTTGCGGCAATCCTCGATACCGGCCTGTTCGATTTCGACAAGGCGCATGAGCATCCGCTCTGGTTCAAGGAGCTGAACGGCTTTTCCGAACACGTTCCCGAAACCGAGGAATACGGGATTAGTTCGTTCGTTTACCGGGCGCGCCGGCCCTTCGATCCGACGAGATTCAAGGCTTTCATCGACCGCGCATGGCCGGGCGTCGTCCGCGCCAAGGGATTCTTCTGGCTGGCCACGCGCCCGCAGCATGTTGGCGAATTGAGCCAGGCTGGTGCGTTGGTCCGCAGCGGCCGGCGCGGCTTCTGGTGGTCGGCGGTTCCGAAGGCCAGATGGCCCGACAACGACGGCTGGCGCCAATGCATGCAGCCTTATTTCGATCCGGTCTGGGGAGACCGCCGGCAGGAGATCGTCTTCATCGGAACGCACCCGATGAACGAAGCGCGCATCCGGGATGAACTCGATTCCTGCCTGGTTGCCGCCGAAACTTTCTCGCCGGCACAATGGCAGCATCTGTCCGATCCGTTTCCGCGCTGGACGGAGGAAGCCGCATGAACTGGCTGCGAATCTCGGCGGGGCGATCGATCTTCGCCCGCAGCTTCCTCGTCTGGTCTGCGTTCGAGCGTCTGGGGGTCTTGGTCCTCGTCATCGTCGCGCTGTGGCTGGCGGTTGCTTGGGCGGTGTCGCTGGCATGAACAAGACAGATCCCGCAGCCGCCGAGGCGGGCGGCCGCCTCATCAGCCTGTCGAACGTGACAGTCGCCTACGATCGGCGCCCGGCCGTGCATCATCTTTCCGGCTCATTTCTTCCGGGCAGCATGACGGCGATCGCGGGCCCGAATGGCGCCGGCAAATCGACGCTGGTCAAGGCGCTGATGAACCAGCTCCCTGTCGTGGAAGGACATATCGACCACGCCGGGCTTTCCTCGCGCGACCTCGGCTACCTGCCGCAGGCGGCGGAGATCGACCGCAGTTTCCCGCTGAGCGTCGGAGACACGGTCATGCTCGGCGCGTGGCACGTCGTCGGTGCGTTTCGCGGTATCACCGCGGAGATCACGGCGAAGGCGCGTGAGGCGCTGTCGGCCGTCGGCCTGGAAGGGTTCGAACGTCGTCCCATTGGCTCGCTGTCCGCAGGGCAGTTCCAGCGTGTGCTGTTCGCCCGGCTGCTGCTGCAGGACGCACGGGTCATCCTGCTTGATGAGCCATTCACCGCCATCGACGCCAGGACCACGCGCGACCTGATGGATATCCTGCTGCGTTGGCACCGCGACGGCCGCACGATCATCGCCGTCCTGCATGATTTCGAGCAGGTGCGGGCACATTTCCCCGAAACGCTGCTGATCGCCCGCGAACCGATCGGATGGGGTCCGACATCATCGGTGATGACCGCAGAGAATCTGCTCAAGGCAAGAGCCATGGCGGAAAACTGGGACGACTTTGCCGAGGTTTGTCACCGGCCGGGGAATAAGGCGGCATGAGCCTCCACGACCTGCTTTTGGCGCCTTTCGCCGACTATGGTTTCATGCGCCGGGCGCTTGTCGCCTGTTTCTGTCTGGGGTTGGGTTCCGGCCCGGTCGGCGTGCTTCTGATGCTGCGCCGTATGAGCCTGGTCGGAGATTCGCTCAGCCATGCCGTGTTGCCCGGTGCGGCGGTCGGCTTCCTGTTCGCGGGCTTTTCGCTGACGGCCATGGGCATCGGCGGGCTGATCGCCGGGCTCGCCGTTGCGATCCTGTCGGGCATCGTAAGCCGCACGACGTCGCTGCGCGAGGATGCCAGTTTCGCCACCTTCTATCTCACGTCGCTCGCCGCCGGCGTTCTGATCGTCTCGCTGCGCGGATCCAGCCGGGATCTGCTGCACGTACTGTTCGGCACCATCCTCGCGATCGACGCGCCGGCGCTTTACCTCGTCGCGACGATCGCTTCGCTCACGCTGATCATCCTTGCGATCGTATACCGCCCGCTGATCGCAGAATGTTTCGACCCCGGATTTCTTCGCGCGGTCGGAGGACGCGGGTCGCTCCACCATCTCGTCTTTCTCTTCCTGGTCGTTCTCAATCTCGTCGCCGGCTTTCAGGCCTTGGGTACGCTCATGGCGGTGGGGCTCATGATGCTGCCCGCCGCAATTGCCCGGCTATGGGTACGCAGCGTGCCCGGAATGTTCATCGTCGCGGCTTCGACGGCAGCGCTCTCCGGTTTCGTCGGGCTGATCGCCTCATTCCATCTCGGCTACGCCTCAGGACCATGCATCATCCTGACCGCAAGCCTCCTTTATTGCGTCTCGCTGCTTGCCGCTCCGTCGGGTGCCGTGCGGCGTCTGTTTCCCCGCCCACACCTTACGGGCTGATCACCAAGGAGAGTTTCGATGAGAAGACTGAACATGATGGCCACGCTTGGGCTGAGCGCTGTTGCCGTGTTGGCGGTGGCGGCCGCTGCCTCCGCGAAGACGCTGCATGTCGTTGCGAGCTTCACGGTGCTTGCCGACGTGGCCAAGGAAGTCGGCGGCAGCAATGTCGAAGTCAAGACAATCGTACCGGCCGACGGCGATCCCCATGAATACGAGCCGACGCCAGACGACGCCAAGAACCTCAAGGCCGCCGATGTCGTTTTCGTCAGTGGCGAAGGGCTGGAGGGCTGGATGGATCGCCTGATCAGCGGTTCCGGTTACACCGGAACGCCGGTCGTCGCTTCCGAAGGCGTCAAGACCCGCACGATGGACGAGGACGGCAAGACCGTGACCGATCCGCATGTCTGGAACAGCCCGGTCAATGTCGAGGTCTGGGTCGGCAACATCGAGAAGGCGCTCGAGGTGGCCGATCCCGAGGGGGCAGGACATTTCAAGGCGAATGCCGAGAGATACATGAAGAAGCTTCATGAACTCGACGCCTACGCGCGTTCCAAGATCGACCCGATCCCGCAGGAGAAGCGCAAGGTGCTGACCAGCCATGACGCCTTCGGCTATTTCGGACGTGAGTACGGGGTTTCTTTCCTGTCGCCGCTTGGCTTGTCGACCGAGTCCGAGGCCTCGGCCGGCGACGTCGCCAAGCTGATCGAGCAGATCAAGAAAGAAGGCGTGAAGACCTATTTCTTTGAAAACTCCAACGATCCGCGTCTCGTCAAGCAGATCGCGGGCGCCACGGGCGCCGAAGCGGGCGGAGAGCTCTACGTCGAGGCCCTTTCGAAGGAGGACGGTCCTGCGCCAACCTACGCCAGGATGTTCAAATACAACGTCGACCAATTGGCTGCTGCCATGGCGAAATAAACGCTGGCGCAACAATAGAATATTCCATGCAAAAAGCGGATGGGGCCGTCGCCCCATCCGTAGGTTCACACTGCGATTCCGCCTCTAGCGATGAGATCGAAGAAGCCGCGCCTATCGGGAGGCCGGCTTGCGGCGTGACGGTGACCTCCAGAATCCAGTTACGGGTTTCAAGATGCGTGGGAGCCGCGATGGGCTCGCTTCCGCACCTGCCTGCCCGGCGGCTGGCCTCGTGGATATGAGCTTCGATGCCGAGACCTTGGCGACCCTGCGCGACGGTAAAAGCCTAAAGGTCAAGGTGGTCGCGGACGGCGGCAAGGAGACCAATCTGGCACTCTCGCTGAACGGCTTCCCCAGCGCCGTCGACAGGACGATGGCGCTGTTGAAGTAGACGTTCTATTTCCCGTACCGTTGCTCCTAGGCATCGGTAATGTGTTCGCAAAGCAGCTCCCCGTTACACCGGGTCTCGTTCGCTGGATTTCTCCGGATGGCTACCCGCGCGGTGTCTTCATGAGGGCCGTCGAGCAAAAATTCGGGATTCTGCAGTCGAATGTAAGATCTGACTTATATTTAAACCTCCTAATGTTTACATCTGTAAATCCGAAACAATTCAATTAACGTCTTTATAAGTTGCTTGATGTGTGATGTTCTTGACAGACTTGCTTTGCGGTGCCGATTCGGTCGCCAGTGCAACGCCACCATTGCCCGGGACCAAGGTGCGATCGCGGTTGGCAATCTGATCAGGCTGAGGAGAGGGTGATGCTGGAGCAGATCAAGCCAGCAGTGGGCATTGCGGATATATGAGGTCGTGGCGCAGCCTAGTCAGGCGAGTGGCGCGTCATTGCCGTCGGTCAGTCGACTGATGCAAGGATCCGCCGAGGGTCATCCCGTTCCGGCCTGGCAAAGCGGGCAGGCAACCCTCCTTGCCAACTGTCGGTTCGCCACCAACCCCTTCAACAAATTTCTTATCACATGGATCGGTCGGCTGCCGCCCCGGCCATATCGATTTGCAAGGCGGCCGGCATGTTACGACGACTGGTTGCGGCAGTGGCCATTCGACGCGGGGGAATATGATGGATAGAATCGTGAACAGCAAAGCAGGCATGTCGGCGGAGCCGACGCGCGAACCATCATTTGCCCATCGCCTGCTGCGCGGCGGCCGTATGACCAAATGGAAAGGCCAGGCGGCGAGCTATGCGCCGAATCTTGCCCACCTGGCTTCGACGGCAGCTCCGGTCTTGCGTGGTGCGCTTGTGTCGGCCGCGCTATTGGCCGGGCTTGGCGCCGTCCCTGCAGGGGCGGCCGATCTCTATTGGGACGTCAACGGCACCGCTGTGGGCCTCGGGGGTACCGGAGCCTGGAACACCTCGTCCCTGCTTTGGAATCCGAGCAGTGATGGTGTCACCGGGCCGATGGCCAGCTGGAACAATGCCGCCGTCGGCGGCGACAATGCCTTCTTCAACGGCACCGCCGGGACGGTGACGCTCGCGGGGCCGATGACGGCCCACAATCTGACCTTCGGTGTCGCGGGCTATACAATCGCTGGCAATACGCTGACGCTCACCGGCACGACGCCGACGATTTCCACTGCCGGAACCACCACAATAAGTTCGGTGATCGCCGGATCAGGCTTCACCAAAGTCGGTGCCGGCGGGCTGACGCTCACCGGCGCGAACACCTTCACGGGTGACATCACCGTCTCGGCCGGAGGACTCGGGCTCGCCAGCGACGCGTCGCTCGGCGCGGCCGGCAATGGCGTCTCGCTTGCGAATGGTACCTCTATCGGCTCGACCAGCGCACTTGCCGCCAGCCGGGTTGTTACGATCGTCAGCGGACGTGCGCTCGCAGCTAGTGGGGCGCTCACAGCGCGCTTCACCGGGGCTGGCGGGCTACAGGTTTCAGGCACAATCAGCAACGACGCCAACGACTATACAGGTCAGACGATTTTCGGCCAGGGCACCAACGGCTTCACCTCGGTAGCAAACCTTGGGGTGGCAAGCTCGCTCGGCGCGCCTACGGATACGGCGTCGGGTACCATCACTGTAAGCGCCGGTGGCGGAGTGAGCGGCAATCTGGTCTATTCCGGTGACGGCGACAGCTCCAATCGCAACTGGAGTTTCAACAACACCTCCAGCGGAGGCAACTATCTCCAGAACCTGGGCACCGGGACGCTGACGCTGACCGGCGGTATTCTTGCCGGCGGTGCCTACGGACTTACCATGAATTTCTCCGCGGCGTCCGGCGACATGGACCTGCTGGGCGTCATTAGTTCCTCGGCCGCCCGGGCTATCGCCTTTACGGGAAATGCTGGCCGGGTCATCACCCTCGGGGACGCCAACACCTACACCGGGCCGACCACGATCAACACTATCACCGTCAAGGCCGCGACCCTGGCGAACAGCGGTGCCAACAGCTCGTTCGGCACCGGCAACACTATCAATTTCGGCGGCGGCACGCTGAGCTATACCGGAACGGGCTCGGCGACCAACCGCACGCTGACGATCTCGGGCTCCAGCACCATCAGCAATGACGGCGCCGGCGCGCTCTCCTTCAGCGGACCGACGAGCTTTGTCGCGGGCGGCGTCGCCGATACGCTGACGCTCGGCGGCAGCTTCGCGGGGGCGAACACATTCTCCGGCGTGATCTCCGGCGCCGGCAACCTCACCATGAACGGCGCCGGCACCTGGGTGGTGAGCGGCAGCAACACTTTCACCGGCACCACCACGGTCCAGAGCGGAACGCTCACCGCCGGCAGCTCTGCTGCATTCGGGCCTTCCAATCCGCTTGTCGTCAATGGCGGCACGCTTGACCTGGGTGGCTTCGACATAACCGCGCGCTCCTTGGCGGGCACCGGCGGGACCGTGGACCTCGGCAGCAACAACCTGACGGTGAACGGCACATCGGGCAGCGCCACCTATGCCGGCGTCATTACCGGCACCGGCGGCCTCACCAAGCTAGGTGCCAGCACGCAGACGCTGACGGGCGCCAACACCTATTCCGGCGCGACCAGCATCGGCGGCGGCACGCTGGCGCTGGATTTCACAGCGCCCGGCGCGCCGACGAACAATATCGTTTCCATATCCTCGGCGCTCAATATGAGCGGCGGCACGCTCACCGTGAAAGGTGGCACCGGGACGAACAGCCAAAGCTTCAATGGCCTGAACGTCACGGCGGGCAACAACCGGATCAACGCGACCGCTGGCGCGGGCGGCGTGCTGACGGTCAATCTCGGCGCCGTCAGCCGTACCGGCGGTCTGGTCGATTTCGGCATCGGCACGGGAACGTCGATGGCCACCAGCAACGCCAATGGCGCGCTTGGCGGCTGGGCAACCGTCAACGGCACCGACTATGCGCAAGTGTCGGGCGGCTTCATCACCGCATTCACCGCCTATGTTGATGAGGACAATGCGGCCCTGTGGGCGACGGGCAATATCCTTAGCGACGAAACCGGCAACGCCAATACGCCCTATTTCGGCACGGTGAACGGCAATGTCGCGCTCGGCGGCCTCAAATACACGGCGGCGGCCAATTCCATCGTCACTGTTGGCGCCGGCAATACGCTCGGCGTGGACGGCACTATAATCGTCTCTCCCTCGGTCGGAACCGCTAACCAGACCATCCAGGGCGGCTCCTTGACCGGAGGCGCCGGTGGAAGCGCGCTTGGCGTGCAGCAGAACAGTGGCGGCACCTTCACCGTCGCCTCGAACATTATCAACAACGGTGGCCCGACCTCCTTCACGGTGGGCGGCACGGGAGGCTCGACCGGCACCGGTGTCGTCGCGCTGACGGGCAGCAACAGTTACACCGGTGCGACGACGGTGAGCGGTGCCACGCTCGCCTTCAACAGTGTCGCCAATGGCGGCGCGGCGAGCGGCATCGGCGCCTCATCCAGCGCGTCGTCGAACCTGGTGATCGAGAACGGCACGTTGCGCTACACCGGCGCAACGGCCTCGACCGATCGCGGCTTCACCCTCGTCAACGGCGGTCCATCGCGCACCTTCGAGGTCACCAACGCCGCCACCAACCTGACGTTCTCCGGCCAAGTGACCAGCCCGGACGATGCCGGCTTCACCAAGACCGGCGCCGGCACGCTGACGCTGACCAACGCGAGCAACGACTATGTCGGCGCCACCACCATTGCCGGCGGCACGCTGGCCGTAAGCGCGCTTGCCAATGGCGGGCAGGCAAGCGGTATCGGCGCGGCGAGCAATGCTTCATCCAATCTTGTGCTGCAGAACGGTGGGAAGCTCAGCTATATCGGCGGAACCACCAGCAGTGACCGTGGCTTCACGCTCGGCACCGGCGGCGGAGCTATCGACGTAATCGGCGGCACCACGCTGACGATGAGCGGGGTTGGCACCGGGACAGGCGGTCTCAACAAGGGCGGCGCCGGTGTCTTGGTGCTGTCGGGCACGAACAATTATACCGGCGGCAGCGCGGTAAGCGCTGGCATTCTGCGTGCAGGGTCTGCCGGTGCGTTCGGCACAGGGGCGATGACAGTGGCCGCGGGAGCTACTCTCGATCTGGCCAACAACAACAACACCGTGGGCGGGCTCGGCGGCGGGGGCAGCGTGCTGCTGGGCGCGGCGACCCTGACGACGAACGGCAACGGCAGCTTTTCGGGCACGATTAGCGGCACGGGTGGTCTGACGGTCGCAGGCGGCACCGAGACGGTAAGCGGTTGCACCAATAGCTATTCCGGCGCGACCATCATAAACGCCACGTTGAGCGTCAGCTGCTTGCGCAATGGCGGACAGGCGAGCGACATCGGCGCATCGAGCAACGCGTCGACGAATCTGCAGGTCAACGGGACTTTGATCTACACGGGCGCCAGCGTAAAGACCGACCGCGGCTTTGCGCTAAGCTCCGGCCAGATCAATGTGTCGAACGCGGGAACCACGCTGGAATTCAGCGGGGTTGCGACGGGGACCCAACTCGAAAAGGCCGGACCGGGCACCTTGGTCTTATCCGGCGCCAACACCTACAACGGTGCGACTTTCGTCAACGGCGGCACCCTCCGCGCGGGGTCGACCAGCGCATTCGGCTCGAGCGGCCTGCGAATGGACACGACCGGGGCAACCCTGGATCTGAACGGTTTCAGCAATACGGTCGGTTATATCAGCCAAGGCAATCTGGGCATTACTGGCGGCAACATCACGCTTGGCAGCGCCACGTTGACGATAAGCGGTATCGGAAGCGCCAATTACAACGGTGCCATCAGCGGCAGCGGCGGGCTTGTGAAGAACGGGGGCAGCATACAAACCCTCTCCGGTGTGGCCAGCAGCTATACAGGCGCGACCACGATTAACGGCGGTGTTCTCGCTGCGGCGAACCTGACGAATGGGCTTTCCAACAGCTCGATCGGCGCCTCGGGCTCCGCGCCGAGCAATCTTGTCCTCAACGGCGGCACGCTGCAGTATATCGGGTCCGGAGGCAGCACCGATCGTCAATTTACACTTGGTGCGAGTGGCGGCGGTCTTGGCGCATCCGGTACCGGCGCGATCGATTTTACCAGCACGGTGCCGATTATGCTGTCTGGCAGCGGCAACCGTACCCTGACGCTCACCGGCACGAGTACGGCCAACAACTCGCTTTCGGCGCGCATTGACAATCCCGCAAGCGGCACGACTTCGCTCACGAAGACCGGCACCGGCACTTGGGTACTCAAGAACCAGACCAGCACCTATACCGGCGCCACGACGATCAGCGGCGGCGTGCTTGCCGTCGACAAGCTCGCCGATGGCGGCCAGGCGAGTTCAATCGGGAAGTCGTCGAACCTGGCATCCAGCCTCGTGATCGGCAGCGGTTCGACGCTGCGCTATACCGGCACGGGCGACACCACCGACCGGCTGTTCACGCTGCAGACAGGCGTCAGCTTCATCGAATCGTCCGGCACTGGGGCGATCCAGTTCACCAATACCGGGTCCGCATTATACAGTGGGGCCGGAGCGCGCACGCTGGCGCTGGGCGGCACGAACACCGGTCTCAACATAATGGGCGGAACGATCGTCGACCAGAATGCCACGACCGCGAAAACGACGCTGGCCAAGAACGATAGCGGCACCTGGGTGCTGACGGGCAACAACAGCTATTCCGGCAACACCGTCATCAATGATGGCAACCTGGTCGTCGGCAACGGCGGCACGTCGGGCAACGCCGGCACAGGCAATGTCGTCGTCGTCAACTCAACCTCGACGCTGTCGTTCAATCGCAGCGATACGTTCAACTTCGCCGGCAATCTGAGCGGCGCGGGCAACATCGCCCAGATCGGCGTCGGCACGACCAGGCTGACGTCGGCGATCGACAGCAGCATCGGCGGCACGACGCAGGTCGATGCCGGCATGCTGGAATTGGCAACCAACCTGACCAGCAGCGGCGGCACGACCGTGAATGCCGGCACGCTGCAGGTCGACGCGGGCAAGGTGCTGACCACGCCGACCCTCGCCATGGATGGTGGCTCGACCTTGAACGTCAATGGCACCGTGCAGGCGGTCGGCGCGACCCCCATAGCAATCACCGGCGACGCAGGGGCAAGCACGATCAACATCGCCAATGGCGGCACGCTGCGCGGCAATGGCGACCTTGGCGGTGGCAGCGACACTGTCAACCTGACCGGGACCTTGAACACCGGCGCCGGAGCACTGAACCTTGGCGCCGGCAACGACACGCTGACGCTTAACGACGGCGCCGTTCTCACCGGAACAGTCAACGCCGGCACCGGTGGCGAGACGGGCGCGGGCGACGCGCTTCGGGTAATCAACACGGTGAATCGCACAGTCCAGGGCGCGGGCATCAGCGGGTTCGAGAGCCTGGACAAGCAGGGCACCGGAACGTTGACGCTTGTTGGTGACCACAGTTACAGCGCCGGCACGACGATCCAGGGCGGGACGCTCCAGGTGGGCAGCGGCGCGACAGCGGGTACCTTGACGACACCGAGCGTAGCCAACAACGGCACGCTCGCGTTCAACCTGAACAACAACTATGCCTTCGACGGGGCCATCTCTGGCACGGGTTCGGTCAACAAGCTCGGCACCGGCGTTACAACGCTCACCGGCACCAACAGCTATAGCGGCGCCACCAACGTCAATGCCGGGACGCTGTTGATCAACGGCAACCAGTCGGGTGCTACTGGCCCGACATCGGTCGCGAGCGGCGCGACCCTCGGCGGCACCGGCACCATCGGCGGCAGCGTCACCGTGGCCGACGGCGGCACGCTCGCCCCCGGCGGCGCCGGCAATGCTCCAGGCACGCTGACCATCAACGGCAACCTCGCGCTGGGCAACTCCAACCTCAACGTCAATTTCGGCCAGGCAAACGTGCCCGGCGGTCCGCTGAACGATCTCATCAACGTCGGTGGCAACCTGACGCTGGACGGCACGCTGAACGTGACCCAGAGCCCGGGAGGAACCCTGGGTCCCGGCGTGTACCGCATCATCAGCTACAACGGCTCCCTTGCGGATAACGGTCTCGACGTCACGGATCCCAACTATTTCGTGCAGACCTCGGTGGCCAACCAGGTCAACCTGGTCAACTCGGCCGGGCTGCAGCTCAGCTATTGGGACGGCAACGCCGGCCCCCACTCCAATGGCGCGGTGAATGGCGGCAGCGGCACCTGGCGCGCCGCAGGCGACCAGAACTGGACGGACATCACCGGAACGTTCGCTGCTCCCTTCGCCAATGCCAGCTTTGCGATTTTCCAGGGAGCCGCCGGCACGGTCACGGTGGACGGCACGAACGGCCCGGTGCAGGCCGCCGGCATGCAGTTCGCGGCGGACGGCTACCTGGTCCAGGGCGCGGACATCGGCCTGGTCGGCCCGCAATCGATCATCCGTGTCGGTGACGGCACGGCGGCGAGCGCGGCCTATGTCGCGACGATCGCATCCAACCTGACGGGCGCCACCCAGTTGGTGAAGACCGATCTCGGCACGCTGGTGCTGTCAGGCCCCAACACTTATGCCGGTGGCACGGCCATCAATGGCGGCACGGTTCAGATCGCGTCGGACAACAATCTCGGCAACGCCTCCGGCGGTCTTTCGCTCGACGGCGGCACGCTGCACACGACGGCCGATATCACTTCTACCCGCGCCGTGACGCTCAGCGCGGGCGGCGGCACCTTCGACACCGACGGCGCGACCAGCCTGGCGCTCACCAACACGGTGAGCGGCGCCGGAACTTTGACCAAGGAAGGCGGCGGCACACTGGTGCTCAGCGGCGCCAACAGCTACCAAGGCGGCACCGTCATCGATGGCGGCACGGTCCAGATCACCGCCGACGCCAATCTCGGCGATGTGGCCGGTAAGGTTACCTTCGATGGCGGCACGTTGCACGTGACAGGGGGCGGCCTGACCTCCACACGAGACGTAACGCTCAACGCCGGCGGCGGTACAATCAACGTCGACAACTTCGTGGAATGGGCCGGCACGATAGACGGGACCGGTGCACTCACCGCGGGCAGTCCTGGATTCCTCGCCCTCACGGCCGACAACACCTATGCCGGCGGCACGACCATTGCGAGCGGCATCCTGATGCTGGGCACCGGCGGCACGACCGGGTCAATCCTCGGCGATGTGGTCGACAACGGCACGCTCAGCTTCAACCGCTCCAACCTCTATAGTTTCGGCGGCACGATCTCGGGCAGCGGCGGCGTCAGCCAGGATGGAACCGGCAACACCGTGCTCGCGGCCGACAACACTTACGGCGGCACCACGCTGATAGTCGGCGGAGGCGGGCTCTACATCAATGGCGACCAGACCGCCGCAACCGGATTGACCAACGTCAATTTCGGCACGCTGGGCGGCAACGGCACCATCGGCGGCGATGTGTTCGTCGACGTGGCCGGCAGGCTGGCCCCCGGTGGCCTCGGCTCCGCGCCCGGCGCGCTCACCATCAACGGCAACCTCGAACTGGCCGACGGCTCGAACCTTGATTACTCGTTCGGCCAGGCAGGCGTGGTCGGCGGCGCATACAATGATCTGACGGTCGTCCACGGCAATCTGGCACTCGACGGCACCATCAACGTGACGGAGGCCCCCGGCGGCAATTTCGGGCCGGGCATCTATCGCGTCATCAGCTATGACGGCACCCTGACCGACAACGGGCTCGACAGCAATTCGCCCACTCATGTCGTCCAGACCTCGATAGCGGGCCAGGTCAACCTCATCGACATCAGCGCCATGACGCTGAATTTCTGGGACGGCGACGCCGGCCCCAAGAGCAATAACGCCGTCAATGGCGGCAACGGCACCTGGCGGGCGGCCGGCGACGACAACTGGACCGGGCCGGCCGGCGATATCAACGCCGCCTTCTCGAACGGCAGCTTCGCGATCTTCTCCGGCCAGGCCGGCACGGTCGATGTCGACAGCACGACGAATGGCCAGGTGCAGGCCGCAGGCATGCAGTTCGCCACCGATGGCTACCTGATCCAGGGGCAGTCCATCGATCTGGTCGGGCCGCAGGCGACGATCCGGGTGGGCGACGGAACCCTGCCGGGTGCGGGCTACACCGCGACCATCGCTTCGGTGCTCCAGGGCAGCTCGCAGCTGGTCAAGACCGATCTCGGCACGCTGGTGCTGAGCGGCACCAATACCTACAGCGGCGGCACGGCCATCAATGGCGGCACGCTGCGGGTCTCGGCCGACGTCAACCTTGGCGATGGGGCTGGAGCGCTGTCGTTCGACAATGCCGCGACGCTGCAAAATACCGCCGCGTTCAGCTCGGCGCGCGACATCACGCTCAATGCCGGCGGCGGCACGTTGCAGACCGACGCCGATCTCACGCTGTCCGGCCCTATCGGCGGCGCGGGCGGCTTCACCAAGACGGGCGGCGCGGCGCTGACGCTGACGGGCACCAACTCCTATGCCGGAGCGACCACCGTGGCGGCAGGCGGGCTCTATGTCGATGGCGACAACAGCCTGGCCACAGGGCTTACCTCGGTTGAGATCGGCGCCACGCTTGGCGGCAAGGGCACGATCGGCGGCAACGTCGTGATCGCCGACGGCGCCACGCTCTCGCCCGGATCGGCAGACGGAACGCCGGGCACGCTGGCGATCGCCGGCGACCTGACGCTCTCCGGCGGCTCGATCCTCAACTACAGCTTCGGCCAGGCGAATGTCGCGGGCGGGGCGCTCAACGACCTCACCACCGTAGGCGGCAATCTGACGCTCGCCGGCACGCTCAATGTCACTGTCTCGCCGGGCGGCACCTTCGGCCCCGGCATCTACCGGGTGTTCGACTATGCCGGCACGCTGACGAACAACGGCCTGTCCGTCGGCTCCATCCCATCCTCGAACTACTTCGTTCAGACGTCCGTCGATCATCAGGTGAACCTCGTCAACACGCAAGGGCTGAACCTGAACTACTGGGACGGCGATGCCGGTCCGAAGTTCGACGGCACGGTCGATGGCGGTAGCGGCACCTGGCAGAGCTCCTTGGGCAACGACAACTGGACCGAAGACACCGGGTCGATCAACGCAGCCTATTCGGACGGCGCCTTCGCCATCTTCGCCGGCCAGGCCGGCACGGTGACGGTGGACAACGGGCTCGGCCAGGTGACGGCCGCCGGCATGCAGTTCTCGACCGACGGCTATGTCATTCAGGGCGGCGACATTGGCTTGGTCGGCGCGCAGTCGACGATCCGGGTCGGCGACGGCACCAGTGCCGGCGCAGGCTACACGGCGACGATCGCCTCCGCGCTCACCGGCAATGCTCAGCTCGTCAAGACGGATGCCGGAACGCTGGTGCTGACCGGCACCAACAGCTACACCGGCGGCACCGCCATCAATGGCGGCACGCTCAGGGTCTCGGCCGATGCCAATCTCGGCGATGCGGCCGGCGGGCTCTCCTTCAACGGCGGCACGCTCAACACCACCGCCAGCTTCGCCAGCGACCGTGCCGTCGACATGCTCGGCCAGGGCACGATCTCGACCGTCGCCGGGACCACCTTGACCCTGAACGGGGCATTGACCGGATCGGGCGCGTTCAACAAAGCAGGAGATGGTACGCTTGTCCTGACAGCCGTTGGCTCGGCCTTCTCGGGATCCACCTCTGTCCAGCAGGGCACATTGGCCGCGGGCGCGACAAACGTGCTCAGCTCCAGTTCGGCCTTCACCGTCGCCTCCGGCGGCACGCTTGACCTTGCCGGCTTCGACCAGACGGTGGCCTCGCTCGACAACAGCGGCGCGGTGCGGCTTGGCGCCGTGGCGCCCGGCACGGTGCTGACGGTGACCGGCGACTATGTCGGCAATGGCGGCAAAATCCTCATCAATGCCGCGCTCGACGGCGATGCCTCCACCACCGACAGGCTGGTGGTGCATGGCAACACGTCCGGCACCGGCATCCTGGCGGTCACCAATGCCGGCGGCGCGGGCGCGCAGACCAGCGAAGGCATCAAGATCGTCGACATCGACGGCAGTTCGGCCGGAACCTTCACGCTTGCCGGCGACTATGTCTTTGAGGGCGACCAGGCCGTGGTCGGCGGCGCTTACGCCTACCGGCTCTACAAGAACGGGGTGAGCACGCCGGCCGACGGCGACTGGTATCTGCGCTCGACGCTGATCAACCAGACCGGTCCGCTCTATGCGCCAAGCACGCCGCTCTACGAGGCCTATGAAGGCGTGCTGCAGAGCTTCAATGAACTGGGCACCTTGCAGCAGCGCACCGGCAACCGGACCTGGGGCGAAGGCGCGACGCCGCAAGGCGCGGACGTGCCCGGCCAGGGTCCGGTCGACGGCAACGCCATCTGGGCCCGCATCGATGCCGCGCATGGCAAGTTCGAGCCCAAGACCTCGACCACCGGCACCGATTACGACGTGACGACGTGGAAGCTCAACGCCGGTGTGGACGGCCTGCTGCATGAGAGCGAGGCCGGCATCCTGTTGGGCGGCATCACCGTCCATTACGGCACCGTCTCGTCGGATGTCGCGTCGAGCTTCGGCACGGGCTCGATCTCGGCCACCGGCTACGGCGTTGGCGGCACGCTGACCTGGTTCGGCAACAGCGGCTTCTACGTCGACACGCAGGCCCAGGCGACCTGGTATGACAGCGACATCAACTCGGCCGTGCTGGGCAAGCTTGCCGATGGCAACAACGGCTTCGGCTATGCGCTGAGCATCGAGAGCGGGCAGAAGATCGCGCTGCGCTCCAACTGGTCGCTGACCCCGCAGGCGCAACTTTCCTATTCGGCGGTCGACTTCGACAAGTTCACCGATCCGTTCGGCACCGTCGTGTCGCCCGGCAGCGGCGACAGCCTGATCGGCCGCCTCGGCATCTCGGCCGACTATGAGGACCAGTGGACCGACAGCGCCGGGCAGGTGAGCCGGGCGCATGTCTATGGCATCGCCAACCTCTATTATGACTTCCTCGACGGCACCGATGTCGATGTCTCGGGCGTGAAGCTTTCCAGCCAGAACCAGAAGTTCTGGGGCGGCGTCGGCCTCGGCGGCTCGCTCGACTTTGGCGACGGCAAGTATTCGGTCTATGGCGAGGCGCTCGCCAAGACCAGCCTGGCGAACTTCGGCGACAGCAATGTCATCAGCGGCAAGCTCGGCTTCAGCGTGCGCTGGTAGCGGCGTCGACGAGGCATCGGGCACAGCCCGGGTCGAGCAATCAGAATGCGCGCGGAAATGCGCATTCTCTGTCGTTCGCATTCGTCGTTCGCCTTCTGGGCGGTCCGACTTTTTGAGAGATGGAAACGAGATGATACGAAACAGCCGAATTGGATATGCCACGCTGATCGCCGCAAGCCTGCTCTCCCTTGCGGCCGCTTTCGCGCAAGACACGGCAGCCCTCCCAGGCGGGGCGACCTCGCTCAGGGAAGGGCATGGCGACTGGACCGTCTCGTGCAATCTCGCCACCCAGAACGGCGCCAATGTGAAGGTCTGCGCGCTGTCGCAGGAACAGACCGACAGCCAGTCGCGCCAGCGCGTGCTGGCGATGGAACTGCGCCCGGCCGGCGAGGCCATCCAGGGAACGCTGGTGCTGCCGTTCGGCCTGGCGCTGGACCAGGGCGTGACGCTCCAGATCGATGACGGCCCGGCCCTGCCGCCGCTGCGCTTCCGCACCTGCCTGCCCGGCGGCTGCCTCGTCGATCTGAGCTTCGACGCCGAGACCTTGGCCAACCTGCGCGACGGCAAAAGCCTCAAGGTCAAGGTGGTCGCGGACGGCGGCAAGGAGACCAATCTGGCACTCTCGCTGAATGGCTTCCCCAGCGCCGTCGACAGGACGGTGGCGCTGTTGAGGTGATCGCCGTCTTCTGGTTGATGACGAGTCGCTGATTGAGGTCTATTGCCGGCCAAATCTAATGCATGTCGCGCAAAAGTGTGCAGCGGTTTTGCGATAACGACATGCATGAAAATAAGGGCTTAAAAGCGCGTCGCCTGAATCCGTTTCGACGCGACGCGCTTTAGGCGCAAAAGTCGGCTTTCTAGCCCAATTGACCGTCTCTGCCGGAACTGCCGCCCAAGCTCCTCGACAGACCAAACACACTTGAGCGCTGCTTTTATGGGCAGGACCCAGCAACCGCTTTCCGTGGAATCAGTGCCGGGCACGTCATGCGAACGATGATTACGCGACCTTTGCTCCACGAAAGCAGCGGAAAGAGAGCCCTGTTGGTTGCGTGGGCAGTCTCCAGGCAAGCAAGGTAAGTCAGAATTGGCGTAACCGATTGAAATAGAAAGATAATTTGGCGCACCCGACAAGATTCGAACTTGTGACCTCTGCCTTCGGAGGCCGATTTAGCCAGTCTTTTCAATAACTTGTCTTTGCACGCTATGCTTCGCTAAGACACTACGACGACTGACTTTTTGTCGCTCCGAAAACCGAAGCCAGTATCCTATCGCAGGCCGGAGTTTCCGTCCGGGTGCTTCCGTGGTGCTTCCGCGGAGTCACTTCGACAGAGCCCTGAGGTGTGCGTTGGCTAAGCTGAACAAACGAACCGTGGATCAAGCGGGACCGCAAAAATCGGACTACTTCCTTTGGGATGATGAGTTGCCTGGATTCGGACTGCGCGTGTTTTCATCAGGTAAGCGCAGTTATCTCGTTCAGTATCGCGCTAAAGGTCGGACCCGTCGATTCACTATCGGCCCCCATGGCGTCTGGGCTCCAGAGGCGGCTCGAAAAGAGGCGCGTATTTTGATCGGTCGGATCGCGCAAGGCGACAACCCTGCGGAGACAAAACTTCTCGACGCTAAAACGATCACCATCAAAGAACTCTGCACCCGATATCTGGCTGATTGTGAAGCTGGACTTGTGCCAGGCAAAGGCGGCCGCCCTAAGAAGCCGTCGACCATGGAGATCGACCGTAGCCGTATCAGCCGCCACATCCTTCCGCTCCTCGGAAACCGGAGAGTGACCGAGATCACGTCGGCAGACATTGCCAAATTTCTGCGCGACGTTGCCAACGGCAAAACCCGGGCCGACATCAAGACGAAGAAGCGAGGCCGGGCGATCGTTCGGGGAGGGATTGGCACTGGCTCGCGCGGCGTAGGTCTTCTCGGCGGCATCTTCACGTATGCCATTCGGGAAGGCATCATCGAAAAGAACCCGGTTCACGGCTTTCGTAAACCAAAAGATCGCGTCCGTGACCGACGTCTGACGGAGCGTGAGTATCGAGCGTTAGGCAAGATTCTCGCGGACGCCGCTATCGACCCGCAGTTTTCAACGGCCGCCAAAATGGCGCGGGCACTCGCTATGACGGGATGTCGACGAGGCGAGATTATTAATCTGAGAATGGGCGAGGTCGACGTTCAGCGCAGCTGCATCAGGCTTGAGGATTCCAAGGAAGGCGCATCCACCCGGGCCATTGGCTTGCCCGTGGTCGAGTTGATTGAACCATTATTGTCCGACGATGAGGCTGATTTCGTGTTCCCCGGTACCGAGGAAGGGAAGCCATTGGTCGGCTTCCCAAAGCTATGGGAAAAGCTCGTCAAAGACACACCGCTTGAAAGCGTGACACCCCACGTGCTTCGTCACAGCTTCGCGAGCGTGGCAAACGATCTCGGCTTTACCGAGTCGACCATAGCTGCGTTGGTGGGACATTCTCGCGGAACGATCACAAGCCGCTACATCCACACGGTAGACACCGCGCTCGTAATGGCAGGTGACACAGTCGCTAGCTACATTCAGGCTTTGCTCGATGGAGCGAAGTTCGAGCGCGCAAATTATGCGCTCGATCACAGCGCGCGTAAGGATGCTATGCGGAAATTCTTGACGACGGCTGTAGGGTCTACCGGTACTAAGATGTCGTGACGGTGCAATTGCGCAACATCTTGCGGGTTGGTTGTCGCGTTTGCGTACATGCACTTCGTGACGGGGAGCCAGAGGTCGCCTCCCGAGGCATTATCTTTGCTCGATTCGACCTCACTTTTCTTCGTCGCGATTCGAGCGTTGGAAAGAACGGCGTGACGATGCCTCAACATTGGAAATGTCTTGCTGGATGGGCACGGGACCCGCGACCCGAAGACGTAATTGACAAGGACGGCGAGGTCGTAGAGTGGCCGCTGTTTGTTCACACGTCTCATTTCGGTGAAATTAATCCGCTGTAATTCGCAAGGCGTTCAGCGTCTCCGGCGTGATGGTGCCGGTTACCTTCAGATTGTAATCCGACTGCATTTCAGGAGCCCGGATCGCATCGCAGGGCTGGGTTCGAGTCCCCTCCTCCGCCAGATGTAATTGATTTTGTTTGATAATTTTCGTTTATTAAATTTTACCCGCCAAAATGCCCATCAATCGAAATGGCATTGATTCGGACGGGATGAGACAAAGGCAAAGGCCTCCGATGATGTTTCACGCTGTCGCAATACGATGCAGAGAAAGTCAATGAAAAACCTTCTGTTAACCGGTTGGTCGCTGGTTCGAATCCGGCCCGGGGAGCCAACATTTTCAGGTCCGTTCCGGACACATGGGTTACGGTTTATACCGGAGACATGGGTAACACTTTTGGCCCGAAGGGGTTTTGGAGT
>NZ_VFTM01000045.1:0-40360 GCF_006439555.1 Mesorhizobium sp. B3-1-6 | reverse complement strand
ATCGCCGGGTTCAGCACGCCGTCCGTCGTCGGGCCGTTGTTGGTCTCGTCGAGCGTCACCGAGCTGCCGACCACCGCATTCGAGATCGTGGGGCCGTCGTCGAGGAAGGTGACGGCGCCGCCGATGTTGATGGCGCCGGTGGAGGCGGTGTCGCCATCGGCGTCCGTCACCGTCGCCGTCACGGCGATCTTGCCGTCAAGGTTGAGTGCGTCGTTGTAGGCGGCCGGGCCGCCATCGATCAGGTGTTCGAGCGCGACGTTCTGCACCACCGTCAGCTTGCCATCCGCGCCGATCGACACCGTGAAGGCGGTGTGCGTGCCGCCATCGTTGTACTGGCCCTCGATCGTGTTGCCGACCTGCACCAGCGTGATGGGATGGTCGCCCTGCGCCGTTGCAAGTCCGGAGGTCGCGTTCGTCACCGACAGCGCATAGCCCGTCGAGCCGGCGCCGTCGGCGCCGTAGTTCGAGGTCAGCGTCACGATCGCCGCAGCGCTCGTGGCCGTCATGATCGCCGGGTTCAGCACGCCGTCCGTCGTCGGGCCGTTGTTGGTCTCGTCGAGCGTCACCGAGCTGCCGACCACCGCATTCGAGATCGTGGGCACATCGTCCGTGATATTGATCGATATGGTCGAAGTGGATGTATTGCCGAAGCTGTCGGTTACCGTGAACGTGAACACGTCCTGCCCGGGCTGCACGTTGGCGCCGTCGTTGCCCGCCGGGACATTCGCCTCCGGCGACGTCAGCGTATAGCTATAGGTGCCATCCGCGTTGACGTGCAGGATGCCGTATGTGCCATTGATATTCGTGCCGACATTGCCGTTCACGTCGCCGACGATATTGCCGGCCTGAACACCGGTCACGGTCGCCCCGTCAGGATCCGAGAAGGTCAACTTGCCCGTCGTCGTCTCCGAGCCGTCGCCCGCATGCGAGCCGTCCACCGTCCCGGGGCCAAGGTCGCCGACCGGTGGTGTTGTGTCGATGCCCGCCTCGTTGACCGCCGCAACCTCCGCCACCACACGCGGCTGGCTGCCGGTCACCTCGATCGTCAGCGTCGCCGGCGAGGTATCGCCGTCGCCGTCGGTGATGGTGTAGTTGAAGACGTCAGTGCCAGTGGGCGTGTTCGGGTTGGCCTGATAGCTGTATTCGCCATTGGCGAAGACCGTCAGCACACCATGCGTGCCCGTTACTGTCGTCACGCCGGCGTTCACTTGGGCGTTCGTCCAACTGATGGATGCGATACCGTCCGCTCCAGCCGTGTCTGCCGCGCCGAGGCCATGCGTGCTCGTTCCGGCCTCGACATTGCCGGTCACGGTCTCGCCGGACTGCGCCGCGTCCGTGTCGTCATGCGCCGTCGGCACGTCGTTGACGATGTCGATGGTAAGTGTGGTGTTGGCAGGGTCGCCGTCGGAATCGACCACCTTGACGGCGAAATCGTCATGCGTGCCGTTACCGGTGGTGCTGTCGAGCAGCGTGTAAGAATAGGTGTAGCCGGTCCCCGGCGTGCCGGTGATGGTCAGGTCGCCATACTGGCCGTGCACCAGGATGCCGCCGGCCGCGTTCGTCACCTCGATCTGGGTGTTGTCCTTGTCGGTCACGTAGAGGTGGCCGATCGTGTCGCCGCCGGTGGTGATAGCCAGCGCGCCGGTCGTGGTCTCGCTGGTGTCGCTGTTGTTGTTGGCGTCGTTGTCGGCGATTTCGCCCGAACCCGCAGGCAGGCCATCATGCGGCGGAAGGCCGGCCTCGCTCGCCGCGCTGTGGCCGTTCGCATCGGGATTCTGCGGCGTCACATCGATGGTGGGCGTCGAATCCGGCTTCAGATTGATCGTCACCGTCGCCACCGACGGGTCGCCGTCGCCATCGACGATCTGGTACTGGAACGTCACCGTGCCCTGTTCGCCGGCGGCCGGCGTGTAGGTGAAGGTGCCGTCATTGTGATAGGTGACCGTGCCGGAGCCCGTCAGCGAGTTCGCCACCAGGCTCACCTTCGTCGGGTCGGCGATGTTGACGCCGTCCGCGCCGGGCACGTCGTTGGCGAACACGTTCACCGTCACCGGGGCATTTTCGGTGCCTTGCGTAGCCAAATCGTCATGCGCCGTCGGCACGTCGTTGACGATGTCGATGGTAAGTGTGGTGTTGGCAGGGTCGCCGTCGGAATCGACAACCTTGACGGCGAAATCGTCATGCGTGCCGTTACCGGTGGTGCTGTCGAGCAGCGTGTAAGAATAGGTGTAGCCGGTCCCCGGCGTGCCGGTGATGGTCAGGTCGCCATACTGGCCGTGCACCAGGATGCCGCCGGCCGCGTTCGTCACCTCGATCTGGGTATTGTCCTTGTCGGTCACGTAGAGGTGGCCGATCGTGTCGCCGCCCGTGGTGATAGCCAGCGCGCCGGTCGTGGTCTCGCTGGTGTCGCTGTTGTTGTTGGCGTCGTTGTCGGCGATTTCGCCCGAACCCGCAGGCAGGCCGTCATGCGGCGGAAGGCCGGCCTCGCTCGCCGCGCTGTGGCCGTTTGCATCGGGATTCTGCGGCGTCACATCGATGGTGGGCGTCGAATCCGGCTTCAGATTGATCGTCACCGTCGCCACCGACGGGTCGCCGTCGCCATCAACGATCTGGTACTGGAACGTCACCGTGCCCTGTTCGCCGGCGGCCGGCGTGTAGGTGAAGGTGCCGTCATTGTGATAGGTGACCGTGCCGGAGCCCGTCAGCGAGTTCGCCACCAGGCTCACCTTCGTCGGATCGACGATGTTGACGCCGTCGGCGCCGGGTACGTCGTTGGCGAACACGTTCACCGTCACCGGGGCATTTTCGGCTGCCTGCGTAGCCACATCATTATGGGCAGTCGGCACGTCATCGACGATCTGCACCGAAAGCGTGCCGGGGAGCGAGACGTCACCGTCACTGTCGGTGACTGTCACCGTAAAGTTGTCGAAGGTGGAATTGGTACCGGCGCCGTCCGGATGCTGCGCGCTATGCTCCAGCGTGTAGGTGTAGCTCACTTGGCCGGTGGCGGCGTCGTAGCCGTTGATGGTCAGCTTGCCGAGCGGCGTGGTGATGTTGATCGGCGTCGACGCGCTGTTGGCAAGCTCGGCGCCTGAGATATTCGTGCCGTTGATGTTCACCGAGCCGATGCCGTCGGGCGAGGTGATTGTGAAGTTGCCGCTGTTGATCTCGGACTGGTCGGTGTTGGCGGCGGGATCCTGCGCCTCGCCCGAGCCTTCCGATCCTGAGCTTGCCGGCAGCCCCTTCTCGTTGACGGTGGTGTCGCCGCCGCTGGTCGATGGCGTCAGGTCGAGGATCGTCGGCGTCGAGTCCGGCAGCAATCCCGGGAACAGCTCGCGGTGCTCCGGCTGGCCGAACGCCAGGTCCGTCGGCGGCAGCAGCGACGTCAGGCCGAAGCCGTCGCCGATCCCACCTGCGGGATGTTCGAAATTTCCGCCCGCGCTGCCCGGCGAGCCGTTGCCGCCAGCCGAGATCGAGCCGTCGGCGCCGAAGGCGACATCGACATGGCTTGCCTCGAGCGCGGCGATCAGGGCCACGCGCGGCACCTCGACGTCGCCGAGGATGAAGGTCGGCACATTCAGCGCGGCGTCCTTGATGACGATCTGGGATCCGTCGGGCTGCGTGAGGACGAGATCATGTCCGTCGACTTTGATGTTGTCGATCGACACGCTGGCCGGAAGCTTTACGACGTTGCCGGCCTCGACGTGATATTCATGCGGGATATTCCCTGCCGCTGCATTTGCCGCCGTTGCGGGAGCGTTGGAAGCAGGGGCCTTGGCATCGGCCGGCGCATTGGCCGCGCCTTGGGCCGGCGCGCCGCTGCCGACATCGACCGGCACTGGCTCAGTCGCCGCCTGGCCGGTGGTCGCCTGCGCGACCTGGACACCCGTCGAGATATGATTTTCACCAGCACTCGTGTGCTCGTCCCAGGAATTTGAAACGGCGTCGAATTCGATATTGGTTGTCATAGCTAAAGCCCCTCCGGCATTTCCCGGAAAGAGACATGTCAGGCCTGGACTTTGCAACAGACATTCAATCTATTTCATATACTCGAATATGTAGAGAATCGCATTTTTTACACTTGGTAAATCGCGATGATATATCTGGATATGCATGATCTTAAGGAAGGCGGGATTGACCGCGCCGCGCGCCTCCGCCTTGGTAAATGAAAGTATAAATTTGAATAAAATTTGACGCAAAACAGAATAGAGTGATTCGCGGAAATTTACCTACCTTCCTTTCCGATAATTTGAGACAAGATTGGTAGCGTCCACAGTCAAAGGTGGGCGTTATGAAAATACAAAAAGCAGCCCCGACGGGGATCAAGGTTCTCTTGCTGGCGATCGGCCTTGCCGGTTTGGCAAATCCATCGTCGGCCGACGCGAATCCGGGCCCGGATCCGGTCCAGCAAAAGGTGCTTGGGCCGGCGAGCCTCGGCGGTGTTTCGCTGGCCCGGCCGCTGCCTTGGCGGGCGGCCACCGCTTACCGGATCGCGGAGGTTTCGGCAGGCTACGCGCCGGCAGCGGCTTACGCGGTTGAAGCGCGCTCGAGCGCCGAGGCTGATCCCGGCATCGACCCGATCCAGACCGCCGCGATCATCCCCGGCGTCTTCGGCTCCGTCGCTTTGTCGATGCGCAACTTTCCGGTCGCGGCGCGCTGGACTCCCGTCTACAAGGCCATCGTCGATTGCACCGCCGGCAGCGTCTGCGACCGCGAGAGCCCGGCTTTCGCCGAGATCATCAACATTGCCGCCGACAAGGGTTTTCGCGAGAAGCTCGCTTTCGTCAACAGCAGCATCAACCGCCTGATCGCCTATCGCAAGGACAGCGTCGTCTACGGCAAGCTCGACTATTGGGCGAAGCCTTCGGAAATCCTCGAACATCGCGCCGGCGATTGCGAGGATTTCGCCATACTCAAGATGGCGGCGCTGCTCAGGGCCGGGATCCCGGCGCAGAGCATGTCGCTCGTGGTGCTCCAGGATCGCCGCCGCAAGTTCTTCCACGCCGTCCTGTCGGTAAGCACAGGAAGCGGCGCCTTCATCCTCGACAGCCTCGGCAACGCCGTCTTGCGTGACAGCGAACTGCCCGATTATGTTCCGCTCTATTCCTTCAGCACGGATCGCGCCTGGATCCATGGGTCGAAGTCCGGCGCGCAGATCGCCGACATCACCGGCGGCTTCGCGACCGTCGCTCCGGGTGAAGGCTCGCCGGAACCATCGGCGGCTTCGAGCCTGAGGCAGTAGACTGTAGCGGTCGACGTTCCACCAGGACGCAGAACCGCTCGATCCCGCCAGGGAAGCCGCGACGCGCCTTTGTTCCTGGAATTTTCCTACCCGTTGTAGACGAAAGCCATCAGCAGTTCCGGATCGGTGACAGGCGCGCGCACGGCGCTGAGCTGGCCGCGATAGCGGCGCTCGCCCGCGCCGATCACGAAGCCGCTGGTGACCGGCGTTTCGCCATTGGCGTCGAGGCGGGCGAAGATGTCGGGAACGTTGAGGTCGAGCGCCAGCTTCAGGTCCTGGCGCCCATCCTCGCCCGGCGCGCTCGGCAACTGACGCCTGACCAGTTGCTGGAACGGCGTGTTGAAGGCCAGGATCTTCTTCGACGAAGACAGCGCGAAGGCGGGCGAGGGGCAGGCGATCAGGATTGCGTTGATCGTGCGGATCGAAGCGAGCTTGCGCAATTCCATGCTTTCCTCGGCGAGGCCGCGCATGCAGGCGACGCGGATCGCCGAGGTGAGATTGCCCTGGTCGGGATGGTGTTCGGCGATCTCCTCGACCAGCATGCCGATCGTGCATTTTCGGCTTTCGGCCATCTGCTTCAGCGACACCCAGAAGGCGCGCTCCAGCCGGATGCCGCGACGCACGCCGCCGCGCGCCACGACGCGAAATTCCGGGCCGAAATCCTCGGCCGCGAGCGCCGGCAGCAGCCGTTCGCGCGAGGTGTCGGGATGGATGGCGCTATCGTTCACTCATTGCCTCCTGACGCGCCTTGTTGATGGGCTTCAAAAGATAGTTGAGGATCGTCTTGCGTCCGGTCTTGATGTCGACCGAGCAGATCATACCGGGGATGATCGAATAGGTCTTGCCGTTCCTTGTCAGCGTCGACTTCTCGGTGGCGACCCGCACCTGGTAGTAGGGCTCGCCCGTCTTCTGGTCGACGAGGCTGTCGGCGGTGATGTTGGAGACCTTGCCCTCGATGCCGCCGAAGATCGAGAAATCATAGGCCGTGACCTTGATCAGCGCCTCCTGGTTCGGCTGGATGAAGGCGACGTCGCGCGGCGAAACCCTGGCCTCGACCAGCAGCGTTTCGGAGGTCGGCACTATGCCGGCCACGACCGCGCCTGGCTGCACGAAGGCGCCGAGCGTGTTGACGTCGAGCGTGTTGACGATGCCGTCGACCGGTGAGCGGATGTCGGTGCGCGCCACCTTGTCGGTGGCGCCGCGGATGGTTTCGTCGACCACGGAAAGATCGGCGAGCGCCTGCGTCAGGTCGCTCAACGCCTCCTGCTGCAATTGCAGGCCCAATTCGTTCACCTGAAGCTGCGCCTCGGTGATAGCCGACTTGGTCTTCTTGATGGTCTCGCCGGCCAGGATCAACTGCCCGTGAAGGTCGGTCTGTTCCCGCTCGACGCGGATCTGTTCGGTCCTGGCCATCAGGCCTTTCTTGACCATGGGTTCGACCAGCGCCGCTTCCTGGTCGGTGACGGCAAGGCTCTTGGACAGGCGGTCGGCATTGGCGGTGGCCTCGTCCAGCTCCTTCTCGCGCTGGTCGAGGCGCGATTTGAGAACCGACAGCTTGACCTCGAAATTGTCGCGGCGCGCCACGAGCAGCTTTTGCTCGTTGTCGCAGATCTCCGGCGCGACTTTCTGGATTTCCACAGGGCAGGGAAACGACCCTTCGACACTGCCGCTCTGCTCGAACTGCAGCCTGGCGATGCGCGCCTGCAGCGCTCGCGCCTTGGCCTTCTCTTCGCCAAGGCTCGAAGTGTTGCCCGAATTGTCGAGACGGATGATGAGGTCGTTCTTCTTGACGGTCTGGCCGATCTGGACGGCGATCTCCTGCACGACGCCCGGTTCGCTGGCCTGAATAATCTGCGTCTTCGAAGCGGGTATCACCTTGCCGTCGCCGCGCGCGATCTCGTCCACCTCGGCGAACGACGCCCAGGCCGTGAAACACACGAACAGCGCTCCGACGATGTAGACGGACGCCGAGGCGAATAGGGGTGGCCGGTCTTCCCTTGCTAGCATGTCCATGCGTTCCGGTCAGGCATTTGCCTTCTGCAATGCCTGGATGACTTGTTCCTTCGGCCCGTCGGCGACGACGCGGCCCTGGTCGATGACGATGAGGCGGTCGGCAAGTTCCAGCATGCTGTAGCGATGGGTCGACACGATCAGCGTCGTGCTGCGGTCGAACGCCACCTTGAGCTGCTTGATCAACTGCCGTTCGGAAGCGAGGTCCATCGAACCCGATGGCTCGTCGAGGAAGACGATCTTCGGCTTGGTCAAAAGCAGTCGCGCGATTGCCACCGCCTGCCTTTGTCCGCCCGAGAGACTGGTGCCCCGCTCGCCGACATTCATGTCGTAGCCGCGCGGATGCCGCGAGACGAAGTCGTCGACGCCGGCGGCCTTCGCCGCATCGATGATCTCCTCGTCGGTGGCTTCCGGCGCCGCCATCAAGAGGTTCTCCTTGATGGTTCCCGAAAACAGGTCGCCGGCCTGTGCGACGATGCCGACCGCGGCGCGGACCTCCGAGGGGTGGTATTGGCGGATGTCGATGCCGTCGAGCAGCAACTCCCCCGACGTCGGCAGGAAAAGCCGGCCGATCAGCCGGCCCATCGTGGTCTTGCCGGAACCGATGCGGCCGATGATGCCGACCCGCTCGCCGGGCCTGACCGCGATGTTGAGCCCGCTCAGAACCTCGTTTTCCGTGCCCGGATAGGCAAAGCCGACATTCTTGAAGACCAGCGCCCCGCTGCGGATCGGCCGATTGACGAAACCGACCGTATCGGGGCGGTCCTCTGGCTGCGACATGATCGTGTTGATGATCCTGAGCGACAGCATGGCCTGGCGGAACCGGGCAAGCGTGATGGCGATCTGGCCGAGCGGCGCCACGGCGCGGCCGGCCAGCATGACGGTGCCGATGATGGCGCCTGTCGAGACATGGCCTTCCGAGAACGCATAGGCGCCGCCAACCACCAGGGCGACCGTCACGAATTGCTGGATGGCGCCGGTGATGTTGCCCGCCGCCGCCGAGAGCTCCTTGATTTTCTCCGACGTGTTGGCCGCGTTCTTCGAGTGCTCGCCCCATTTGCGCAGCAGATAGGCTTCGGCGCGCAGGGACTTGATCGTCTCCAGCGTTGAAATGGACTCGACCAGCAGCGCCTGGCGTTGCGACGCCTCGTTCATCGAGGCCGCGACCCGCTTGCCGATTCGCCGCTGCGTGATCAGTCCGACGATGACGGAGATGACGAAGGCCAACGCCGGTATGATCACCAGCCAGCCGCCGATGGCATAGATGACAGCCAAGAAGACGAAGACGAAGATCGTATCGATGAAGACGCTGACCGTGTTCGAGGTGAAGAACTCGCGCACGAACTCGTATTGCGTGACGCGGTTTGCATATTCGCCCGTCGACCCGGGCCGCGCCGAAAGCGAGGAATTCAGCACTTTTTCGAACAGCAGATAGGAGATACGCAGATCCGCCTTGCGGCCGGCATAGTCGATCAGCGACGCCCTGGCCGTCTTGAGCAGCAGGTCGAACAGGATGGCCGCGCCGATGCCGAGCGCCAGCACCCACAGGGTCGAGATCGCCTTGTTGGGCAGGATCCGGTCGTAGACGTTCATGGTGAAGATCGGCGAGGCGATCGCCAAAAGATTGATGAACACCGCCGACAGCACCACTTTCGAATAGGTGCGCCAGAACGACCCCATGGTGCCGGTCAGCCAGTGGCGCCTTTCGATCCGCGCCGCGGTGCCGACCGTCATCTCTTCGGCCTGGTTGGCATAGGTGATCGAGAAGGATGTGCCGCCGCTGATATAGCTTTCGGCGAGTTCCGACCTGGCGATCGTGGTGCGGCCGTTTTCCTGCGGCGCCGTCAGATATTGCCCGTCCTCCATTTCCGCCAGGAGGGCGACCGGCAATTGGCTGACGCGGAAGATGATGGCCGGAAGATCGAAGCGGCCACGCAGGAAATCGCGATGGCTGAAATCCTGGACCTCCAGGCCGATGCGCTCGGCCAGGTGGCGGATTTCGTCGGGCTCGATGCGCGTCTCCGAAATCGGCACGCCGGCGAACAGCACGGTTTCCGCGCTCGGCCTGCCGAGATAGGCAGCGACAGCGCAGAAGCAGGCTTTGAAAGCCTCCTTGGGCGATAGGATATTAGGTTGCTGGTTCACGATCCGCCCCGAAGGACCGAAGATCGACGCTACATCGGCTACTTTTTCCTGACCGGCGCGAGGATGTCGAACGGCAGATCGTTCTTCTGCTCCGACGGCGTCCGCGCATAGGTCTCGGTATCGGCCGTAGCCGGCACACCGAATTCCTCACGGGCGTAGGCCGCGGCCTGCTTGGCCGGCTGGATGTTGAGTGTCTTCAGCAATTCGCCGGTCGCGGCCAGCAGCCGGTACTGGGCAAACAGCGACGCGTAGGACGACGTGTCGGCCAGTGTCGCGGTGTTGAAGCGCGTGTTCTGGGCATCGAGCACATCGAGCAGCGAGCGCTGCCCGACCTTGAACTGCTCGCGATAGGAGGCGACCAGCTTTTCATTGGTGGCTGCCTGCTGCCGCAGCGTCTTTGCCAGTTCCGCCTGGCGGAAGCGGCGGTCCCACGAGGTGCGCACGGCTTCCTCGATCTCGCGCAGCACCTGGTGCATCGCAAGCCGCTGCTCGCTGGTGCGGCGGATCTGTTCCTGTTCGTTGGCCTTGTCGATGCCGCCGCGATAGAGGTTCCAGCGCAGCACCACCCGGGCCTGCAGGTCGCTCGCGTCGCCATTGTCGCCGTCGATGTCATAGCCGCCCCGGGCGACGCCTTCGGCGGTGATCGTCGGGCCGTATTTCGCCCGCGCCGCGTCGACCAGCGAAGCGGCGGCATCGATGTCGCTGTTGGCCATATGGACGCGTGGATTGTTCTGCCTGGCGAGCCCGATCGCATCGTCCAGCGACCGCGGCAGGGCGGCTGCGACATCGGCCGGCCGCGACGCGTTGGTCAGCGGCTTGCCGACATTCTTGAAGAAGCGGATCTTGGCCGCCTCGAGTTCTTCGGTCGCTTCCTGCATCCGCGCCTTGGCCGCATAAAGGCGTTCCTCGGCCTGCTGCCGGTCGGCGTCGTTGAGCGCGCCGCCCGCGATGCCTTGCTTGATGTCGCCGAGGATGGACTGATGAAAGCCAAGGTTCTTCTTGGCTTCGGCCACGATCGAAGCCTGCAGCATGTATTCCAGATAGTCCTGGACGACTGCGAGCCCGATGAACTCGGACCGTTCCAGAACCCTGAAGGAAGCGCCGTCGACCCGCGAGGCCTGGCGGTTCAGTTCGGCCCGCCTTGCGCCACTGTCATAAAGCGTCTGCGAGACCGTGAGATCGGCCTCGTTCGGATAAAGCGCTTCATGATCCTGGTCGAGCGCTCGCCGTGTATCGTTGTCCAGGCGGCGAACGCCGGTCGATGCTTCCAGATCGACGCTGGGAAGATAAAGGCCTTTGGCCTGTCGCAGCTCGAATTCGATCGCTTCGCGGTTTTCGATCGCCTGTCCAATCTCCGGATTGGATTCCACAGCGACGGCAACGGCTTCTTTGAGTGTGAGTGCGCTGGCGCTACCACAAGCCAGCATTGACACCGTGACAGCAAGCGCAACGCGCCAGCCGACGGTAATTTTACCCGTCCTGGTCATTTCTACCCCGCGACTATCCCCGCGCCGTTATTTTTTTATTGGCGCTTATTTGCCCAAGCCTGCCACCGGAGCTTTCGGCCAGTATCTATCAGATTTTTCGAGGTTGTGAGCATATAATGGATTAGACACCCCTTAAAAGTACGATTTCGGACATTAGGGCCAAAACCTGTAGCAAAAATGGCACAGAAACCGGGGGCGGCCGTCGGACTTTTCCCGTTCAAAGAGCGCTGCAATGGTTAATGGCCGGAAAGAAACGGCGAATCGTGCGGCGGCCATGCACAAGCTCCCGCAAAATCTGCTGCGGCCTTGCAAAGCATGCGCAAGAAATCGCCGTTCCAGCCTGGTTTGATTGGCAAAAGCGGATCGTTCCCTGTATTGCGGGCCGAAGCAAAAAAGCCGTGGATTTTCTTGCATGACCAATGTCGCCTTGACCGGGCTTGCCCGCGATCTTGCCCGGCGCGCCGCCGAGGGCAGGCCGGTGCGCATCGGCGTCATCGGGTCCGGCGAGATGGGTACCGATCTGGTGACGCAGGGCATGCTGATGCCGGGCATTTCGATCGCGGCCATTTCCACGCGGCGCCCGCACACCGCCCGCGAGGCGATCCGCATCGCCTATGGCGACGAGGCGATGGCGGCCGAGACCGAGACCGGCTCCGGGGTCACCCGGGCGATCGAGAGCGGCAGGATCGCCATCACCTCGAACGAGATGCTGGTCACCAACCCGCTGATCGACGTCGTCATCGACGCCACCGGCAAACCCGGCGTCGCTGCCGATTTCGACCTGATGGCCATGCAGCATGGCAAGCATCTGGTGATGATGAATGTCGAGGCCGACGTGACCATCGGCTGCTACCTGAAGCATCAGGCCGACCGGTTGGGTGTCGTCTATTCGGTCGGCGCGGGCGACGAGCCGTCGAGCTGCATGGAACTGATCGAGTTCGCCTCGGCGCTTGGGCTAGGCATCGTCGCGGCCGGCAAGGGCAAGAACAATCCGCTCAACCATGACGCCGTTCCGGACGATTATCGGGAAGAGGCGGCGCGGCGCAACATGAACCCGCGCATGCTGGTCGAGTTCGTCGATGGCTCGAAAACCATGGTCGAGATGTGCGCCATCGCCAATGCCACCGGCCTGGTCCCGGATGTCCCCGGCATGCACGGCCCCAAGGCCGATCGCGATCAACTGGCCAAGGTTTTGATCCCACGGGAGGACGGCGGCCTCCTGTCGAGGAAGGGCGTCGTCGACTATACGATCGGCAAGGGCGTGGCGCCCGGCGTCTTCGTCATCGTCGAGGCGATGCATCCGCGCGTTGTCGAGCGCTTGGACGATCTCCATGTCGGCCACGGCCCCTATTACGGCTTGTTCCGGCCCTTTCACTTGACTTCGCTGGAGGTGCCGCTCACCGCCGCCCGCATCATGCTCCACGGCAAGCCCGACATGGTGCCTCTGGCGAGACCGGTGGCCGAAGTCTGCGCGGTCGCCAAGCGCGACCTTGCCGCGGGCGAGACCTTCGATGCCATCGGCGAGACCTGCTACCGCTCCTGGACCATGACGATTGCCGATGCGCGCGCCAGTCGTGCCGTGCCGGTCGGTCTGCTCGAAGGCGGCAAGGTGCTGAAGTCTGTCAGGAAGGGTGCGTTGTTGACCGAGGACAATGCTGCGCCGGACCGGACGACGAGGCTCTACGCCCTGCGCCGGCTGCAGGATGACATGCTCTACGGAGCGAAGGTTGCTTCACCAGCCCTGTCAGGCTGAGCCGCTGCTATTTGCGCAGCTCCGCCTCGATGTCGTCAAGCGCCTTGTCCTTGCCGATGCCGGTGAGGAAGGGGAGCCCTTTGATCACCGGCTTGGTCACGGATGCCGAGATGGGCGTGGTGGCGACGATAAAGTCGACGCTATCGGCCAGTCCGGGCACTTCCGTGGCCTTGGCCTGCTGCGCGTGAAAGGTGAGGCCGCGCTTCTTCATTGCCTCGGTCACCGCGGCATTGACCGCCGTCGAGGTCGCGACGCCCGTGCCGCAGGCAAAAAGAATGGTTTTCTGTCTGGACATGTTCTTTCCTCTTGTCAGCTGAGAATGGCGCGGACGTCATCGAAGGTCCTGGCCGTCCTCAAGCCATCCAGCGCCGCGGGATTCTGGATGGTGGCCATGACGGTCTGCAGCGTGTCAATCTGCTTGTCCTTGTCATTGATGGCAAGCAGGAACACGAAGCCCACCGGCAGCTTCTCGTCGGGATCTTCCATATTGGCGAAGGTGACGGGTCGCTTGAGCGTGCCCATCGCCACCCCCGGCTTCAGCACATGTTCGGGGTCGGTGTGCGGAACCGCGACATTGTCGGCGCGCTCCAGCGGCAGGCCTGTCGGGATCGTCATCTCGCGCCGCACGACGGCGTCGGCGTAGCTGCTCTTGACGTAGCCCAGCGCCTCCAGCCTGGAGGCCAGGATGCGGATGATCTCCTCATTGGTCGAAGCGTCGGAGCCGAGGACGACCGCCTCGGGGTCCAGCAGTTGGATCAGGCCATTCGACAAGGGCTACTCTCCATCGATGCGGGCCGTGCGCCCCGCCGTATCGGCTTCGCGGCGCGCGATCGTTTCAGTTTCAGGCTGGAGCATGATCCCGAAAAAGTGGGAACCGGTTTTCGGAGAAAGATCATGCTCCAACAAAAAGTTGGATCGTGACGACGATTCAACGAAACGCCATCACGATCTAAACCGGCTCAGGCAGTGCCTTCGGCCGGCTCGTCCTCGGCGCCGGCGGCGCGTTCCCAGCCGAGCGGGTTGCGGCGGTAGAACAGGAACAGCGCCGCGATGACCACCGCGATGATGACGATACCGATAACGCCGAGCCCCTGGATGGCTTCGATGATCACATAAGGAACCCAGAGGAACCCGTCGACCACGGAGGTGATCTGCAGCGCATCCGCCGGCAGCTTGAAGCCCGACGCGACGGCAGCACTTGTGAACAGCGGCGCCAGCGCGTTGGCGACGTAGAAGCCGACGGCCAGCGTCACGGTGCCGATGACGACCATGCGAAAGACGTTGCCCCTGACCAGCGGCGCGGTCATCGCGACGATGAACGGAATGACGGCGAGGTCGGCGAACAGGATGACGCGGTTGCCGGGCAGGATGATCGACAGGATGATTGCGATCGGCACCAGGATCAGCGACGACGAGATCGCCGCCGGATGGCCGATCAGAATGGCGGAGTCGAGCCCGACCAGCAGCTCGCGGTCGCCGGTGCGCTTGCGCACGAATTCCTGCGCGGCGTCCGAAACCGGGAGCAGGCCTTCCATCAGGATCTTCACCATGCGCGGCAAAAGCAGCATCACCGCCGCCAGCGTCATGCCGGTGCCGAGCACCTTGGCCAGCACGGTGCCGAGATCGCCGGCGTTGTAGAAGGCGATCAGGCCGAGCACCAGGCCGATGATGAGCCCGAGTATCACCGGCTCGCCGAAGACGCCGAAGCGGCGCTCGATGGTCTCGGTGCTGATGTTGATGCGGTTGATCCCGGGGATACGGTCCATGATCCAGTTGAGGACGATGGCGATCGGCAGGATCTGCGCCGAGGCGAGATGCGGCACGGAAATGCCGGGCACGCCGTAGAACTGCTGCACCGCGCGCGCCGACCAGTCGGCGAAGAGCAGCGCAAGCGCCGCGACAAGCGCCGCAATGATGATGCCGTATGCCAGATTGTTGGTGGCGGCGACGACCAGCGAGCCGACGAAGGCGAAATGCCAGAAATTCCAGACGTCGACATTGAGCGTGCGTGTCATGCGCGTGAGCAGAAGCACGATGTTGACCAGGATGCCGACCGGAATGACCCAGAGGCCGACCGACGAACCGAAAGCAATCGCGGCGGCGGATGGCCAGCCGACATCGATGATGTCTCGATGGATGCCGGTGTTGGTGACGATCGCCTTGGCGACGTCGCCGATCGAGGTGAACATCAGGCCGAGCACGAGGTTGATGCCGATGAACGCGACGCCGATCGTGATGGCGGCGCGGAAGGCCTTGCTGACCTTGGCTCCAAGGACCACGGCGATGATGAAAATGACGATCGGCAAGAGCACTGTCGCGCCGAGCGTGTCGATAGCTCCCTTTAAGCCTGCAAGTATGGTGTCCATTCTACCTCCCCAGGGGCATCGGCTTCGGCTCGAAGCATGAATGATGCCCGCAACTCAATGACGCCTCGGCCCTCCCGGCCGAGGCACTCCCCACTCGCCGACGAGTCCGGCATGTTCAGTCGAGCGAATGAACATTTGCTTCTGTCAGCGAACGAAAGTTTTATCTGGGTGACCTATGCCAAAGTCAATCGGCAATCCTTGGGCCAAAGGGAAACCCACCGATTGTTTGGGGAACCGGTTAGCCGGTGTAGCAATCGTCGATCCGGCCTGGCCGGCTGGGCGCATGCCAACTGGGCTGTTTCCCGGATCGTGTTAGGGTGCTACTTCCCCAGCTCTATCGACCTGAGCCGCGCCGCTTCCACGGCTTCGGTGACGAGCTTCGTCAGCCGGTCGCCGCCCATCAGCACGGCAAGCGCGGCGGCGGTCGTGCCGTTGGGGCTGGTCACCTGCTGGCGCAGCACGCCCGGCTCCTCGTCTGCTTCGGCGGCAAGCGAGGCGGCGCCGAAGACGGTCTGCATGGCAAGCAGCTTGGCGGTCGCGGCGGGCAGGCCGGCCTTCTCGGCCGCAACCGTCAACGCCTCGATGAAGTGGAAGATATAGGCCGGGCCGGAGCCGGAGACGGCGGTCACGGCGTCCATGAGGCCTTCGTCGTCGATCGTCGTCACGACGCCGCTCGCCGAAAGCAGTTCGGCAACGAAACGGCGGACGTCGTCCGAGACCAGCGGGTTGGAAAACACCACCATCATGCCCTTGCCGATCGCCGCCGGGGTGTTCGGCATGCAGCGGATCACCGGCGCGAGCTCGCCCAGAATTTCCTCGAAGGTGGCGACCGGCGTGCCGGCGGCGATGGAGAGAAAGCTGGTCCTGCCGTCGCCGAAACGCTTGTAGTGCGCCGTCACCTCGCGGATCACCTGCGGCTTTACAGCGATGACGACAAGATCGGGCACGGCGTCGGCCGGGATAGCTGCAGCGTCGGCCGCGGCGTGGCAGCCGAGATGTTCGGCGCGCCGGCGCAGTTCCGCGTTGGGCTCGACCACGAACACCGCTCGCGGCTCGAGCTTGGCGGATTTCAGCCAGCCCGAGAGCATGGCGTAACCCATATTGCCGCAACCGGCGAGAACCAGCCTGATCGTCATGAAAACCTCCGTAAGAAGGCCCTCCTTAGACGGTTGCGCCGCAACGGAAAAGGGCAGTTGGCAGGAGATCGATCGGCCAGGTCGAAGCAATTCCAGGAAAAGTGTCCAGCGGTTTTCCGTCCGGAATTGCGTAACCAATTAGTTTGAAGGGCGAACCGGGATCGGCCGCAGCGAGACTTGTCTCAAGCCAAGCACGCCCAGCACGAAGAACAGCCAGACGGGATCGCCGCGGTGGAAGAAGAAGCTCTCCAGGAAACCGTTCAGCGCCGTGAACAGCACCACCATCATGAAGAAATCGCCGAGGAAGATGTTTTCCTTGCGCGCCGGGATGCGCATGTAGTCGCGCAAGGGGGCGATCAGGAAGGTGTAGACGGTGACGCAGAGCGCCGGGATGCCCATCAGCACGGCGATGTCGAGATAGCCGTCATGGCCATGAACGATGGTGCGGATATCCCAGGGCCGGTCGAAGGGCTGATCCTGGTTGAGCAGCAGCGGCGTGCCCCAGAAGCTTTCATAGCCGTAGCCGGTCCATGGCTTCTTCGCCAGCATCTCGCCGGCGAACTCCCAAAGCGTCGTGCGTCCCGTATAGGTCAGGTTCGGGAAATAGATCGCCGCCAGATGCTTCACCGGTGGGATGAAGACGATGCCGAGCGTGCCGACGGCCGTGGCCACGATCGCCAGCGCGAACAGGATCGGCGTGCCCAGCCGCATGCCGATGAGGCTGGGCAGCACCACGATCATGATCGAGAACGGGATCAGCCCGGCGGTCGTCTTGGAGCCGGTGTGGAGCATGAAGATCATCGCCGCGCAGAAGATGCCGGCGCCCCACCAGCGCTGGCCGCGCCGGAACAGATAGAGCCCGGCGAAGCTGAAGCAGGCCATCACCGGACCGGCGATGTTCTTGTGCGTGAAGACGCCGCGCCACAGGCCGGCATGCTCGGGCTCCTGCGAGTCGGCGGTATGCAGCGCCTCATGCGGGAAGACGATCAGTCCAATATAGGAAAGGCCGATCACCACGACGGCGGTGAAGATCACCACCCTGGCGAAGGAGTCGGCGTCGCGCGGCAGCACCAGGATCGTCGCCATTGTGATGATGCCGATCATGGTGAAGGAGGCGGCGCGCATCGCCGCGGGCGGATCGGTGGCGAGCACCACCGACAGGAAGAAGAAGCCCAGCATCAGCGCCCAGGACGGGCTCACCAGCGAGCGCACCACGCGCGGATCGGCGAAGGCGAGCAGCGAGAAGATGGAGACCGCGCCGAGCGAGCCGAAGCCGAGCTGGTTGACGATGTCGCCGCCGTCGCCGGTCAGCTCCGCGCCTGCCGGCTGGAAGGGCCGGAACGAGACGATGATGACGGTGAACAACAGCGCGGCGACAGCCGTCGCCAGACCTTCCCTGGTGAAGGCGGCGCTGAGCGGGGCGCGCTCAATTCTTCTCAGGCTGTCGGTATTGCTCATTGGCATATCCGAATTCGGCAAGCACCCGGCCGAGCGCGACATAGACCGGGTAGAGGCCGCTCGTCAGCGAGCCGGTGCGCGCCAGCCGGACGGCGCCGCGCAACGGCGAGGCCGCAAGCAGCGCCAGGCTCTTCAGGAAAACCTTGAGGCCGGCAAGCGGCGTGCCGGCCCGCTTCTTCTTTTCGACCAGCGTAGAGATCACGCCATTGCGCAGGCTGCGGGCGCGGATCCAGTCGGCCTCGACGCGCCGGGCCGGAACGGTCTCGTTGACCTTTGCCTCGGCGCACCAGCCGAGCACGAAGCCTTTCTGCGCGGAGCGACTGAGGAAGTCGGAATCGCCGCCGCCCATGAAATTGAACCGCAGATCGAGGAAGGGCGGTCCCATCGCCTGAAGCACGTTGCGCCCCACCAGCAGGTTGCCGGATGAATAAAGCGCCGGCACGCGGCCCGTTTCACGATAGGGTGGTGCAAAGACCGGATGTTCGGCCCATCTGGCATGGCTCGGATCGGCAAAAACCGGCACTTGCGGGCCGCCGACGATGTCGGCGCCGAGGCTCTCGGCGGCGTTGCACATGCGCTCCAGCCAGTCTGGCTCGGCGATCTCGTCATCGTCGATGACCAAAAGGTGCTTGAAATTGGGAAACTGCAGGATCGCCGTCTGCCAGCCGGCATTGTAGGCGCTGCAATTGCCACGCTCATGCGCGATGATCACGATGCCTGACATCTCGCCGCTTTCGAACAGCGGCAACACCGCCTTGGCGCCCTCGCGCGCCTCGGCCTCGTTTTCCATGACGATGACGGCGAAGCGCCTGTCGGTCCGCTGCGCCTTGAGCGAAGCCAGGGTTTCCAGCACCTGCTTCCGCCGCTTGAAGGTCGGCAGCGTCACGACCGCCTCGACGGTCTCGGCGGCAAGCCCCGGCGACCGCCCCGCGATCGATACAGAAGCGTCGGACGGCAAAGGGATCATCCGTTTCCAGCAGCGTGGGTTCCGGGCCCTCGATAGCATCGCGGTGATAACGCTTCGTTAATCACCTTGTCGTCCGCCTGTCGGAAAAGTCGGGTCTTCGGCCTTTGACAGTGCCATTTAATCAAGGCTTCACCGCGTTTTGCTACCGGCTGCAGCCAAGGATAGGTGAAATGCATCTGCTGTTCGCCACATCGATCGTGCCTGATGGCGCCCTCGCCTCGGGTTACGAGATTGCCAACGCCGCGATCATCGACGCGCTGCGGCGGGCCGGCGTGCGCGTGACGGTGATAGGCTTCATCTGGCCAGGGAAGACCCCGTCCGATCCCCAGAACACCATCGTGCTCGACGCCGTCGAGGTCCGCACCGAAAGCGCTTCGCCGCTGCGCAAGCTTGCCTGGCTGGGCAAGGCGATTCTCTCCGGCCTTACCTTTTCTTCAGTCAAGCTGCGCGTCGTTGCCGATGCGCAAGTCCGCGCCGCCATCGAGCGCGCCGGTCCCTTCGATGGCTACGTCCTGAACTCGGTGCAGTTCGCCGGCGCTTTCGAAAAGGCGCTCGCCGACCGTCCATTGGTCTTTGTCGCGCACAATGTCGAGCATCGCTCGGCAGAGGAAAATGCCGCCGCGGCCGGCAGCGCGCTGCAGCGCTGGATGTTCCGCCGCGAGGCCAGGCTCCTCAAGGTCATGGAGGAGCGCCTCTGCGGCGCCGCACGCTTTGTCTTCACGCTGGCCGAGGAAGACCGCGCCGCACTTGGCGTCGCCTCCGACCGACGCTCGGCGGTGCTGCCGCTGGTGACCCGCGCGCAGGCGCCCGCAAGCAAGGCGAAGCGCCATGTCGATTGCGACGCCGCGCTGATCGGCACCTGGACCTGGCAGCCGAACCGCATCGGGCTCGACTGGTTCCTGAGCAAGGTCGTGCCGCATCTGAAGCCGGATTTCCGCGTCAGGATCGCAGGCCACTTGCCTGCCGGCGTCAGCTCGCCGCATCCTGGCGTTTCCTTCGTCGGCAGGGTTCCTGACGCGCAGGCCTTCGTGCGCGGCGCCGCCGTCATTCCCTTGATCAGCACCGCAGGCAGCGGGGTGCAGCTGAAGACCATCGAGACCTTCGAGCTCGGCCTACCGTCCGTCGCCACCAGCCGCTCGCTGCGCGGCATCGGCTATCGTCCCGACAATTGCGTGGTGACCGACGATCCGATTGCCTTCGCCGCTGCTCTCCAGGCGGCCGCGGCCAATGTCCGCGACGACGACGGCAGCGCCTTCCATCGCCGCCAGCTCAAGGCGCTCGATGCCGCGATCGGGCTTGGCCTGGAGAAGCTCGGCGCCGTCAGGCAGGAGGTCGCCGCATGAACATGCACACCGCGCGCGCCGCCTTCGGCTTCGACACGCTCAAGACCATTTTGGGCATTCCCGTGCTTGCCATACGCTGGGACGAGGCCATCACCTTGCTCACCAGGCTGATCGACGAGCGCCGCTTCACCAAGGTGAGCTTCCTCAACGCCCACAATGCCAACCTTGCCTGCACCGATCCCGTCTTTGCCGAGGCGCTGGAAAACTTCCTCATCCTGCCCGACGGCGTCGGCGTCGACATGGCGGCAAAGCTGCTTTACGGCGCGCCTTTCCCCAGCAACCTCAACGGCACCGATTTCATTCCGGCCTTCCTGCAGGCCTCGTCGCACCCGCTGACGGTGGCGCTGCTCGGCACGACGCGCGCCAATGCCGAAGCCGCGTGTGCGAAGCTTTCGACGCTCGCCATGCAGCACGAATTCGTCGTCATCCATGACGGCTTCTTCTCCGCCGCCGAGGAGCCGGCGGTCATCGAGCGCATCGCCAGGCTGCGGCCCGACGTGCTCCTCGTCGCGATGGGCGTTCCGCGCCAGGAATTGTGGATCGAACGCCACATCGACAGCCGCCATTGCACCCTGCCGGTCGCGGTTGGCGCGCTGCTCGATTTCATGAGCGGCTCTGTGCCGCGCGCGCCGCTATGGCTGCGCCGGCTGCGGCTTGAATGGCTGTTTCGCCTGTGGATCGAGCCCGGCCGCCTGTGGCGCCGCTACATCGTCGGCAATCCGGTCTTCCTGTGGCGCGTCGTCAGGCAGAAGCTGTCGCTCGGGCCGCGGCCAGCGGACGCGCGCCGGTGAACAGCCGCTTCGTGCCGGGCACCTCCACCGCCATCGAACCGCTGCCGCGCATGCCCCTGGCTGCGATCGTCACGGCGAGCTACGCTCCCGATTTCGAGCGCTGCCGGCTTCTGTGTGAAACCATCGACCGCCATGTCACCGGCGTGGCGCATCATTACATCCTCACCGAGCATCGCGACGTCGCGCTGTTTCGCCAGCTGGAAGGCAGCCGTCGCAGCATCGTCGACGAGCGGGACCTGTTGCCGCGCTGGCTGCGCGTGTTCGACGATCCGCTGAGCGGTTTCCGCCGCCGCGTCTGGCTGAGCCTCAAAACGCAGCCGCTGCGCGGCTGGCATGTGCAGCAGCTGCGCCGTATCGCCATTGCCGGGCAGGCAAAGGAAGACGTGCTGGTCTTCTGCGATTCCGACGTCGCCTTCCTGAAACCCTTCGATACCGGCGCTTTCTGGCGCGACGGCAAGGTGCGGCTGTTCCGGCGCGACGGCGTGCTGTCGAACGATGGACATGACGAGCATCGCATCTGGTCGCGCAATGCCGGTGCCGCGCTCGGCATCGATTCTGCCAATCAATCGAGCCACGACTACATCTCGACGCTGATCGCCTGGCGCCGCGAGACGGTCAACGCGATGTGCGAGCGCATCGAGAAGGTGCATGGCCGCGACTGGGTCGGCGTCGTCGGTTCGGCGCGCCAGTTCTCCGAATGCATGATCTATGGCCGCTATGTCGACGACGTGCTTGAAGGCGCCGGCCATTTCCACGGCTCGCGGGAATTCTGCCGCGTCCATTGGAATGGCGAGCCGCTGTCGGATGAGGAATTCCGTCGCTTCGTCGACACCATGGCGCCGCAACAGGTGGCGATCGGCATGCAGTCCTTCATCGGCACCGATATCGGCCGCATCCGCCGCCTGATCGGCCTTGATTAGCCTGCGCGGGATTCAGGTCAGGCCGAGTCGAAAACAGTGGCTTCCGAGAACCGGAGCGGAGCGTACTAAAGTACGTGAGCACCGGAAGCGCAGGGAGCCGCTGTTTGCAGGCCGGCCTCACCTGAATCAGATCGCTTTCGCCGGCCGGCGCATCGCCGAATAGGTCAGCAGCATCGAGGCGAGATAGAGCAGTAGGAAGACGATGTTCAGCGACAGCACTAGGTTGGCCGTGTCGGGGATCGTTGTCAGCACATAGGTCAGCAGCACACCTTTCAGGCCGGCGAGCAGGCCGAGATTGATCGCCCGCACTGCCGTCTGGCCGCGCGCGAAGAGAAGCTCGGCCTGGTATTCGACGAGGTTGCGCAGGCCGGGCACGCAGACCGCCAGCGCCACCAGCGGCGCTGCCTCGGCGACATTCTTGCCGAGCGCGTTCGGGAAGAAGTGCAGCACGATGCCGAGCGACACGAGCGCGAGCGTCGAGACCAGGAACACGCCGCCTTCGATGCCGCTCTTGACCGCCAGCCGCGACAGAAGCTCCGGCGCACGCATCATGCGCTGCACCAGCATCATCGAGAAGGTGCGGATCGGGATCGCGGTGAGGTCGACCAGCCGCATGATTATGGCGTAGATGCCGGCCAGATGCGGCCCACCGATCGACAGCACCAGGAGCTTGTCGAATTCCATCTGCAGGTAGAACAGCACTTCGGATCCGGCGACATAGATGGAATCGGCGAGCCGCCTGAAATAAAGCTCGGCGCGCAGCCTCAGCCGCTGGCGCGGATAGAAGAAGACGAAGGCGACGATGAATGAGGCGGCATTGGCGCCGATGTAGAACAGCGACCAGACGCCGATGCTGTGCTGCGCGCCAAGCATGAACAGGATCGCGCCGACTGCCCTGAGCGCCGTCGCCAGGATGGCGAGCACGGCCGCCCGCCCGAATTTGCCGAGCCCGTTGTTGACGATCAGCGCCACTTCGACCGGTCGCCACAGAAGCGCCTCCGCGAAGACGACCGCGGCGAAAGCCGACAGCGGCACGGTGCCGGAAAAGAAAATCAGGTAGACGATGTAGGATGCGGCGGCGAGGAACGGCAGCGACAAGACGCCGAGAAGCAGGAAACCGGCGGTGAAGGTGCCGATCAGGTTGGGGCGGATGGTGGCGGTGCGGTAGAGCGCCGAGATGAATCCGAAGGCCAGGATGCGCGACAGCATGATGCCGGCGGCCGACGCGGTCGCGAACATGCCGAACTCGGCGATCGAAAGCGTGTTGGCCAAAGCCACGAAATAGGCCAGCGAGAACACCAGCCGACCGCCGGCGCCGCTGATCGCCGAAAAATAGTCGGACACCAGTTTCCGGCGGGTGGCCACGAAGTGGCCGATCCGCGCGAAGCTTCGCCTTTGCGGCATGTCGCTGGCCTGGGTCATGTCGGGGGCGATACATAGGCTGGAAAGTTTAACGCGGCGTTCTGGCGCCCGTCCCGGCGGCGCTGAAATGCCGTGAGCAAGGCGAAAAACTCTGCCCGCCGAGGTGCAAAATTAACCGTTTGTTTCCTATGCCTGTTTAGCGTGGCTTAACGATTGGCCGATCCGCGCGCCCAAGCCGCCAGAGAGTAAGTTCCAGGACAATGGTCGACAGGGATAACCGTGATGACTGGAGGCGCGAGCGTTCTCTGCTCGCGCTCGGCCAAGCCATGCGTGGCGACGACAAGACGGTCTCGATCGGCGACCGAGCCAATTCTTCCTGGCGCGAGGACGCAGCCGCGCGCCATCGCGCCGCGCGTTCCGAGCGCGAAGAAAAGTTGAACCCGCGTCCCGCCGAGACCGGCGGGTTTGACCACGATCAGGCGGAACCGGATTCGGATCCGGCCGAAACCGGGGACGACCGGGCGGGAAGAAATCGGCCCGCTTCGTTCGGCCAGGGCTACGGGGCCACTGCGGAAGGCCGCCAGCCGCAGGCCGCTCCCGAACCTCGCCATGCAGGCCGGCCGCCTGCCGGCGGCAATTCCGAGGAATGGAAACCGCTGATCGACCCGATGCAGGTCGTTCACGGCGTCACGCGATCCAAGGCGTTGATCCTGTCGACAACCATCCTGGGCGCGGCGCTTGGCGTCGCCATCGCCTTGTCGACGCCGAAGAAGTATGAGGCCACGACCGACGTCATTGTCGACCCGCGCGACCTCAAGCTCACCGATCGCGACCTGACGCAGAACGTGGTCGCCTCGGATGCGACCCTCGCCATCGTCGAGAACCAGGTTCGCATCCTGACTTCGGGCACCGTTCTCAACAAGGTCGTCACGGATCTCAACCTTACCAACGACCCCGAATTCAACGGCCAGGGCAAGGGCGGCATCGGTCTGATGTCGACGCTGCGCTCGATCCTGTCGCGGCAGGATGCCGGCGCGGCGGACGAAGCGCGCAAGCGTGCGCTGGCGGTCGGCAATCTGTATGACAGCCTCGATGTCGAGCGCGGCGGCAAGACCTTCGTGGTCTCGGTCAGCGCCACCACGCAGAACGCGGAGAAATCCGCGCTGATCGCCAACACCATGGTCAAGGCCTTCAGGCAGATCTCCAGCGAGATCCAGTCCAGCACGGCGGGCCGCGCCAACGACGAGCTCACCGCCAGGCTCGGCGAATTGCGCAAGGGCGTCGAGACGGCCGAACGCCAGGTCGAGGATTTCAGGGCGACGCATGACCTCGTCGACGCGCAGGGCCACCTGATCAGCGACGACCAGATGCTCAAGCTCAACGAGCAGCTTTCCGTCGCCCGCGCCCGCACGCTCGAGCTCAATGCCCGCGCCGCCTCGGCCCGCTCGCTGAACGTCAATTCGGTCCTTAGCGGCACCTTGCCCGAGGAAATCAACTCCAACATGATGAGCGAGCTGCGCTCGCAATATGCGGCGCTGAAGCAGGAAGCCGATCGCGCCGAGGTCAGGCTCGGGCCCCGCCATCCGGAGATCGAGGCGCTCAACGCCCAACTCGCCGGCGCGCGCGAGCGCATCAGCGCCGAGCTGCAGCGCATCGCATCCTCCCTGCAGGTCGACCTGAAGCGCTCCGTCCAGCTCGAGCAGGATCTGTCGTCGCGCCTGGCGCAGGCCAAGGTGCAGAGCGGCGACGTCAACAACAATCTGGTCTCGCTGCGCGAGCTGGAGCGCGAGGCCGCCGCCAAGCGATCCGTCTACGAGCAGTTCCTGCTGCGCGCCAAGGAAACCGGCGAGCAGAAGGACATCAACACCGCCAATATCAGCGTCATCTCGGACGCCTATGCGCCGCTGCAGGCCAAGGGGCCGTCGCGTGCGGTGATGGCCTTGGCAGGCCTGTTCGCCGGCCTGTTCGCCGGCATCGGCCTGGGCGCGCTGCGCGGCATCTATGCGAGCCTGCGCGAGACGGCCGATAACCGCTCGAGCCGCAGAGGCGATGAGCGCGCTCCAATGATGGAGAACAGTTCCAACAGGGCCGCTCCGCCGCCGCCACCGCTCGTCACGCCGCCGGCCCCACCTGTCGCCCCGCCTCCGGCTCGGTCATTCACGCCGCCGCCCCCGGCCGCGTCTTTCACGCCGCCGCCGGCTCCGTCATTCACGCCGCCTCCAGCCGAATCTTACACGCCGCCGGCAGCTGCGTCCTACGCACCGCCGCCCGCCTCACCTCCAGTGCCGCCTGCGATGACGGCAGCCACGCTGGCTCCAGTCCAACCCGTCGCGCCACCGCCGGAACCGGCCAACGATGCCGGCCGTCCGGGGCTTTTCGGCTCGCTTGCCTCGGCGGTTCGCTATTTCGTGCGGCGCGAGCCGGCCGAAACGGTGGATATGGACTCTGTTCCGCCCGAAAGCGCCTGGCGCGCGCCCAGCCAGGAAGAGCGCTATTCTGGGGCTCAACCATCGGCGCGGGAGAATTTCCGGCCGCCATACGAGCAGGGCTATTCCTATTCGTACCGGCCGGACCATGGCCGGACCGATCCTTACGAGGATCGTTATTCGGCATCGGCGGCACCTTATCATCCGCGATCGCCGGCCGCCGGCGAGGCCGACCAACCCCCCGCCGGCCAGCCCCCCGCCGACCAGCAGGGCGAGATCGACGATATCCGCGCCAGCCTGCGCGAATTCCGCGAGGCTGTGCGCGAGCTGACCGAAAGCCGCACGCGCCGCCGCTATTTCTAAGGCGTCCGTGTTTCTAAACTGCCCGTATTTCTAAACGACTAGCGGTTCGATAAAAGCGGCCGGTTTCGGGTTTACGGCATCCGACGACGCTTTGACGGGATTGCCTTGTCGAATTTTGGTGAAAATGCCGCGCTGCATTTCGGCCGCAAGCGTCTCGCTTTGGTGGATCGACAATGCCGATCGAGGAAATGGGGCCATGCATCGATGCGGCCTCGAAGCGAAGCTGAGGGTTGGTAATGGCCGAAGTGATTGATGGAAAGAGCGTTGCCGAGGACGTGGTTTCGAAGGTCAAGGCTCTGACCGCGGAGCTGTCGGCCAAGGGAGTCACCAAGCCCGGCCTTGCCGTGGTGATCGTCGGTGAAGATCCGGCAAGCCAGGTCTATGTCGCCTCGAAATCGCGCACCGCCAAGGAATGCGGCTTCCATTCGCTCCAGCATACGCTGCCGGCCGATTCCACCGAGGAACAATTGCTGAAGATCATCGGCGACCTCAATACCGACAAGTCGATCCACGGCATCCTCGTGCAGCTGCCGCTTCCCGGCCATATCGACGCCGGCAAGGTGATCCAGACGATTGCGCCGGAAAAGGATGTCGACGGCTTCCATTTCATCAATGTCGGCAAGCTCGGCACCGGCGAGCTCGAGACGGCCTTCGTGCCCTGCACGCCGGCAGGCTCGATGCTTCTGATCGAGCGTGTGCGCGGCAAGGACCTGTCCGGTCTCAACGCCGTCGTCGTCGGCCGCTCCAACATCGTCGGCAAGCCGATGGCCAATCTGCTGCTCGCCGCCAACTGCACGGTCACCATTGCCCACAGCCGGACCAAAGACCTGCCGGCGCTGGCCCGCACCGCCGACATCCTGGTCGCCGCCGTCGGCCGTCCGGAGATGGTCAAGGGCGATTGGGTGAAGCCCGGCGCTACCGTGATCGACGTCGGGATCAATCGCATCCCGGCGCCCGAAAAGGGCGAGGGCAAGAGCCGCCTGGTCGGCGACGTCGCCTATGCCGAGGCGGCCAAGGTCGCGGGCGCCATCACCCCGGTCCCCGGTGGCGTCGGGCCGATGACCATTGCCATGCTGATGGCGAACACTGTAGCTTCCGCCTACCTCGCGGCCGGGCTGAAGCGGCCGTCCTTCTGATTTTGAGAAAGCCTTTGCATTGCCGAACCTGATTGCTCCCGTTGAACGGCCGATCACGAACGATCCCGTTCAGGGCGGCCGTCAGTTCGGTTTTCTGCTGGTCGACAAATTCTCGATGTTCTCGCTGGCGGCGGCTATCGACTGCTTCCGCTCGGCGAACCGCCTGCTCGGCCGCGATTTCTACGGCTGGACGACGATTTCGGCCGATGGCGACGCGGTGATGGCCTCGAACGGCCTGCCGCTGAAGATCGACTATTCGGTCGCCGACATGCCGCCGGTCGACATCCTGTTCGTCTCGGTCGGGCTCACCACCGAATTCCCCGGCAAGAGCAAGGTGCTGGCGGCGCTGCGCAGCTGGGGCCGGCGCGGCAACGCGCTGGGCGCGCTTTCGGTCGGCTCCTATCTCTTGGCCGAGGCCGGACAGCTCGACGGCTACCGCTGCACGATCCATTGGGAGAACCGCGCCGGCTTCATGGAGCGTTTCCCCGACATCAACTGCACCGGCAATGTCTTCGAGATCGACCGCAAGCGCTACACCTGCGCCGGCGGCACCACCTCGATCGACCTGATGCTGGAGATCGTGCGCGGCGATTTCGGCTCCAACCTCGCCAACGGCGTCGCCAACCAGTTCCAGCACGAGCGCATCCGCTCGGCCGGCGACCGCCAGCGCGTCGGACCGGAGCGCGACCTCACCGGAAAGTCGGAAAAGCTCAGGCGCATCGTCGAATTGATGGCCGACCATCTCGACGAGCCGCTGTCGGCGGTGCAGCTTGCCAAGTCGGCGGGGCTGTCGGTGCGCCAGGTCGAGCGCCTGTTCCTGCGCCATTTGAGCGTGACGCCTGGCCGCTACTATATGCGGCTGCGGCTCGAACGCGCGCGCGAATTGCTGCGCCAGACCAACATGCCGATCCTCGACGTGGCGATCGCCACCGGCTTCACCTCGCATTCCTATTTCGCGCAGAGCTACCGGCTGCAGTTCGGCCGTCCGCCATCGGAAGAGCGGCGCACCACTTATTGAGTGACTTCGCCGGCCATCGGACTTGTCTCCGAATGCCGCGTCAAATAGCTTTCGCAACGCGGACGAGGGCTACTCTCAGGAGATTTCCATGGCGGGACTGATACGGAGCGTCGCTGCGGCGCTCCTGCTTTTGTCGATGACCAGTTTCGGCTTTGCCGCCAACAAGGTCATCATCATCCTCGATGCATCAGGCTCGATGTGGGCCCAGATCGACGGCAAGCCGAAGCTGGAGATCGCGCGTGAATCGCTGCGAACGGTGCTGCGGTCGGTTCCGGCCGACGACGAGATCGGCTTCATGGCCTATGGCCATCGCACCAAAGGCAGCTGCGACGATATCGAGCTGATCGTGCCGCCGCAAGCCGGTTCCGCCAGCGCCATCTCGTCGGCGGCCGACAGTATGAAATTCCTCGGCAAGACGCCGCTCACGGCCGCTGTCAAGCAGGCCGCCGAGGCGCTGAAATACACCGAGGACAAGGCGACGGTGGTGCTGATCACCGACGGTCTGGAGACCTGCGGCGGCGATCCTTGCGCGCTCGGCAAGGAGCTGAAGGAAAGCGGCGTCGACTTCACCGCCGATGTCGTCGGCTTCGGCCTGACCGCCGACGAGGGCAGGCAGATCGCCTGCCTCGCCGAAAACACCGGCGGCAAATACATCCAGGCCTCCGACGAGAAAGCGCTGCAGGAAGCTCTCGTCGAAACCGTCGCGGCTCCGGCTCCCACGCCTGAACCGGCTCCGGCCCCGGCGCCTGAGCCGGCAAAGCCGGAGTTCAATTTCATGCCGAGCGTAGTGCTCGCCGAGGGCGATGATCCGATCACGGACGGCAACGTCTGGGAGGTCTACAAGGCCAAGTCCGACGGCACGCGCGGCAAATCCGTCACCACCGAATACGGCGCCTACAAGGGCAATCTGGAGCCGGGCGACTATGTCGTGGTCGCGACCGATGGACAGGCCAAGGCGGAGCAGAAGATCAAGATCGAGGCAGGCCAGGCCTACCAGCCGCTCTTCATCTTGAATGCCGGCAAGCTGATCCTTCATCCGCGGCCGAGCCCGGGGGCAGACATCGCCGGCGGCGCTATACTGGAATTCGCCTATCCGGGCGATCACACGACGACATACGGCGATACCAAGGTCATCCTCCCGGCCGGCGAGGAGAAGGTCACGGTGACGATCGGCAGCGGCACGATCACCGAAACCATTCAGCTCGCGGCCGGGCAGACGATCGAGAAGGACATGATCGTCGGCGTCGGCAAGGCCAAGGCCAACGCCTTCTACACTCAGGGCGGCGAAAAGGCCGGGGCGGACGTGTCCTGGAAGGTCTATAAGGCGGCCAAGAAGCTCGACGGCACCCGCGATCAGGTGACCTACGCCTATGGTCCCGACAGCCAGTTCGACCTGCCGCCCGGCGACTACGTGATGGGCGTCGACGTGCAGGCCGTGTCCACCGAGCAGCCTTTCAGCGTGACGGTCGGACAGATGACCGATGTCAACGTGACGCTGAATGCCGGTGTCGTGGCAGTCGAGGCGCCCGGCGCGGACGGCTTCAAGATCTTCGAGGCCAAGAAGAACATCCAGGGCGAGCGCAAGCAGGCGACCTACGCCTACGGCGAGAAGATGCAGACCACGCTTGCCGCGGGCGACTACGTGCTCGTGACCAACTTCACCACCGACAAGGCCGACAAGGAGACGCCTTTCACCATCAAGGCCGGCGAGCGCAACGAACTCACCGTTCAATAGGCGTTTCGGCCGGAACAAACAGAAAGGGCGGCTCGGAGCCGCCCTTTTCTTTTGAAGTCCGCAACGTCAGGCGTTGCCGAAAGCGGCGGCGCCATGGTCGGCGCGGCCGACCAATTGCCGGAAGCCGGCGAACAACTCACGGCCGAAGCCGAACTCGTTGCCGATGAGATCGGCTTCGGCCGTGCGGCGCAGCGCGAATTCCGTCCCCGGCACCAGCACTTCCAGCGTGCCTGCATCGGCGTCGAGCCGGATGACGTCGCCGTCATGGATCCTGGCGATCGGTCCGTCTTCGACCGCTTCCGGCGTCACATGGATCGCCGCCGGCACCTTGCCGGAGGCGCCCGACATGCGCCCGTCGGTGACCAGCGCCACGCGCTGGCCGCGATCCTGCAGGATGCCGAGCACCGTGGTCAACTTGTGCAGTTCCGGCATGCCGTTGGCCTTCGGGCCCTGGAAACGGATGACGGCGATGAAATCGCCGGTCAGCGTACCGGCCTTGAAGGCGTCGTTCAGCGCCTGCTGGCTGTCGAACACCTTTGCCGGCGCCTCGATGACACGGCGTTCCGGTTTCACGGCAGAGGTCTTGATCACGGCGTGACCGAGATTGCCGCCCAGCACTTTCAGGCCGCCCGTCGGTTGGAACGCCTTCTTGCACGGCGCCAGCACCTTCTCGTCGCCGCTCTGCGAAGGTGCTGCCTCGCGCACGACACTGCCGTCGTCGCCAAGCCGCGCCTCGACGGCGTAGGGCCGCAGGCCTTCGCCCCACACCGTCTGCACATCCTCGTGCAACAGGCCTTCGTCGAGCAGTTCGCGGATCAGGAAGCCGAGCCCGCCAGCGGCATGGAAATGGTTCACGTCGGCAAGCCCGTTCGGATAGACGCGCGCCAAGAGCGGCACGGCCTCCGACAGGTCGGAAATGTCCTGCCAGGTCAGCGCGATGCCCGCGGCGGCGGCCATCGCGATCAGATGGATCGTGTGGTTGGTCGAGCCGCCGGTGGCGTGCAGGCCGACGACGCCGTTGACGATCGAGCGCTCGTCGATCATGCGCCCGACCGGCGTATAGGCGTTGCCGAGCGCGGTGATCGCCAGCGCCCGCTTCGCCGCTTCCCTCGTCAGCGCGTCGCGCAGCGGCGTGCCGGGATTGACGAAGGAGGCGCCGGGTGTGTGTAGGCCCATGATCTCCATCAGCATCTGGTTGGAATTGGCTGTGCCGTAGAAGGTGCAGGTGCCCGGCCCGTGATAGGATTTGGACTCGGCCTCGAGCAGTTCGGCGCGGCCGACCTTGCCTTCGGCATAAAGCTGGCGGATCTTGGCCTTCTCGTCATTCGCGAGGCCCGTCGTCATCGGACCGGCGGGGATGAAGACGGCAGGCAGATGGCCGAAGGTGAGCGCCGCGATCACCAGCCCGGGCACGATCTTGTCGCACACGCCCAGGAACACGGCCGCGTCGAACATGTTGTGCGACAGGCCTATCGCCGCAGCCATGGCGATCACGTCGCGCGAGAACAGCGACAGCTCCATGCCGGGCTGGCCTTGCGTGACGCCGTCGCACATCGCCGGCACGCCGCCGGCGACTTGAGCAATGCCGCCCGCTTCCCGCGCGGCTTCCTTGATCAGCGCCGGGAACGTCTCGAAGGGCTGATGCGCCGACAGCATGTCGTTGTAGGAGGTGATGATGCCGAGGTTCGGCACGCGGTCGCCGCCGAGCGCGATCTTTTCGGACGGGCTGCACACGGCAAAGCCGTGGGCGAGGTTGCCGCAGCCCAGCACCGCGCGGTTGGCGGTACGGTTGGAAGCCTCCGCGATGCGGCCGAGATAGGTTTCGCGGCCGGCTTTCGAACGTTGGCGGATGCGTTCCGTGATGGCTTCGATATCGCGTCTGGCTGTCATGGTCCGTCCTTTCGAGCCCGGCAACGTCCTCCCAGCGCCGTCGGGCCGTCATGTTGCAATCAGGGTGCCCAGAACACCTCTATTGGTCTCGGCGCCGCCTCGAGCACTCTGCGGATGGGCTTCTCGGTGCCAGGACCCATTGCGCCGTTGAACGCGGCGCGCTTGTCCTCGCCTTCGATATGGAGCGCGACGAAGCCGGCGGCGACGATGCGCGCCATCGACAGCGTCAGCCGCGGCTCGCCGCCGCTCGCCGCGTGCACCGGCAGCACGATCCGCCGCGAGGCAGGGTCGAGCAATTCCTCAAGGTTGCCGGCATCGGGAAAGAACGAGGCGGTATGGCCGTCGCCGCCCATGCCGAGGATCACCACGTCGAGCGGCCAGGGCAGCGCCTGCAGTGCTTCGCTGTCCGCCGCGGCTGCGTCCTCGATGCTTGCCGCCTCATGGTAGAGCGGCACGAAGCGTGCCGCGGCTGCCTTGTTCTGGAGCAGGTTCGCCGCCACCAGCCCGGCATTCGAGCGCGGCGAGGACGGCGGCACGAAGCGCTCGTCGACCAGCGTCGCGATGACCTTGTCCCAAGCGATCGGCGCGGTCGACAGCGCGGCGAAGAGCTTCGCCGGCGTGGTGCCGCCGGACACGGCGAGCAGCGCGGCGCCGCGTTCCGAGATGGCACCGCTCAGCCGGTCGGCAATCTGCCCGGCAAGCGCCGTCGCCAGGTCCTGGCGATCGGCAAAGCCGTTCCAGCCGTAACGGACTTCGCTCAATTGCTCTCGTGCCATGTCCGTCCGTCACGTTCGATCAAGGCAATCGAGGCCGACGGCCCCCAGGTTCCGGCCGTGTAGCCCTGAGCTTCCTGCCTGGCGCTTTCCCAGGCGTTCTGGATCGGGTCGATCCACTTCCAGGCCGCTTCGACCTCGTCGCGGCGCATGAACAGGGTCTGGTTGCCGCGCACCACATCCATGATCAGTCGCTCATACGCGTCCGGCGCGCGTCCCTGGAAGGACTGCGCGAAGCTCATGTCGAGCGAGATTTGGCGCAGCCGCATGCCGCCCGGTCCCGGGTCCTTGATCATGATGTACTGCTTGACGCCTTCGTCCGGCTGCAGCCGGATCACCAGTTGGTTGGCGAAGATCGGCCCGGCGCTCTCGCCGAAGATCGAATAGGGGATCGGCTTGAACTCAATGACGATTTCCGAGACGCGGGTGGCGAGCCGCTTGCCGGTCCTCAGGTAGAACGGAACTCCGGCCCAGCGCCAGTTGCCGATCTCGGCCTTGATGGCGACGAAGGTCTCGGTGTTGCTGTCCTTGCCGAGCTCCTCGACGTAGCCCTTGACCGGACCGCCCGCCGAGGCGCCGGCGCGATACTGGCCGCGCACCGTGTGCTTGGGCGCCTCATTGCCGTTGATGCGCTTCAGCGCCCTCAGCACCTTCAGCTTCTCGTCGCGGACGGCGTCGGCGTCCATCGACGACGGCGTCTCCATGGCGACCAGGCAGAGCAACTGAAGCATATGGTTCTGCACCATGTCGCGCAGCGCACCCGCCTTGTCGTAGTAGGTTACGCGATCCTCGAGTCCCACTGTTTCGGCGACCGTGATCTGGACATGGTCGATCTGGGCCGAGTTCCATAACGGCTCGTAAAGCGCGTTGGCAAAGCGCAGCGCCATCAGGTTCTGGACCGTTTCCTTGCCGAGATAGTGATCGATGCGGAAGATCTGGCTTTCGTGGAAATCGTCACCCACCGCGTCATTGAGCGCCCGCGCCGAGGTGAGGTCGCGGCCGATCGGCTTCTCCAGCACGATGCGCGAGCTCGGCGTGATCAGCTTGTGCTCCTTGAGCTGGTGCGAAATGTCGCCGAACAGCGCCGGCGCCACCGCGAGGTAGAAGGCGCGGATGCGGTCGCTGTCGCCGATTGCCTTCTTGAGTTTGTCGAAGCCGGTGCCGGTCGTCGCGTCCGCCGAGACATAGGAAAGCCTGGCCAGGAAGCTCTCCAGCTCCTTGGCGTCGATATCGGACGGCTTCACATGCTGCGATATCGCCTTCTTGGCGAAGGCTTGGAATTCGGCATCGGTCATTTTGGCGCGCGAGGTGCCGATGATGCGCGTCGGCTCGGAGAACTGATGGCCGCACTGGCGATAGTAGAGCGATGGCAGGAGCTTGCGTTCCGACAGGTCGCCGGTGCCGCCGAAGATGATGAAGTCGAAGGGATCGACAGGGATGATCTGGCTGGTCATGGTCAGTCCGATTTGATGCCGGGCGCCGGCAGCGTGGTTGGTATATTCTAATCGATTTAAATTTTCCAGTGCCATGGTGTCACATGCGAGGACCAATCGCTTGCACTTGCATCGGTCCACATGTTTCCCGACACTCACGCCGCCGGCAGGCCCGTCGGGCAAGCCATGGCTTCCGGAAGCGTTCGCGGCTGCAGCATAGAACGCGAATGTGACGAAAGCTAAGGGAGATGTAGCCTGGCTCGCGGTGGGCCGGGCGGCAGGTGGAAAAGTCGCGTCAAGCTGCGGAATCCAATGAGCGGGAAAAGCATGCGTCTGGAAAACAAGGTCGCCGTCATCACCGGTGCCGCGTCGGGCTTCGGCGAAGGCATGGCCAAGCGCTTTGCCGAAGAGGGCGCGCGCGTGGTCGTCGCCGACCTCAACGCCAAGGGCGCCGAGCGGGTGGCCGAAGAGATCGGCGAGAGCGCGATCTGGACCCAGACCGACGTTTCCCTGCGCTCCGAATTCGACGAGATGATCTATGCCGCGAAGAGCGCTTTCGGCCGCATCGACATCATGGTCAACAATGCGGGCTTCACCCATCGCAACGGCGACATGCTCGGCGTCGATGAGGAAACCTTCGACCTGATCACCGCGGTCAACATGAAGGCGATCTATCACGCGGCGCTTGCCGTCGTGCCGATCATGGACCGGCAGGGAGGCGGCGTCATCCTGACCACGGCCTCGACGGCCGGGCTTCGGCCGAGGCCAGGCCTGACCTGGTACAACGCCTCCAAGGGCTGGGCGATCACCGCCACCAAGTCGATGGCGGTCGAACTGGCGCCGAAGAACATCCGCGTCAACTGCCTCTGCCCGGTCGCCGGCGAGACCGGCATGCTGGAGAAGTTCATGGGCGCCGACACGCCGGAGATCCGCGAGAAATTCCGCGCCTCGATCCCGCTCGGCCGGCTCTCGACGCCGCTCGATATCGCCAACGCGGCGCTGTGGCTCGCCTCGGATGAAGCCGCCTTCATCACCGGCGTGGCGCTGGAGGTCGACGGCGGCCGCTGCATCTGAGCCGCTTCAGGTGGCGCATGGCAGCTTTATGCGCGGTCAAGCCGAGTCCCATTTGACTTCATGGTCCGTCAAAACGATAACGGATCGGAGTAGGGGAATTGGCGCGTGGTTAAGGTCAGGCTGCGTGAAATTCGCAATGATCTGGGCTGGCGATTGCGTCGCTATCGGGCAAACCGTGCGCGTGCCCAAAGCAAGGCTGTCTTCATCGGGATAACCGGCAGTTCCGGCAAATCGACGGCAACCAGCTTGCTTGGGCATATCCTGGCCGGTCACGGCACGGTCCATACGCAAGTTCTGGCCAACACGCTCAACGCACTGGTCCGCACGCTCTACAAGCGCATGAAACGCGCGGGCGAAGTCGACTACGTCGTCTTCGAAGCCGGCGCGTATGAGCCCGGTTCGATCCGAGGCATGGCGCAAATGCTGAAGCCGGACGTCGCGCTCGTGACGATGATCCGGCTGGAGCATGTCGGCAAGTTCAGGACGCTGGAAGCTGTTGCGCGGGAAAAACGGGCGCTGGTCGATGCGTTGGAGCCCGGCGGACTCGCGATCTTGAACGCCGACGACCCGCATGTGCTTGACATGGCTTCGGGCGCAAGGTGCCGCGTCGCGACTTTCGGTCAGTCCGAGGCCGCGGACTATCGTGTAACAGCCATCCATGCCGCCTATCCGGACCTGCTCAGATTTTCGCTTCGATGGCACGGTGGCGACATACACATGCAGACACCATTCCCCGGCGAGCACTTCTGGCTGCCGGCAGCCGCCGCCGTCGTCACGGCGCTGGAACTTGGTGCTCCACCGGAGAAAATCGCCGCAAGGACCGCATCCTTCGAACCTCTGGCCAACCGCTGCACGGTGCTGGTGACCGATCGGGGTCCACAGTTCATCGTCGATGCTGCCAAAGCGCCCTGGCATTCGCTGAACATTGCGTTCGAGATGATGGCCAAAGCGACGGCCGTTCGTAAACGGATCGTCGTCGGACAGATTTCCGACTACACCGGTTCGTCGAGAAAGTATGGCACTGCTTACGGTATCGCGCGCGACGTCGCCGACGAGGTCATCTATACCGGCGACAATGCCCACCGCTCACGCGCCAGTCAGGCCGACCGCGACAGCGGCCGTTTCGTGGAGCTTCGCACCCCGAAGGAAGTCTCCGATCACATCAAGCAGACCGCCGTCCCCGGAGAACTGATCCTGCTGAAGAGCTCATCCAATCTTCATCTGGAGAGGATCGCGCTGGCCTGGACGCACGACATCAGGTGCTGGATTCCGGCGTGCGGCAAGAAAGAGGCCTGCCAGACTTGCGGCCTCTACGAAGTGCCGTTCGAAGACCACAAGTCCTTCATCGCGGATCTCAGGCTTGAGCGCAGGAAAGGTCGGCTCGGGCGGCTGCTTGGCGGATTGGGCCTTATGCGCCGGTCTTGATGTAGCTTTTGTAGACCCAGCCGTGCTTGCCGTTATAGACGATCTCGCACCATTTCTTACAATTCATCACCTGCACCGATGCCTTGGCCGGCACCGTGGCGATTGCGGCGGCACCTTTCTTCGGGCCTGAGCGCATGGTCACCGCCCTCAAGACGCGCCCGTTTGCGGCCGCGCTGGCTCTTTGAGCTTTCGGCTCAGGCTGTGCCGAGCTGTCCGTTGCTGCCGGTTGCGGATCTGGAACCTGCGGCTTGGCTTCGGGAATGGCGGCGGTTTGGGCGCCGTCCATCGTGTCGCCCGGCTTCTTCGCTGCCGCTGCTGTCTCGCTGGCGGAACCGGCGACCTGCGACAGCGCGTCCGAAGCGTCGTTCTCGGCATCGGCCTCGGCAAAGGCCGTATCGGTCGATTGCGCGGGGGCCACGTCGGCGGCCTGCTTGAATGGAGCTGGCTGGTTGTCGGCCGGGGCAGGTGGCGTCTTGGCATCGGAAGCCGTCCAGCGAGGGTTGTTTGATGCCAAGGCCGGAATGTTGGCTTCGCGGGCCGCCGTCGTGGGCGTTACCGCATCCCCCTTGCGCGCGGCCTGCGGCGCCGTCGCCACAGTGACCGCCGCTGCCGCCGGAGCGACTTTCGTGGTCTTCACCGGAATTGTCGGAACGATCTGCGCGGCATTTGCCGCAGTCACTTGCCGGTCACTGCCCGGAACGCACAGCCACAGCGCCACCGCGGCCACGCCGAGCAGCGCGGCGGTGCCGACCGCTGCAATGACCAGATGCGCATTCGACTGTACCTTCTGCCAGAAGGATGGCCGTACGTTATAGCCGAACTGCATTGTAAAGCGCTGCCGTTCCGGCGCGCCGAAACTGAAGGGCTCGTTCACTCAAACCACCTCCAACAAGCGGGCCGACGTTCTTTCGATCATTGCCGTAACGATCGGCATCGGTCCCGAAATCTTTGCGGGCAGGCCCGCGAAATCCCCGGATTTTCGCCCATAATTGCATCTTTTACTGCTGATTATGGCATGAGTGAGCCAATTTGCGAAATTCTGCGCGCCTGTTAAGGCTTCCACAACCTGCCGCGTGGAGGCCGCCAGCCTCGAATCGGCGGCTTCGGCTGGCCTGCCGGCTTCAAATCCTGTCGCGTAGCGCGAACCAGTTCAGCGCCAGGAACAAGAGCGGCGCCCGCAAACGCCGACCGCCCGGGAAGGCGGGAATTTTCAGATCCTCGATCAATTTCAAGCGGTCGCGATTGCCGGCAACGGTCTCGGCATAGAGCTTGCCGAAGAAGTTCGACAGCATGACCCCGTGGCCGGAATAGCCGCCCATCGAAATCACCTTCGGCATCACCTCGCGCACGAACGGCTTTCTCGGCACCGTGATGCCGACATAGCCGCCCCAGCCATGCGTGATCTCGACATCCTTGAGGTCCGGGTAAAGCTCGGCGATCTGCCTGCGGATGTGGATATGGATGTCCTTCGGATCGTTGACGGCATAGACCTCGCGGCCGCCGAACAGGAGCCGTCCGTCCTTCGACTTGCGGAAATAGCGCACCACGAAGCGGGAATCGTCGACCGACTCGCCGCCCGGCAGCACCTTGGAGGCGGCGCCGAGCGGCACGGTCGCGCCGATGAAGGAGCCGATCGGCATGATGTGAGCCGCGCTCACCGGCTCCAGGTTGCCGCCATAGGCGTTGACCCCGATCAGGCATCTGTCGGCTGCGATCGTGCCCCTGGGCGTCGTGACCGTCACCTTGCCGCCATTGGAAGCGATGCCGGTGGACGGCGTCTGCTCGAAGAGATGCGCGCCGGAGGCCGCAGCCACTCTCGCCGTGCCGATCACCAGCTTCAGCGGATGGATGTGTCCGGTGCCGATGTCGCGGGCGCCGCCGAAGTAGCGCGTCGAGCCGAGCCGCTCCGCTGTCTCCGCCGCGTCCATGAAGCTGACATGCGGGTAGCCGAAGCGGTTCGCCATGATCTCGGCGTGGCGCTTGTAGTCGTCGACATAGCGCCGCTTGTGCGCCACCGAAAGCTGACCCGGCATATAGTCGATGTCGATGGCGTTGGCGGCAGCGAAGTCCAGAAGATGCGCTTTGGCTTCTTCCGCCATGTCGAACAGCGCCCTGGCGCGCGAGAGACCGTATTCGGCCTCCAACTCCTCCGCCCAGGCGCGCTGGCCGGTGCCGAGCTGGCCGCCATTGCGCCCCGACGCGCCGTCGCCGAAGCGATAGGCCTCGATCAGCACGACATTCGCGCCGGCTTTGGCGAGATGCGCGGCTGCCGAGAGGCCAGTGAAGCCGCCGCCAATAATGACGACGTCACATTGGCGATCACCATCTAGCGAAGGGTATTCGGGCCGAGGCCCGGCCGTATCCTCGTACCACGAGCGGCCCGGGGAAATGGGAGACTGATAGGGCATGATCAGTGCCCTATACGTTCAACAAGAGATACTCCCGCTCCCACGGGCTGATCACTTCCATGAAGGTCTCGAACTCGGCGCGCTTGATCGCGGTGTAGGTGGCGGCGAAGGATTTGCCCAGGATGGCGCCGAGCTCCTTATCGTCCTCGAACAGGCCGACGGCCTCCAGAAGACCACGCGGCAGGTCGATTTCATCCGCGTTGGCGGTCGTCAGCACCGGCGGTTCCGCCTTGATCTTGTTGCTCATGCCGACCAGCCCGCATGCAAGCGAGGCCGCCAGCGCCAGATAGGGGTTGGCGTCGGAGGACGGGATGCGGTTTTCAACGCGTCGCGCCGCCGGATCCGAGCGCGGCACGCGGAAGGCGGTGGTGCGGTTGTCATAGCCCCATTTGTTGTTGACCGGCGCCGAAGCCTGCTGCGTCAGCCGGCGATAGGAATTGACGTAAGGCGCGAACATCACCAGCGCGTTCGGCACATGCTTCTGCATGCCGCCGATGAAGTGGAAGAACGCATCGGTTTCCGAGCCGTCCTCGGCCGAAAAGATGTTCCTGCCGGTCTTCTTGTCGACGACCGACTGGTGGATATGCATGGCCGAGCCCGGCTGCCCCTGGATCGGCTTTGCCATGAAGGTGGCATAGATCTCGTGCTTCAGCGCCGCCTCGCGGATGGTGCGCTTGAACATGAAGACCTGGTCGGCGAGCTCGATCGGATTGCCGTGGCGCAGATTGATCTCGAGCTGGCCGGCGCCTTCCTCATGGATCAGCGTGTCGATCTCCAGGCCTTGCCGTTCCGAGAAATGGTAGATGTCGTCGATCAGTTCGTCGAATTCGTTGACGCCGGCGATCGAATAGCCGGCGCCGCCGCCGATCGGCCGTCCCGAACGTCCGACCGGCGGCGTCAGTGGATAGTCCGGATCGGGGTTCTTGCGCACCAGGTAGAATTCGATCTCGGGCGCCACCACCGGTCTCAACCCGCGCTCGTCATAGGCGGCCAGCACGCGCTTCAGCACGTTGCGGGGCGTGAACTCGACCGAGCGGCCGTCCTGGTGAACGAGATCGCAGATGACCGCGGCCGTCGGATCCTCTTCCCAAGGCACGACGGTCAGCGTCGAAAGATCGGGCAGCAGCTTCAGGTCGCCGTCGTCCTCGGGATAATGGAAGCCGTTGCCGTCCTCGGGATAGCCGCCGGAGATCGTCGTCATGAACACGGCCGAAGGCAGCGCCAGCGAGGTGTTGGAAGTGAATTTCTTGGACGGCATCATCTTGCCGCGGGCGACGCCCGCCTGGTCGGGCGTGATGCACTCGATGTCCTCGATGCCGCGCCATTCGAGCCAGGCGCTGGCTTCCTTCCAGTTCTTCACACCACGCTGGTTTTTCAGGAATGCAGGCGTGCGGGCGCGTCCCCCCCGGCTTGACGGACGGACTTCCTTTTTTTCAGGCGGCATCATTCACCAGATTGTGTTGCGGATTTCGAACTATAGCCGGGCGCTACGGGGAAAGGGAAGGGGAGGCGGTTTACGCGAGTTCTCGAAGCGCCATGACGAGCTGGATCGGATCGCTGTCCTGGGAGCTTTCCAGGATACGCTCCAGCTCGCCTTTCCACGAATTCAGCATGCACCCCAGCTAGGCGGTGGTGACGATTTAACTATTTGAGCCAGATGGCGATAGCGGCGAGTTTGACGAAGCCCATGAAGTTGGCG